>QEXW01000136.1 GCA_003130845.1 Anaerolineae bacterium
ATCAGCGGTAAAGCCAGCAGGTAGTTCAATTCAATTTGGGTGGAGGCGCCGTGTGCAATCGGCACAGGGGGGGTGAAGACCAAGCGATGTTTTTCAAGCGTGTAGTTGTTGATGGATATGCCATCTATCCCCAGGCGTTCGATACGGAAGATGCCACCTCGCCGGTTGGGTTCGACCGCCATGGTGATGGTTTCGAGTGGTCTGCCGCTGTGGTTGGTGAAGGTCACTTTTTGGTTGACCAGTAGGGTTTTATTGTCGTAATCGAATAGGGCTTCGATGGTGTAAGTGATGTTTTGAAGCGCCGAGGATGTGTCTGGTGGGGAGGTTTCAGGGGTCAGGGATGGAGGTGGCGGAAGGGCAGGGGGTGTTGGGGTTGGCAGGTCGGTTGGTAGCGGCGTTAGGGTGGCGACATGGGTTGGGGTGGGGGCTGGATTCTCTGTGGGGGTAACGGTGACCAGACCGGGTAAGGCTGGGCTGCAGGAGGTCAAAAGCCAAAAAATAAGGATGAAGGTGCGTGAGGTGTGTTTTTTGCTCATCGGTAGGTGAAGTAGGAACGAAGTAAGTCGGAGTAATCGGCGGCGGTATGGGCAGACAAGGTGGTGAAAAAGTCGTTGGCGGTGGCGATACGTTCACGATGACGGGTGTAGTAATCTTGCAAGAAGGCTAGGAATGCGGCATCTCCTATGCGGGAGCGCAGGGCTTCGAGAAATTTGGCGCCTTGGAAGTAGACGGCGTTGACGTAGGCCCGGAACGTGTTGCTATCGTAGATGTGCGAATCTACATAGCCGGTAGGATTGTAGGAATAGATGCGGAAGTTCCACCACCAGTTGAGCGCGCCAGGGTAATTGTACTCGTAGAAAATGCGCTCGCTGTAGGTGCAAAGCGCTTCATCGAGCCAGGGTTCAAGTGCTTGGTCGTTGGCCACGGCTCCATACCACCACTGATGGGCGGTTTCGTGAACTGTGATGACGGATAGGTTGTTGCGTACTGTGCCATCGTAGGTCTCATAAAAGTTGGCGGCTAGGAAATATAGGCCGTCGGTCTCTAGGCCGTCATTTAAGTCGGTTTCGACTACGGAGAGGGCGGTGTGCGGATAGGGGCCATAGAGGTTTTGGTAGGTTAGGATGGCTTGGCGGGTGAGTTCAAGGGCATGTGTGGCGGCAACGGCGTGCTCGGCAAAGTAGTATTTGTAGATGGTGATGCCGTTTGCTTCGGCGGTTTGTACTAGGAAGTAGGGGCTGGCGCTGATGGTGAAGTTGCGAGCGTTGGGTAGCTCGTAGACGAATGCGTCGTTGAGGTAGCGTGCGGGCGCTGAGGCGGCTACGACGGGCGGGTTGGCATCGCTGAAGGTCAGGCGCACATGGAAATCGGCTAGGGGATAGACTAGGTTTTCTCCGTAGGGGTGGGGGGCATGCAAAATCCATGCACCGTTGCCCATGTATGGAACAACGAAGGGGTACCAATCAATTAGGTTCACTTGCCGCCAGGTGTAGCCGAAGTTTTCGTGAGCGGTGGAACTGTAGGGCAGGTTTAATTGATAGGCGATGCCGATTTCGATGGTGTGCGTGGCGGGGAGGGGTGGGGTTAGGTTAATTGTTAACCACTGTCCACTGAGGGTGTAATCGGCAGGTGCATGGTTAATGGTCAGGTTTTGAAGCGAGAAGACTCCTCTCCATAAGTTTGGGTTGACGGCCATGACCAGGGTAGAAAGCGTTTCTCCTGTCTGGTTTGGGTATGTTACGACTTGGCTAACAGTGACGGTGCGGTTAGCGTAGTCCATTTGTGCGGAGATGGTGTATTGGGGGTTTTTCCCATTCCAGGAGGCTGGTATTTCGCTCGGCCAAGGGGATGGTGAAGGGGGATTGGTAGGGGTGGACGGGATGGTTGCGGTTGGGGATGGTTGAACGGTGGGTTGGGGAATGGGTGTTTCGGTATTGGGAGCAGGTTGGAAGGGGGTGGAACTGGCTCGTGGGTTGGCTGTGACAAAGACGTAGGCTTCTTGTGGTTTTGGGTCGGTGGATGTGACGAGGGGGGCGGTGAGACAGGAGGAAAGAACAAAAAGGCAAAGGGTGAAGAAGAAAGCGAGAAGGAATGGTTGGCGGGCAGGCATTGCTGGAATTATACTTTTTATGTCGGTGGAAAATTTTTTGTATCCATCGCCCGTAAGAGGTTTGCTCGCTGTGGGGGTGGTTCGCTTTTTTGTTCGTTTTTGGGTGGGTGGAGGCCGGTTTTATTCTCGGCTGATTTCCAGTAGTGCTTCTTGTAATTTTTGCACTTCCTCGAGGGTGTTGTAATGCACGGCGCCAACGCGCACCATGCCGCCTGAGTCTTCTAGGCCGAGCCGTTCGGTGACGTTGATGGCGTAGTAGTTGCCATCCCAGACGTAGATGCTTCGTTCGGCCAGTTTTTGGGCGACTTGGCGGGGAGGAATGTCTTTGAGACGGAAGGAGAAGGTGGCAACACGTTGTTCGAGTTTGCGCGGGTCGGTGATGCCGTAAAGCCGTAGGCCAGGAACCGATTGCAGGGCACTGAGCAAGGCACGGTTGAGTTCATATTCGTAGGCGCGTAGGGCAGTGAGGGCTTTTTTGAGCTCTAGGCGCCGGCCATGGTAGCCTTCTTCGGCCAGACCTTCTACGTATTCTGCGCCAAAGGTGCGTCCGAGCCACTCAAAGTATTCGAGCGCGCCTAACACACCGGCTATGCCCTCATGGTTTTGGGTGCCGGTTTCAAATTTGTGGGGGAGGGCATTGGATGCCGGGCGGACTTTGTAGGCAAATAAAGACTCTAGTAGATGTCGTTTGCCGTACAGGATGCCGCAATGCGGACCAAAGTATTTGTAGGAGGATGAGACCAGGAAGTCACATCCCAACTGTTGTACGTCAATTGGCCCGTGTGCGGCGTATTGTACAGCATCTACATAGACGAGTGTTCCCACTGCATGTGCCATTTCGATAATTTTCGGCAATGGGTTGATGGTGCCAAGCGCATTGGATGCGTAGCCAACTGCTAGCAAGCGCGGTTTGTGCTCGAGTGCGCGTTCTAGGTCGGTCAGGTTGAGTGTGCCATCTTCGGGATGGAAATCTACCCATAGGACGTTGACGCCTTTATCTTGGGCAGCCAGCACCCACGGCGTGACGTTGGCATCGTGGTCAAGCCGCGTGACGACAATCGTATCACCCGCTTGCCAGGTGCGTGCTATGGAGCGGCTGATGTGCAGGGTGAGGGTGGTCATGTTGTTGCCGAAGATGATTTCTCCAGGGTCAGTCGCATTGTAAAAATCGGCCATTGCTTGGTGGGCTTCTTCTAGGATGGCATCGGAGGCGATACTCGTGGCAAAGGCGCCTTCGTGGTTGGCGTTGCACTCCAATAGGTAGTGATTGATGCGTTCGAGCGATTGACGTGCAATTTGTGTGCCGCCAGGGTTGTCGAAGAAGATGACAGGTTTTTGTAGGGCAGGAAATTGGGCGCGAATATTTGCCAGGTCAAGTGACATGAGTGCCTCCGATGGAATCGTATAGCGATGGGTGAATCATATCATTTTTTCTCAGTATGGCAGAAAAGACAGAAAAGTGTAACGCGATATTCGAGCGTTGGTTTTCATTTTTGTATCCTCGTTCAAGAATGTGCGGTTGTTTGTCGGAGTGTTGGCTTTTTTCTAAAAGCGTGCTATGCTGAAAATTGTAAAGGAGGTGCTGTATGTTCCAGAATGTTTTGCTTGCGTTTGATGGGTCTGAGCCGGCTCGCAGGGCAGCCCAAATGGTTGCTGGCTTGGTTCGCTTTTGCCCATCTCCCGTTGTTTTGCGGGTGGTGGTTGCGTATGACCCTATTCCATCATATCTGGGTGAACCTCAGTTGCAAAGTGTGATTGATGAACGGATTGCAGAAGCTGAGACTGTGCTAAGGCAAGCGTTGGATGTGCTTGGTGAAACCCCTGCCGATATTCACACCGAAATTTTGGAAGGCCCGGCAGCCGATGCTATTTTGCGCGTGGCTCAAACGCGTGGCAATGATTTGATTGTGATGGGGTCGCGTGGGTTGGGGCAGATTACAGGGCTGTTGTTGGGCAGTCAGTCGCAGAAGGTGCTGAATCATGCGCCTTGCCCAGTGCTGGTTGTGCGATGAAGAGGGCAGCGTATAAGCAACGGATGGTGAAACGGATAAACAGATGGGGCAACGGATGATGGCAACGGATGGTGAAGCGGATAAACGGATGGGGCAACGGATGAGGAAACGGATAAGCGGATGAGGGCAGCGGATGGTGAAGCGGATAAACGGATGGGGCAACGGATGAGGAAACGGATAAGCGGATGAGGGCAGCGGATGGAGAAGCGGATAAGCGGATGGGGCAACAGATGAGGAAACGGATAAGCGGATGAGGGCAGCGGATGGTGAAGCGGATAAGCGGATGGAGAAGCGGATGCGAGTGTAGATCTAGTCCGCGCTCATTCTGCTTCCCAGTTCATTCATTCTTTTCCGTTGCGAGCATTTCGGCGTGGTGGAATTCTTCAGGGGTGTTAACGTTCCAAAAAGCCAGGCCATGTGGGTCGTAAGGTTGAATTTCTTCTGGTTGAAGAAGGCGCACCTGTACTCGCGGAAACCATGAGATCAGCTTCCACTGATCGGTTAGGAGCGCTTCCTGGCAGGCTGGTAGGCAGGTTTCGCGCCGGTAAAGACTGTGGAGAGGCTCCATGCCCTGCGGTCCGGCAGGGATGACAACATCTACTTTCTCGTCAAGTAAGATGCGCTTTTGAAATTCAATCAGCGCTGGGCTGACAAAGGGCATATCGCAGGCTACGATGGCTACGAAAGGGTGAGAAGCGCATGTTAAGGCCGTATGTAGTCCACCCAGTGCACCACGCTGGGGGTAAATATCTGTAAAAAGCGGTAAGCCGAGAAAGCGGTAGGCTTGTGGGTTGTTGGTGGTGATAATGATTTCGTCAGCAATCGGGCGCACTCGTGCGATGATGCGCTCGATGAGCAGTTGGCCTCGAAAGGGTATCAGTGCTTTATCTTGCCCCATGCGGCTTGATTTTCCACCTGCTTGAATCGAAACGGTAAGCATTGTTGTATTATATAGTTATGTCTTTCAGTTTACCAGTTTCTTTGTTTTTCTTGTTTGCTTGATGAGGTGTTCTATGCAAGATTTGGGAATGTTTCTTGATGCGATGACTGCGCGGGGCGAACTTTATCTTCCGTTGGAGAATGGTGCTCTTCGTTGTACGGCTTGCGCGCATCGTTGTCTGATTCGGCCGGGTAAACGGGGTATTTGCCAAGTGCGCTTTAATCAAGAGGGGGAGTTACGCGTTCCTTGGGGGTATGTAGCAGCGCTGCAGGCCGATCCAATTGAAAAGAAGCCGTTTTCACATGTTTTGCCCGGCGCTACAGCGCTGACGTTTGGTATGTTGGGCTGTGATTTGCATTGTGAGTATTGCCAGAACTGGCTGACATCTCAAGCAATGCGCGATCCGGCTTCGGCAGTGGCGGTTAATTTGGTGCGACGCATCAGCGCTGAGGAGTTGGTGAGCTTGGCAAGGCGGTATGAGGCCGATGTGCTGGTTTCTTCTTACAATGAGCCGTTGATTACTTCTGAGTGGAGCGTTTCTATTTTCAAGAAGGCAAAGGCCGCCGGGTTGCTGTGCGCTTTTGTCTCTAATGGTAACGCAACCCCTGAAGCGCTGGAGTATCTGCGCCCCTGGTTAGATGCTTATAAGGTGGATTTGAAATCGATGCAGGAGAAGAACTATCGCCGTTTGGGGGCGGTGCTTAAGAATGTGTTGGATTCTGTTGCGCTGGCGCATGCACTTGGTTTATGGGTGGAAGTGGTTACGCTCATCGTGCCGGGTTTCAATGATAGTAATGATGAACTGTATGATGCGGCACGTTTTTTGCATTCCGTTTCTGCAGATATTCCCTGGCATGTGACGGCTTTTCATCCTGATTATAAGATGACAGACTATGATTACACTTCACCCCAAACGCTGCTGCGAGCCGCTGAAATTGGCCGCGAAGCCGGATTAAGGTATGTGTATGCCGGTAATTTGCCGGGTCTGGTGGAAGATTATGAGTCGACCCACTGCCCTGCTTGTAATCGGGTGCTCATTAAACGTCGGGGCTATGTGGTGATGGCTTATCATATTACTGAGAATGGCGCTTGTCCCTATTGCGGGACATCCATTGCTGGTGTGTGGCCTTCGGGTTCGCGGCGCGCACGTTTGCATGGCAGGGGGATGCCCGTTCTTGTTAGGTAGTGATTAACCTGTTGTATAATTCTTTTACTGGCATTTGCCAGTTGCAGGAGAGAGTTGTTTTAGGCTCTACTCTATTATTCCCATTCTCTTAGGAGGAGAATATGAAACGTTCCTTGTACGCCTTGTTCTTGCTGTTTGTATTGACCAGTTTGGTCCTGGCGGCTTGCGGCGAAGCAACCCCTACTCAGGCGCCGGTAGAACCAACCCAACCACCTGAACAAACGGCTGCGCCTGCCGAACCAACTCCTGTCCCCGATATTCCGGTGGCAACTTTCGATGGTAAATCGTTGGTTGTTCCAAAAGAGGAATGTAACGGTGATTACGCTGGTCTTTTCCAGGCGATTGAGGCGGTGGATGATTACACCGTCAAGTTTACTCTTTGCCGCCCCGACCCGGCGTTTCTCTCTAAGATTGCTTTCTCTCCGTTTGCCATTTATCCCTCGGAATGGCTCGAACGCACGGCTGCAGATGGAAAACGTACGAGTGAAGGCCTGGAAAAGCCGATTGGCACAGGGCCTTATAAGATTTCCCAATGGAAACGCGGAGAAAGTGTGAATTTCACCGCTTTTGAGAATTATTGGGGAGAGCAGCCTTTTGCGCAGACCCTAGTTATCCGCTGGCAATCGGAAGCCGCTGCTCGTCTGCTGGAACTGCAATCTGGTACAGTGGATGGCATTGATAACGTCGGTCCCTCGGATTTTGAAGTGGTGCGCAATGACCCGAATCTGGTCTTGGTAGAACGCCCAGCGCTCAATATTTTCTACATTGGCATGACCAATACCTTTAAGCCTTGGGATGATGTGCGCGTGCGCAAGGCGATTGCGTATGGTATTGACCGCCAGCGGATTGTGGATAATTTTTATCCGGCCGGTTCGGAAGTCGCCTCGCATTTTACTCCTTGTTCCATTCCGAATGGCTGCGTGGGGGATGCTTGGTATGAGTTCAACCCCGAAGAAGGCCGCAAATTGCTGGCCGAGGCCGGGTTCCCGAATGGTTTCAAGACCAAGTTGTATTATCGCGATGTGGTGCGCGGTTATTTGCCCCAGGTTGCTAACGTGGCACAAGATGTTCAGGCACAACTCAAGCAAAATCTGAACATTGAGGCTGAGATCGTGGTGATGGAATCTGGTGCGTTCATTGAGGCTTCTACCACCGGCAAACTGGATGGTCTGTACTTTTTGGGTTGGGGTGCCGATTATCCGCATATTACCAACTTCCTGGATTTCCATTTTGGCGCCTCGAACCCGCAGTTTGGCAATCCTTTCCCGGAGATTTATGAACAGTTGGTGAAAGGCGCTCAAGTTGCCGACCCCAAAGAGGCTGAGCCTTTCTATGTGGCTGCTAACAATGCCATTCGTGACTTGGTGCCAATGGTGCCGGTGGCGCATGGCGGCTCGGGTACCGCTTATCGTGCTGATGTCACAAACCCGCAAGCCAGCCCACTGACCAATGAGCAGTTTGCTGTTTCTGACCCCGGTGGGCGCGATGTGTTCGTCTTTATGCAAAATGCCGAACCGATTAGTTTGTTCTGCGCCGATGAAACCGATGGCGAATCGCTGCGCGCTTGTGACCAGGTCATGGAAGCCTTGTATGGGTATGAGGTCAACGGCACGGCAGTTGTGCCCGTTTTGGCCGAATCGTGTGAGCCGAATGCCGATTTGACGGTCTGGACCTGTACCTTGCGCAAGGGCGTTAAGTTCCACGATGGTACTGACTTCACCTCTGCCGATGTGGTGGCTACATTCAACATGGGCCTGAATATTGCCTCGCCGACCCATGCTGGCAACACCGGCGTTTGGGAGTATTATGATTATCTCTGGGGTCTGATGAAGAAGCCCGCGAAATAATCGTTCTCCCTCGTCTTGTATAAACCATACGGGATGACGGGTATTGAACCGTCATCCCGTATTCACACAAGGAATTGCCTGCCCATGATGCTTCAATATATCGCGCGTCGTTTGTTTGCTGCTGTGCCTGTTTTGCTTGGTATTTTATTGGTCACTTTTGCCTTGGCGCGCATGATTCCCGGCGATCCTTGTCGGGCTTTGCTTGGCGAAAAGGCTACTCAGGAGGTGTGTGACCGTTTTATGCGTGAAAAAGGGTTAGATAGACCCATTCATGAGCAGTTTTTGTTTTATATTCGAGATGTGGCACGCGGAGATTTTGGCAATTCTATTCGCTTTAGCCAGCCTGTGACCCGTTTGCTGGTGGAGCGCTTGCCGACAACCGTTGAACTAAGTTTTTCTGCTCTATTTGTAAGTATTGTGGTTGGCATTCCCTTAGGAATTATCTCGGCGATTCGCCACAATTCTTGGATTGATGTGCTGACTATGGTGTGGGCGAATATTGGCGTTTCGATGCCGGTGTTTTGGTTGGGGTTGATGCTGGCGTATGTTTTTTCCTTGTTGTTGAAAGATACTCCATTTTGGCTACCTCCTTCGGGCCGGGTCAGTGCAGGCATGGACACGACCCCCTTTTACGAAGTGTGGAGTTTAACCCTGCCTGAAAGTGGTTTTTGGCGGGCTTTAGGCGAATTTCTAGCGCGGTTGAATATTCTTAATGCGCTACTGACAGGGAACTGGGCGCTGTTACGCGATGCGATTCGCCATTTGATTTTGCCGGCTTTGGCTTTGGGAACGATTCCGATGGCTTTGATTGCCCGTATGACCCGTTCTTCTATGCTGGAAGTGTTGGGGCAGGATTACATTCGTACAGCGCGTGCTAAGGGGGTTCGCTATCGCGAAGTCATCTTAAATCATGCTTTTCGTAATGCGTTGTTGCCGATTGTGACTGTGTTGGGGCTTTCCTTGGGAACGTTGCTCGGTGGAGCGGTTCTGACGGAAACGATTTTTGGTCTTTCAGGGGTGGGGCGTATTCTTTATGATGCCATTACCGCGCGCGATTATGCCGTTGTGCAAGGTTTTACGGTGGTAATTGCTATTTTTTTCGTCGTTCTTAATCTGATTGTAGATATTTCTTACGCTTATATTGACCCACGGATTCGCCTAAATTAGCCATGACTAACCAGACCTTGCCTCCCTCCTCGAACGTTGTAAGATTGGACGCTGAAGCCGTTTCTCTCGATTCGGTTAGCCTGTGGCGCATTACGTGGAGACGCCTGTTTCGCCGTAAGTCCTCTCTGGTCGGTTTGGGAATTATCCTGGTATTGATTCTGATTGCACTCACGGCGCCTTGGATTGCTCCGTATGACCCTTTGCAAGTTTTGATTGGGGTCGAAAACGTCAAGATGCGTCAGGCGCCGTGCATTCATTTGTTGGGATGCCCCAAAGAGCAGCCGCAGCACCTGATGGGGATTGATGGTAATGGACGCGACCAGTTTAGCCGTTTGCTCTATGGCACGCGTCTCAGTCTAATTGTTGGTTTTTCTACCGTGACGTTTGCCATTGTGGTCGGTACGATTTTGGGGGCTTTCGGTGGTTATTTTGGTGGATGGATTGATAACGCCATTATGCGCGTCATGGATGTGTTACTGGCTTTCCCTTCGTTGCTGTTGGCGATTGCCATTGTGACCGTTTTGGGACCTGGGCTAATCAACGCGCTGTTGGCCATTGGCATTGTCTCGATACCCGCCTATGCGCGTGTGGTACGCGCCAGTGTGTTATCTATCCGCGAAATGGATTATGTTTCTGCTAGCCGTGCCTTAGGGGGCAATACGGTACAGATTTTGTTTGGGCGCATTCTTCCGAATGCTCTAACGCCTCTCATTGTGCAGGGGACGCTCGGAATTGCGACAGCCATTCTGGATGCTGCCGCGCTTTCGTTTCTGGGTTTGGGCGCGCAGCCGCCAACCCCCGAATGGGGTTCGATGCTGGGTGCAGAGCGTAACCAAGTTTTCACCGCACCCCATTTGGTCTTTTTCCCCGGTTTCGCCATTATGCTCACGGTGTTGGCTTTCAATTTGCTGGGCGATGGTTTGCGAGATGCCCTCGACCCACGCTTGGCACATGTGAGCAAGTGAGCTTATGGTTCTTGTGCTCTAGATTTTGATGTATAATTGTTTTATCCAGGAGGAGTAAGCGACTGGAACGCTGATAGAGAAGGCTGGCCATAGGCTGGAAGCCGCCACAGTCAACCCCTCGCTGAACGTCGCCTGGTGTATTTGCCGAAGAAAGCCCAAGCGGTGAGTAGAACGGCACGGGTGCGCCCGTTAGCGCGTCGGCGGATGAGTGCGTCCGCCAGGAGAGCGTCTGGTATCTTCTTGCAGATTCACCAGACGAATTGAGGTGGTACCGCGGAGCATGGCGCTTCGTCCTCAACCGGAGGACGAAGCGTTTTTTGGTTGATATAAGACTGGCTGTGGTTTGTCCTCTGATAGATTACTTTGCCTCCCAGAATAGTTTTCTCCCAACCTACGGGTTGCTGGTTTATAGGGAAGGCTGGAACTTTATATATCTGCGAAAGGACAGTGTGAATGACTCACGAACTTCCGAAAACCTATGATTTCAAATCTACCGAGCAACGCATTTATGCCATGTGGGAAGCGGGCGGTTATTTTCAACCGCATAACGATCCCAATAAACCCAACTTCGACCCGAATGTGAAGCCTTTCGTTATCTCTATCCCACCCCCCAACGTTACCGGTGAGTTGCATCTGGGACATGCCATGTTCGTCAGCATGGAAGATTTGATGATTCGCTATCATCGCATGAAAGGTTATTCCACGCTATGGGTTCCTGGCACTGATCACGCTGGTATTGCCACTCAATTGATGGTGGAGCGCGCCCTTGAAAAAGAGGGCCTCTCTCGTGAGAAACTCGGGCGAGAGAAATTTTTGGAGCGCACCTGGGCCTGGAAGGAAAAATACGGCGGCTTGATTACCCGTCAGATTCGCCGACTGGGGGCTTCGTGTGACTGGACACGTGAACGGTTCACGATGGACCCGGGCCTTTCTAAGGCGGTGCGCGAGGCGTTTGTGCGCCTGTACGAAAAAGGTCTTATCTATCGCGGGCCGCGCCTAATTAACTGGAGTCCCGGCCTGAAGACCGCCGTCAGCGACCTGGAGGTGGAATATTCAGAAGAGCCCGGTACGCTGTATTATTTCAAATACATGCTCTCCGGCGGGGAGGGCGAATATATCCCCGTGGCCACTACCCGGCCGGAGACGATTCTTGGCGATACGGCGGTGGCTGTTCATCCCGAGGATGAGCGCTATCAAAAGTATATCGGTAAGAAGGTGATAGTTCCAATTTTGGGACGTGAGATCCCGGTGATTGCCGATGAATATGTGGCGCGCGACTTTGGTACTGGTGCGCTCAAAATCACCCCTGGGCACGACCCGCACGACTACGAAATTGGTCATCGGCATGGCTTACCGGTCATCTCCGTGTTGGACAAAGAAGCGCGCATCAACGAAAATGGCGGCCCGTATGTGGGTTTGGACCGTTTTGAATGTCGTAAACAATTGTGGGCCGATATGAAAGCCGCCGGGTTGGTGATTCGAGAAGAGCCTTATACCCTTAATGTGCCTCGCTCGCAACGGGGTGGCGAAATTGTTGAGCCCATGATTTCGGAACAATGGTTTGTCAAAATTGCTCCTTTAGCCCAAAAGGCGTTGGCTGCTGTCAAGAAAGGTGACATCAAAATCGTTCCAGAGCATTTTGAGAAGGTTTATTTCAACTGGCTTGAAAACATCCAAGATTGGTGTATCAGCCGCCAACTGTGGTGGGGACACCGCATCCCGGTCTGGTATTGTGCGGATTGCGGCAAGGAAACCTGTGCTCGTGAAGACCCTTCTGCCTGCGCTCACTGTGGTTCGACCCGCATCGAACAGGACCCGGACGTGCTGGACACCTGGTTCTCCAGCGGTCTGTGGCCGTTTAGCACGCTGGGTTGGCCCGATGATACGCCCGACCTGCGCTATTTCTACCCGACTTCGTACATGGAGACCGGTTACGACATTTTGTTTTTCTGGGTGGCGCGTATGATTATGAGCGGCCTGGAGTTTACCGGTCAGGCTCCTTTTCATACGGTCTATTTGCATGGTCTCATCCGCGATGAGCATGGGCAGAAGATGTCTAAAACCAAGGGGAATGTGATTGACCCGTTGATTGTGATGGATGACTTGGGGACGGATGCTTTGCGTTTTACCCTCTTGGTTGGTTCGACGCCCGGTAAAGATACCAATCTCTCACTAAAAAAGGTGGAAGCCAACCGTAACTTTGCCAATAAGTTGTGGAACGCGGCGCGCCTGGTGATTGGTTTGCTCCAGAAGGCTCCTATTGCACCCGTCTCACCCGAACCGAAGTGGACGCTGGCAGATGCTTTTATCTTTGCCCGCTTAAAAGCCCTAACCCGTGATGTAGAGCGTCTGTTTCAAACCTTCCAGTATGGTCAGGCTGGGCAAATGCTCTATGATTTCTTCTGGAACGATTTTGCCGACTGGTATTTGGAAATTGCGAAGTTACAGATTGCGGAAGGCGGCGACCGCGCCTTCTATACGGCAGACCTGCTGGTGCGCGTTTTCGAGACCACCCTGCGTTTGCTGCATCCGTTTATTCCCTTCGTGACCGAAGAAATCTATGGGCATCTTAAAAAGGCTTGTCATGAACATTCGACCTATTTTAAACCCCAGGATGGCCAATGGTCTGACGTGTTGATGATTGCTCGCTGGCCTGAACCCATGCGTGATGAAGGCTGGGAAGAAGAAAACCTGCGCGAGTTTGCTCTCTTTCAGGAGGTTGTACGCGCTATCCGTAATTTGCGCGCGGAGAAGAATGTTAAACCCGGCTTGAAACTGGCTGCGATTGTGGTCGAAGGCAAAGAACGTCAAGGCCTGTACCAGAGTTTGAGACGCGATTTGGCGGTTTTGGCCGGATTGGATGAGGCTCGTATCACCGTCTATACAGAACTAGCCGAAAAGCCAGAGGGTCAGATTGCTTTGGTTGCCGGGCCGCTCGAAGTTTATTTGCCGTTGGCTGAAATGGTGGACCTGGACGAAGAACGCGCTCGCTTGAGGAAGGAATTAGCCGATGCTGAAGCGCAAATTGCCCGTTTAGAGAAGCTCTTGGCATCTGACTTTGCTAGCAAGGCGCCACCCCAGGTGGTACAAAAAGAGCGCGATAAACTCGCACTCTATCAGGAAACCGCTGCAAAATTGCGCGCACAGTTATAAAAATGCAGGGCAAGAGTCAATCTCGCCCTGCTTGCATTTACGGGTTGGTTGTTGCTTGCTCCCAAATTGTTTTGTCGAACGCTGCCTGCACATTGACACCGGCGGGTAGGGCGTTGTACTCTATCAGCATATCGGCGAGCGCTTGCCATTGTTCTAGGCTCTGCCAGCCGAAGCCTTGTTCGCTTTGCGCATCGCGCAGTTCGGTTTCTAGCATGTACTGCATGTGCGCAGGGTCAGTTTCGGGACCGGCGTATTTCATCACAATTTCAACGGCTTCGTTTGGATTGCTCTGGGCGTAAGCAATGCCTTTTAGCACAGCACGCAAGAACTGGATAAGCGCTTCGCGATTCTGAGAGAGATAGGTTTCACTGGTGACGTAAGCAAGCCCAAGTGTGGGTACACCGTAGTCGGCTGCATCCCACAGGGTGAGTTCGTAGCCCCATTTCCCTAATAAGTACGGTTCGTTTGACTTAAACAAGGGGTACACGTCTACTTGTTTTTCGGAAAGCGCGCGCGGGTCGAAGCCCACATTCACCAGGTTGACTTTGTTCACATCGGCTCCAGCAGCGGCCAGCAAGGCGTATAAATCTGGCGGGGGCGTGCCTTTATAGCCTACCGTTTTGCCTTCCCAGTCTTTCGGGCTGGTCAGGCCGGAATCTTTCAGCGCGGCAAACGCCTGCTGACCCTTTTGGCCGATGAGTGCAATCGAAACCACCGGCAGGCCTGGTTCGGCGCGGCGTTGAAGAACGGTGGCGGCATCCATAGTGGTCACTTGGATGGTGCCTGCGACAAGTAATTGCACATGCTCGCCTCGCCCCGGCGAATGTTCAATCGTTACATCTAATCCGTTTTCGGCGAAATACCCTTTTTCTTTGGCTATATAGGCACCCACAAAGGGTAAATTGGCTTGCGGTTTGTAACCGGCCATAAAGGTTAGGGGCGTTAGATTTGATACGGCAGGTGTAACAGGCGCGGGGGGGAGGGGAGAAGCACACGCGCTCAACAACAGCAGGAGACAGGCAAATAGGGCAGTTAGGTGCTTGTTCATTGGGCGAAAACTCCTTCGATGATAGATTGTGATTAGGAATCAGAAAGGCGGGTTAACGTTTCCAGTGAATGGCTTTACGTTCTAGCCAGACAATCACCCCGTAAAAGGCCATACCTGACAGAGACAAAATGAAGATGGCAGCAAACATGGGCGGCAGGTTGAGATTACTGTAGGCTAGCCACATGACACGTCCTAACCCGCTCGAGGCTCCGGTCCATTCGGCAATCACTGCGCCGACCAATGAGAGGGGGGCAGTGACCCGCAAGGCAGCAAATAAGTAGGGTAGGGCGAGCCAAACTCTCAAGTGAACGAGAATCTGCCACCGATTGGCACGTTGAACGTGCAACAAATCAAGCATGTCACGTTCAGCGCTTTGCAAACCGACCAAAACGTTTACCAGCGTGGGAAAAAAGGTGAGCAAAGCGGTGATGATGATTTTGGGCAGGACTCCAAACCCAAGCCAAATGGTGAGTAATGGGGCAATGGCTGCCAGTGGGGTGGATTTGACCAAGATGGCAAGTGTCATGACACCCCGTTCTAAGTTAGGATGCAGACTGACCAAGCCGGCAACTAAAATGCCGACTAGGCTACCTAGCAATAACCCACCGAGCGCTTCACCGAGTGTGATTAGCAATGCAGAAACGAAATAGACAGGGTTCTGCCAAAAGGTGTGTAGAATGCGCGATGGGGCCGGTAAAAGGTAGGCTGGTATATCATAGTATCTGACTATGCCTTCCCAGCCAGCAAATAACCCCACGAACATCAGCAAGGCCCAGAACAAGGAACGGTTGTGAGATGCAAGGCGCAGGGGATTTAGGCCAGGCCTTGCGAGGCGCTCAGCCAATCGGGCGTGATACGAAAGGCCTGCCATTCGACCTCCGGCAACGGGCTATGTTGTCCCAAGTAGCGCCGCTGTAAACGGCGTAATAGATGGGGAACTTCTGCTTTTGAGAGTGACTGGGCAATCCCGCGTACCAACACGCGTCTTAAGGGTGGCCAGGGTTCATCCACTGTGAGCGAAACGCTCGGATTAGAGCGCACATATTCAGCCCATAATGAGCCTTGCCAGGCGGTGATGTAAAAATATTGGCCATCCCATTCTTGCCAGACCGGGACGACATGTGGCGTACCATCGGGACGCAAACAAGCCAAGCGGGCGATCCAAGGCCCGCCTAGGAAAGCGGTGATTTGGGCGTCATCCAGCGCGCGGCGCTGAATGGGGGATTCGAGCGTTGGGTTTTTCCAGGGTGTATAACGGAGTGCACCTAGCCGATAGGAAAGCCGTGCGGCCAACTCGCGCAGGATCGGAAGGTAGTCGTTTAGCCGTTCACTGCTCCAACGAAAGGAAGGCACACTCAGGACCAGAGCGGCCGAGGGGGTTTGGCCATCCCGACAAATGGGAAGTGCCAGTTCTGTGCTTTCTATCTCATTGCTCATGGCATAACCGGTTTGCAACACCCTGGGCGGTGGGGACGGCATAAGCACTAACGCCGGGGCACTTTCGGTGGTGAAACGTCTGGCTGCTGTGAAAACACTGCGCACTTGCGCCTTTCCTTCAACTTGTGCCACCAGTAAAGCACCTGTCGAAAACGGCAGGGCAAGCGCCAGCGTTTCTGGCAATTCAAGAGTCGAGGCTTCCTGATAAAAGGCAGCTTGTAACTTGGGGAAAAGCACATTGCCGTTGCGCCAGGCCAACAGGCGCGGACCGGCGTGATAGCGCCCGCGCTTTTCCGCTTGTCCAACATACCCTAGTGTTTTGAGCGTGTTGAGCAAGACAAACAACGAACTGCGCGAAATTTCAATGCGCGTCAGCATCTCAGAAATATCCGCGCCTTCGGGTTGCTCCAGCAAAATTTCGAGCAACAACAACGCGCGTTCAACCGAGGAGAGTTCAGATTCTGTTGACACAAAAAATCCTTTTTTCTGGATTTTTGTCCAGTATAATGGATTTAATGTGCAAAGACAAGACCGGTTTATCCTTTTATCAATTTGTCTGACGACGCAGTTGACGAATTTTCCCTGCGCGAGTACAATCATCCCCAAGATGAAACTAACCTTAGCCCTGCACCATCATCACCTGCTTTTCCCCCTGCCTGACCAGAGCGCAGGTTAGTTTCGCTTACTAACCCACCTAACCAGCCCTCGGTCAGTGACCGGGGGTTTTTGTTTATCCCGCGAGGTCTCATGTCCCGTCCCATCCGCCTCTCTCTCCCCTCCAAAGGCCGCTTGGCCGATGAATCTGTCGCCTTCCTTAAGGAGTGCGGCTTCAGCATTTACAAGCCCAACCCGCGCCAGTACGAAGCGTCTATCCCCGCCTTGCCGGGGGTCAGCGTCCTGTTCCAGCGCCCCACCGACATCGTGATTTCGGTGCGCAACGGCTCGGTGGATTTCGGCATCACCGGGTTGGATGTGCTGACCGAACACGGCGGCCCCAACGGGGCGATTCTGCCGATTCACACCGCGCTTGGCTTTGGGGCGTGTACCCTGAACGTCATCGTCCCCGAAGCCTGGAACGACGTGAACGTGATGGATGACCTGAAACGGAAGCAGGCCGAAGCCGGCCGTCCGCTGCGGGTGGCGACCAAGTTCCCCAACGCCGCCGCACCCTTCTTTGCACGGCACGGACTGTCGGAAGTCGTCTTTATCGAAGCCGAAGGCACGCTGGAGATTGCCCCCACCATCGGGTACGCCGACCTGATTACCGACCTGGTCTCCAGCGGCCAAACCCTGCGCGATAACCGCCTGAAAACCCTGGCCGATGGGCAAATTCTGGCCTCGCAAGCCTGCCTGATTGCCAACCGCGCCGTTCTGCAAGCAAACCCTGCCGCTCTGGCGGTCGCACGTCACCTGCTGGAGTTCATCGAAGCCCATCAGCGCGCCCAGAACAACGTCTCCATTTTCGCCAACATGCGCGGCGAAAGCGAAGCGGCGATTGCCGCGCGCGTCTTTTCCCAAAAGACAATTGGCGGGTTGAATGGCCCCACCATCAGCCGTATCATCCACCAGGACGGCGACCCCAACTGGTATGCCCTGCACATCGTGGTTCACCGCGATGAATTGTTCGCCGCCATCAACGAACTGCGCGCCATCGGCGGCAGCGGGGTCGTCGTTGCGCCCGTCACCTATATTTTTGAAGAAGAGCCGCCGCGCTACAAGGCCATGCTCGAAGCATTGCGATAAAACCCCTAGGACACGGAACGCGCGGATTTACGCGCATAAAACTTAGAACAATCCGTGTTTTTCCGTCAAATCCGTGTGCTAAAAAGGAAAACAGCCATGATTAAAATCTATGATGTTGAAACTGCAAAAAAATCCATCCTCAAAAGAATCCCGCCCGATGAAACCAGCGTCCCTCCGGTGGTTTTAGACCGCATCGCAGCCACCTTTGGTGAGCGGATTTCTGCCGAAGAAGCCGTGCGCCGCATTTTACGGGATGTCCGCAATCGAGGTGACGCCGCCCTCTACGAGTGGAGCGCCAAACTGGACGGCTTCCCCGCCGACGCGCCGATTCGTGTCCCCGCCGAAGCCCTCTCTGCCGCCCTAGAAGCCCTCGACCCCCAAGTGCGCGCCGCGCTCGAACACGCCGCTGAACGCATTCGTGAATTTCACCGCCGCCAGCCGCTCACCAGTTGGTTCACCAACGACCTGGGCGGCACGCTGGGACAGTTCATCCGCCCGCACAGCCGGGTCGGCCTGTACGTCCCCGGCGGCACCGCCCCGCTGCCCTCCTCGGTGCTGATGTCGGCCATCCCGGCGCAAGTCGCGGGCGTTAAAGACATTGTGGTCGTGACTCCTCCGCTGCGCCAAACTACCAATTTGCCAATGACCAATTACCAATCGGTTTCTCCCGTCATCCTCGCTGCTTGCGCTCTGTGCGGCGTCAGCGAAGTTTACGCCCTGGGCGGCGCACAGGCCATCGCCGCGCTGGCCTACGGCACGGAATCCGTTCAACCCGTTGACAAAATCTTTGGCCCCGGCAACTTGTTCGTCACCCTCGCCAAGCGCCAGGTCTTTGGCGCGGTCGGCATAGACGGCCTGGCCGGCCCCACCGAAACCGTCGTCATCGCCGATGACTCGGCCAAACCCGCCTGGGTGGCCGCCGACCTGCTGGCGCAAGCCGAACACGACGTGCTGGCCTCCGCCATCCTGCTCACCCCCTCGCGCGCGCTGGCCGAAGCCGTCCAAATCGAAGTTGCCCGACAGATGGAAACCCTGCCCCGCGCCGACATCCTGGCCCAATCCCTGCCTGGCCAGAGCGGCATTGTCATCACCCGCGACCTGGACGAAGCCGCCGCGCTGAACAATCTCTATGCCCCCGAACACCTGTGCCTGGCCGTGCGCGACCCCTGGGCGCTGAGCGAGAAAATCACCAACGCGGGTGGCATCTTCATGGGCGAACACTCCTTCGAGGTGCTCGGCGATTACATTGCCGGGCCGAGTCACGTCATGCCCACCGGCGGCAGCGCGCGCTTTGCCTCCCCGCTCAACGTTTGGGATTTTGTTCACATCATCAGCCTGGTGGCGCTCAACCCGGCCACCACCGCCCAAATCGCCCCGCTTGCCGCCATCATCGCCCGCGCCGAAAGCCTAGAAGCCCACGCCCGATCGGCGGACTTCAGAGCATAAGTCAAAGGTCGTCAAGCACCTTTCGACGTTTGACCTTCACCAAACCGCAAAATCGCGTAACCGGATAACCGGATAACCGGAAAACCGAACAACCGGAAAACCGAACAACCGGAAACCTGAACAACTGCAAAACCGTACCCCCTATGGAACTTCCCTCCCACATCACCTCCCTGCCGCCCTACACGCCCATCGAACCGTTCGAGGTGCTTTCGGCGCGGGTGGGGCGCAAACCGGAAGACATCATCAAACTCGACGCCAACGAGAACCCCTACGGCATGTCACCGCGCGCCCGCCAAGCCCTGGCCAACCTGGCCTACGGACACATCTACCCCGACCCCGAAAGCCGCGTCCTGCGCGCTGCCCTCAGCCGCTTCACCGGCGTCCCTGCCGAAAACCTGCTGGCCGGAGCCGGCGCCGATGAACTGATTGACCTGATAATGCGCGTTGTGCTTTCGCCGGGCGATTGCATCCTCAACTGCCCGCCCACCTTCGGCATGTACGCCTTCGACGCTGACCTGAACAACGCCCGCGTGGTCAACGTGCCGCGCAAAGCCGATTTTTCGGTGGATGTGGAAGGGATTCTGACCGCCTTCGAGCAGCACCGGCCCAAAATCATCTTCCTGTCCTCGCCCAACAACCCCGATGGCTCGCTCCTCCCGCCGCCGGTCTTGCAAAAACTACTGGCCTTACCCTGCCTGATAGTCCTCGACGAAGCCTACATTGAATTTGCTGGCGTCCCCTCCCAAATTAGCAACGTACCAATGGCCAACAACCTCATCGTCCTGCGCACCTTCAGCAAACTTGCCGGTCTCGCCGGATTGCGCGTGGGATACGGCGCCTTCCCGACCTGGCTCATGCCCACCCTGTGGAAGGCCAAACAGCCCTACAACGTCAACGTGGCCGCCAGCGCCGCCGCGATTGCCTCGCTCGAAGACCCAGAGTATCTCGATTGGACGGTCAGAACGCTCGTGACGGAAAGAGAGCGCCTGTTCCAGAGCCTCGCCCGCATCCCGTGGCTTTCGCCCTACCCCTCCAGCGCCAACTTCATCCTGTGCCGCGTCTCGCCGCCGGTGAATGCTGCCGAACTCAAAGCCGATTTGGCCCAAAAACACGGCATCTTCATCCGCTACTTCAACAAACCCGGCCTGACAGACTGCATCCGCATCAGCGTTGGCAAACCAGAGCAGACAGACAAACTATTGGGTGCATTACGCGATTTAGCGATTTGGTGATTTGGTCATTGAGTTTCAATCACCAAATCACAAATCACCAAATGGAGAATTATGCGCACCGCCAAAATCGAACGAAACACCAACGAAACGCAAATCACCATCGAATTGAATCTGGATGGCTCCGGCCTGCACAACATCGCCACCGGAATCGGCTTCCTTGACCACATGCTCACCCACCTGGCCGTGCATGGCCTCTTCGACCTGACGGTAAAAGCCAGCGGCGACCTGCACATTGACGTTCACCACACCGTCGAAGACGTGGCCCTCGTCCTCGGCGCGGCCTTCGACCAGGCCCTCGGCGACCGCAAGGGCATTGTCCGCATGGCGAGTTTCTACGCCCCCATGGACGAGACCCTGGCCTTTGTCGCCCTCGACCTTTCGGGGCGTCCCTACAGCGTGATTGACGCCGAATGGGGACAGTCCCCGGTCGGCGGCATTCCTACCAGCCTGTTCCCGCACTTTTTTGAAAGCTTCGCCGTCACCGCCCGCTGCAACCTGCACGCGAGAATCCTCTACGGGCGCGACGACCACCACAAAGCCGAAGCCCTCTTCAAAGCCCTGGCCCGCGCCCTCGATACGGCCACGACCCTGGACGGCAGACGACAAACTGTGCCTTCGACAAAGGGAACGTTGACCCGTTAACTGGTTATCCAGTTCCCCGTCAAACTGGATAACTGGTCAACCGAAAAACCGCACAACTATATGAATGACTTCATCATCTTCCCAGCAATAGACTTACGCAACGGCAAAATCGTCCGCCTGGCCCAGGGCGACCCCAACCGCCAGACTGAATACGGCGATGACCCTCGCGCCCAGGCGCAGAAATTCAAAGACCAAGGCGCGGCCTGGGTTCACGTCATCAACCTGAGCGGCGCCTTTGGCGAAGACGCCCAGGCCAACCTCAACGCCTTGCAAGCGATTCTCACCGTCGGCCTGAAAGTCGAATTCGGCGGTGGCCTTCGGGATGAAGAATCCGTCAGAACCCCGCTCGAAATGGGTGTGGAACGCGTTTTCCTCGGCACCGCCGCCATCCAAAACCCCGCGCTGGTGGATTGGGCAATTGCCCGCTACGGCCCGCAACGGATTGCCGCCGATATTGGCGTGCGCGACGGCCTGGTGATGGTGCGCGGCTGGCAGGAATCCACCCCCCTGACCCTGCTCGAAGCCGGGCGGCGCTTCAAAGCGCAAGGGCTGGAATGGTGCGTCCTGACCGATGTCCGCCGCGATGGGGTTGGCAGCGGCGTCAGCGTGGAATCTGCGGTTGCATTGCAAACCGCCACCGGCCTGAAGGTCGTCGCTTCGGGCGGCGTCTCCAGCATGGAAGATGTCCTCCGCGTCAAACAGGCCGGGCTGGCGGGCGTCGTCATTGGGCGGGCGCTGTATGAGGGCAAAATTACGCTTGCAGAATGCCTGAAACTAGAAAACGGGAGAACCGAATAATATGATTACGTTGGTAGATTACAAAGCTGGAAACCTGACCTCCGTCCGACGGGCGCTCACGCACCTTGGCATCCCCAGCCAAATCACTGCTGACCCAGATGTCGTTCGCCGCGCCGAAAAAATCATCTTCCCTGGAGTGGGCGCCGCTGGCGCGGCCATGAGCGTCCTGCGCGAGCGCGGGCTGGATGCGGCCCTGAAAGAGTCTTTTGCCAAAGGCACGCCCATCCTGGGCATCTGCATCGGCTGCCAAATCATCTTAGAACATTCCGAAGAAGATGACACCGAATGCTTGGGTCTGCTCCCCGGTAGAACCATCCGCTTTTTCTCATCCGCTTCATCCGTTTCCCCATCCGTTGCCCCATCCGCTTCATCCGTTTCCAAATCCGTTGCCCCATCCGTTGCCTCATCCGTTGTCCCATCCGCTTCATCCGTTTCTCCATCCGTTGCCTCATCCGCTTCATCCGTTTCCAAATCCGCTGCCCCATCCGCTTCATCCGTTTCCAAATCCGTTGCCCCATCCGTTGCCTCATCCGTTGCCCCATCCGCTTCATCCGTTTCTCCATCCGTTGCCTCATCCGCTTCATCCGTTTCCAAATCCGCTGCCCCATCCGCTTCATCCGTTTCCAAATCCGCTGCCCCATCCGCTTCATCCGTTTCCAAATCCGTTGCCCCATCCGCTTATCCGCTTCCAAATCCGTTGAAAATTCCCCACATGGGCTGGAACGCCGTGACTGTCATCCGTCCGCACCCCCTGCTGGCGCATTTGCGTCCTGGTGACGAATTCTACTTCGTCCACTCCTACTACCCCCAGCCCGCCGACCTGGGCCAAATCTACGCCGTCAGCGACTACGGCGGCGAATTCCCGGTCGCCATTGGCAAAGACAACCTATTTGCCGTGCAGTTTCACACCGAAAAGAGCGGCGCGGTGGGGCTGCGGGTTCTTGAAAACTTCAGTAAATGGTAATTGGCGATTGGGAATTACCATTTACCACTTACCAATTACCAGAAAGATGGTTCTATGCTCTCAAAACGCATCATCTCCTGCCTCGACGTGCGCGATGGCAAACTTGCCAAATCGGTCAAATTTGTAGATACCCGTGACATCGGCAACCCAGTGGCGAAAGCCCGCGAATATTACGAACAAGGCCTGGACGAACTGGTCTTTTACGACATCACCGCCTCCAGCGAGAATCGCGGCATCATGCTGGATGTGGTCAGCCGCGTGGCCGAGCAGGTCTTCATCCCCTTTTCGGTGGGTGGCGGCCTGCGCACGGTGGAAGATTGCAGCCGCGTCCTACTCGCCGGGGCCGAAAAAGTCAACGTCAACTCGGCGGCGGTCAAAAATCCGCGCCTGATTGCCGAAGCCTCCAAGGCCTTTGGGGCGCAAGCGGTTGTGCTTTCGATGGACGTGCTGCGCGTCCCGCCCTCTGCCGCCATCCCCAGCGGATACGAAATCGTCATTAACGGTGGGCGTACCCGTATGGGCCTGGACGCCATCGAATGGGCCAAGCGCGGCGAAGACCTGGGTGCCGGTGAAATCGTCGTCAACTCCATTGACGCCGACGGCACGCAAGCAGGCTACGAACTCACCCTGACGCGCCGGATTGCCGAAGCCGTCTCTGTGCCGGTCATTGCATCTGGCGGTGGTGGCAAGCCCGAACACCTGTACGATGTGCTGACCGAAGGCAAAGCCGACGCCGCGCTGGTGGCCTCCATGCTGCACTATGGCGAGTACACCGTCGGGCAGATTAAGGAATACCTGGCGGGGCGGGGAATCAAAGTCAGAATGATAAATGCAAAATGATGAAGATACTGGATAACCGGATAACCGGACAACTGAAATTTGACTCCAACGGCCTGCTCCCCGCCGTCATTCAAGACGCCGCCACCAAAGACGTGCTGATGGTGGCTTGGATGAACCCCGAATCGCTGCAAAAAACGCTCGAAAGCGGCGAGACCTGGTTCTGGAGCCGCTCGCGGGGGGAATTGTGGCATAAAGGCGGTACCAGCGGCAACACCCAAAAGGTGGTTGAAATCCGCTACGATTGCGATGGCGATACCTTGCTGGTGCTGGTAGAACCGGCGGGGCCAGCGTGCCATACGGGAGAAACATCCTGCTTCTATCGCAAAATCTAGTCAAAAATCGAAGATTGAAAATTACCATCCAGCCTTTGACTTTTGACCTTCAACGACCGGCAATCTCAATCACTAGCGAACTAGGCAACTGGACAACCGGAGAACTGGACAACCGGAGAACTGGACAACCAAATGACCCTCAACGACCTGTACACCACCATTTTAGACCGCAAAAACAACCCCAAACCCGGCTCTTATACCAATTCGCTCTTCGATTCTGGCCTGCCGCGTATCGCCCAAAAAGTGGGCGAAGAAGCCACCGAAGCCATCGTGGCCGCGCTTGCACAAGATAACGCCCGTCTAGTGGAAGAAATCGCCGACCTGGCGTACCATGTCCTCGTCCTGATGGCTGCCAAAGGGCTAACCCCGCAAGACATCTTAGATGAATTGGCTCGCCGACACCGGTGATTAAACGCCTAATTTTTCCCTTGCCGTTGGTTTTGCGCTCGTCTGAGCATTCTTACTTCATCTGTTTCCAAAAAGCGCCATTCGCCTGGTTGTAAGCCCTCCAATCTCAGCGGCCCAATGGCAACTCGTACCAGTCGCAGGGTAAACAGTCCTACCGCGGCAGTCATGTGTCGAATTTGCCGTTTTTTCCCCTCGCGCAACCGAATTTCTAGCCAAGCCGTTGGCCCATGCGGGGTGACAGGTTTCTCGCGTGGCGGCAGAGCAGGTTCTGAGATGACGCATACCTTGGCCGGCTGGGTCAGATAGCCTCCCTTGATGGGTACACCTCGTCGTAAGGCAGTGAGTTTCTCTTCCGTTGGTTCACCTTCCACCAGAACCCAATAGGTCTTTTCTACGTGCCGCTGTGGGTGAGTTAAGTCGTGTGCCAAGCGGCCGTCATCCGTCAGCAAGAGTAGCCCTTCGCTATCGCGGTCTAATCTACCGGCGGGATACACGTTAGGGACGGAAATATACTCTCGCAATGTACGATGCCCCGTCCCTTCGTCAGTAAACTGAGAAAGCACACCATACGGTTTATAGAACAACAGTGCAACCATGCTGGAATTATATCGTTATGCTACCTGGTATAAGCTGGCAATGCTTTTTTTGAGAGTTTGCGCAGAATCTTTCAAAGCAGCGAGTTCTTCGGGATACAGTTCGGTTTCTACAATCCGCTTGACACCGCCACTTCCCACAATGGCCGGGATGCCCAGGCAGACATCCCGAATGCCATACTCGCCGGTCAGCAGGGTGGAAACCGTCAGCACGCTATTCTGGTCTTGCAAAATGGTTGCCACAATCCGCGTCAACGACATGCCAATCCCAAAATAGGTCGCGCCTTTGTAGTTGATGATGTGATAAGCCGAATCGCGCACTTCTTTGACGATGCGCTCCCGCTGACCGTGCCAATCGCGGCAATTGCCGCATACCGGGCAATACTTGTCCATCGGCACGCCAGCCACATGCGTCATAGACCAAGCCGCTACCTCGCTGTCGCCATGTTCGCCGAGAATGTAAGCGTGGACGTTACCGACATCCACCTTGCAATGCTGGCTGAGCAAATAGCGGAAGCGCGCGCTATCTAACACCGTGCCGGAGCCAATCACCCGTCCCTTCGGCCAGCCGGAACGCTTCAGAGCGACGTAAGTCAGCACATCTACCGGGTTGGTGGCCAGCACCAGCACCGCCGGCGATTTTTGCGAAACCAACTCGTCCACGATGGATTCGACCATGGCGGCATTTTTCTGCAAAAGGTTGAGACGCGACTCCCCCGGAGCCTGCTTCGCGCCCGCCGTCACCACCACCACTTGGGCATCGGCGTAGTCGCTGTTTTCTCCTAGTCGAATCTGCACCGACGGGTAGAACGGCAAGCCGTGCGCCAAATCTAGCACCTGCCCGGCGGCAAAATCGCGGTTAATATCCGTCAGGCAAATTTCATCGGCTACGCCGCGCTGGGCGAGGGCATACGCAAACGTCGAGCCGACTGCGCCTGCGCCCACAATGACCACTTTGCGGGATTTCCAGAGTTCTTCCATAAAAAATACCTATCCTTTCCGCTGCAAAATTGCGATAAAATCAGTCGCATTTTACCGCGCTTTGTGAAAATCAAGACAATTCTTATTTGATTCTAACAGGTCAGGTTGGTATTTTTGTATTTTTTATGAGATTTATGACAAAAATCATCCAAATTCATGACACTTAAGTGTATGCTAATTTAAAAATTTAGCATATACTAACGCGCGCGACCGGTCGTAAAAACATATCATATCTGATAAAACCACCAGGAGATTAAAGAAATGTTTATCTCTCGCCGCATATTAAATGTGCTTGTGTTGTTGGCGTTTTTGCTCAGCTCTTGTGCCTCTCCCACACCACAAGTGATAAAAGAAACGGTTGTGGTCAAAGAAACGCAGCCCGTTAAGGAAACCGTCTTGGCAGTGATTACGACCACTCCGCAGCCCGCCGCCGCAGGAGTCGTCAACGTCTATTCCGCTCGCCATTATGGGGCGATGGAAGGCGTGTTACAGCGCTTTACGCAGGAAACCGGTATCGAGGTGCGGGTTTCACAAGGCTCCGTGCAGACCTTGTTGCAGCGTCTGGAGGCGGAAGGACAGCAAACTCCTGCGGATGTTTTCATGTCGATTGATGCTGGCGGCTTGGTGGTCGCAGCCAATAAAGGCTTGTTGCAACCGATTGAATCTGAAATTTTACTTCGCAACATTCCTGAAACCTTGCGCGACCCGCAAAACCGCTGGTTTGGGCTGACGCAACGTGTGCGCACTATCGTATATAATCCGACTGTTGTTAAACCGGAAGAACTCTCTACCTACGCCGACCTGGCTGACCCCAAGTGGAAAAACCGCTTGTGCTTGCGTCCGGCCACACACATCTACACCGTTGCCTTGGTTGCCAGCATGATTGCTGAACTGGGTGAAGCCGAAACACAGGCCATCGTTAAAGGCTGGGTTGCCAACGAGCCGCAGTACATTGATAGCGATACCCGTATCCTAGAGACTATCGAAGCCGGCGGCTGTGACGTGGGCATTACCAATCATTACTATTTGGCCCGCAAATTAAGTGAAAATCCCAATTTTGGAGTGGCCTTGCTATGGGCCAATCAGGCCGGAACAGGCGTTCACCGCAATATCTCTGGCATGGGCGTTACCGCTGCCGCTCGCAACCGAGAAAATGCCATTCGGCTGATTGAGTGGCTGAGTGAGCAAGGTCAGGCTGCGGATAACACCGGTTTACCCGGCGGAAATTTCGAATATCCGGTCAATCCCAATGCTCCCATCCACACCATTTTGCAAACGTTCGGTGAATTCAAAGTTAACCCCATTCCCCTGGCAACGTATGGAGAGTTTCAGGAAGCGGCTGTGAAACTGCTTGAAAGCGCTGGGTACAAATAAACTCTGCAACAACACAACTGAGGGGACCGCTCGACTTTGGGCGGTCCCTGCTGCTCAAAACGTATAAGAATGCGCATTCTATCTATTCTACTCACGGTTCTCATTGTTTTGCCGATTCTTATCGTAGGCGGGCAATGGCTTACGCCACGTTGGGAAGTCTGGCAACATCTTTGGAATACACGTTTGCCTGAAATGATACGCACAACCGCTTTGCTGACGGTTGGTGTCGGGTTGGGGACGTTTCTGCTTGGCACCAGTTTGGCTTGGCTCGTTTCAGCGTATCGCTTTCCGGGTCAATCGGTCTTTGAATGGCTGTTGATTGGGCCGCTGGCTATGCCCTCTTTCATTCTGGCGTATGTGTATATGGCCTTGTTCGATTTTGCCGGCCCAGTGCAAAAAGTGCTTCGAGCTTGGTTTGGCCCCCAGGTTTGGTTTCCTGAAATTCGCTCGTTGGGAGGAGCAATCCTGGTTTTGAGCCTGGTCTTATACCCGTATGTTTACTTGTTAGCGCGCGCCGCGTTTCTTGAGCAATCTGCCAGCACGTTCGAGGCTGCACGCTTGTCAGGTTATACGCGCACTCAGGCGTTTTTTAAACTCGTTCTACCACTGGCGCGTCCCTCTCTAGCGGCTGGTATGACCCTGGCCATGCTCGAAGCGCTGACGGATTTCGGCGCGGTACGTTTTTTCAGTGTCTCGACCATCAGCGAAGGCATTGTGCGACTGTGGGAAGGTGCGCTCGATCGTTCCTCGGCATTGGCGTTGGCCTCGCTGTTACTGCTTGCGGCACTGGTTGTCATTTTGGTGGAAAGGCTGCTGCGCGGACAATCCCGTTATTTTCAGGCCAATAGCACCTATCGCCGTCTCGAAGCCGTGCCTTTGCATGGTCTACCAGCCTGGCTTGCTGCTGGGTTTTGCCTGCTGGTGTTTGCTGCAGCCCTCGGGTTGCCGCTGATGCAACTTTCTGCGTGGGTGGCTCAAGAATGGAACAAAGGTACGCCCGGCACGTTTGATGCGGTTTACGTGCGTTACTTGCGCACCACGCTTGGCTTGGCGCTGACCGCTGCACTGATTGCGGTTGGTATGGCGCTGATTCTGGCTCAACATGCCCGCTCTGGGCGCAGTCGTTTTCGCACTCTGTTCACCCGCTTGGCAACGCTCGGCTATGCCATGCCCGGCGCGGTGATTGCGACCGGTGTTCTCATCACCCTCTCCCTGGCTGAGCGCTGGCTGATGTTACCGGTGTTATTGACCGGCTCTTTACTGGGCTTAATCTATGCCTACGTGGTGCGCTTTCTCTCACTGGCTTATAGCAGCGCCGATGCCAGCCTAGAGAAAGTCACGCCCAATCTGGTTGAAGCAGCCCGCACGATGGGCGCTGGCACGGGGCGCATCCTGTGGCGCATTCAAATCCCCCTCATCAGCAGTGGATTGCTGGCTGGCGTGACGCTGGTCTTTGTAGATGTATTGAAAGAACTGCCGGCCACCTTGCTCCTGCGACCGTTTGGCATGGATACGCTGGCCATTTGGGCCTATATGGCCGCCGCCGAATCGCTGTGGAGCGCTGCCGCATTGCCATCTCTCACCATTTTGGTGATTGGTTTAATGACGGTCATTGTGCTGTTTCGCACCGGCAAGCTATTTTTATAAACAACGAAAGCAAATCAAAATATGGTGATGACCCTGCAAATTCACAACCTGACCAAACGTTTTGCCCATACCAAAGCCCCTGCCGTTGAGAATCTAAGCTTCTCCGTGAAAAATGGTGAAATTTTGGCCTTGGTTGGCCCGAGTGGCTGTGGTAAAACCACCACCCTGCGGCTGATTGCCGGTTTGGAACGCCCTGATGGTGGTTCTATACACCTGAATGGCACGTTAGTTGCATCAGGTACTGTCTTTATTCCGCCAGAGAAACGCGGTGTGGGCATGGTCTTTCAGGACCACGCCCTCTTTCCGCACCTAACTGTCTTCGACAATGTGGCGTTTGGCTTGCAAGGGCGAACACGCGCGGCGATTCAAGCGATTGTTTCTGAAATGCTTACATTGGTAGGATTGCAAGGGCTTGCAGGCCGCTATCCCCATGCTCTTTCTGGGGGTGAACGTCAGCGTGTGGCCTTGGCAAGAGCGCTGGCGCCGCGTCCAGCGCTCTTGCTGATGGACGAGCCTTTCAGCAGCCTGGATTCTGACCTACGCTTGGAAATGCGCGAACAGGTGCGCACCATTCTCAAAACCATGCAAGCCACAGTGCTGTTCGTAACACATGACCAGGAAGAAGCCCTGTTTATGGGTGATCGGCTGGCTGTCTTTCGTGATGGGCATATCGAACAAATTGGCCAGCCCGAGGAAATTTTTCATGCTTCCGCGACTCGTTTTGTGGCTGAGTTTATGGGGGATAGTGATTTTTTACCCGGCTTGGCCTCTTCTGAAGGAATTGAAACTGAACTGGGGCGCTTGCCGCAAAAATTTCGTCCACATACTCCGGTAGAGATTGCCGTTCGCGCAGACGATATTGATTTTGTTCCCGATGAAGTGGGTAATGCCGTGGTTGCAGCGCGTTTCTTTCGGGGCGCATTCAATCTCTATCGTTTACGGCTTGATTCTGGGCATGTGCTCCATTCATTCAAGGAACACACTTACCTATTGCCTGTAGGCGCGCGGGTGCGGGCGTGGGTGAGTGCCGAACATTCCTTAGCCGTGTTCGAAAAAGCCGATTGAGCGACAAGCGCAAGAATCGGGTGGCGGCCATCCCATCACGGGAGTAATATATTGGCATGGAGGCACTCGTGAACCTGGATTATGTGCGTGTCGAACAAGCCATACAATATCTTGAAACCAACTATCGCCGCCAACCTGCACTAGCCGAAGTTGCCCAAGCCGTTGGATTGAGCGAATTTCACTTTCAGCGCTTGTTTACCCGCTGGGCCGGTATTAGTCCCAAGCGCTTCTTGCAATTCCTGACCAAAGAAGGTGCAAAAGAACTTCTTCAACGCACCAACGTCTTAGAAGCTGCCTATGGTGTTGGCCTTTCCGGGCCAGGTCGGTTGCATGATTTAATGATTGCAACGGAAGCCGTAACCCCTGGCCAAGCACGCAACCAAGGACGGGGCATGACGATTTCCTATGGTTTTGGAGAAACCCCCTTTGGCCAGGCCTTAATTGGCCTAACACCACGCGGAATTTGTTTTTTAGGCTTTGTCGAACAAGACCCGCACCTGACTCTGACTATGCTGCAGGACGAATGGCCACTTGCTACCCTGGAACATGCTCCAGAACAAGTCAATCAAATTTTTTCTTCCATTTTTAGCATTGATTCTGTCTCTGCCCCGCTGCCTATTCATTTGAAAGGTACGAATTTTCAACTCAAAGTATGGGAAGCCCTGCTGAGAATCCCGGCGGGAAGTGCCGCCACATACGAAGAGATTGCCATTGCCCTCGGCCAACCGACTGCTATGCGCGCCGTGGGGGCGGCGGTTGGACAGAATCCAATCGCTTACCTGATTCCTTGCCATCGCGTGATTCATAAAATTGGCACATTTGGCAAATATCGGTACGGCAGCGCACGCAAGAAAGCCTTGTTGATTTGGGAAGCCGCTTCAGTCGAGTCGCCATAAAATCCAACACCTAAGAAGCCATCGCGTCTTCTGCAGGGCAGACACCGATTGCGTGCTTATCCCTCCCCTAAAGTAAAATAGAAAGTCGCCCCTTTTTCGACCTGTGCCTCGGCCCAAATGCGCCCACTATGCCGGTTAATAATGCGCTGCACAATTGCCAAGCTGGCTCCAACGCCTTCAAAGTCATCTACGTGATGCAGGCGTTGAAAGACGCCGAACAATTTGTCGTGATATTTCATATCAAATCCGATGCCGTTATCACGCACAAAGAATACGTGTGTTCCTTCCTTGTCAAAGGCACCGATTTCGATAATGGCCGGCGTGCAATTCCGGGTGAACTTAATCGCATTGCTAATTAAGCCATCATACACTTTTTCTAACAGCATCGCATTGGCTGAGCAAGTCGGCAACGCATCAACTTGAACGGTGATTTGCCTACCTTCTAACTGGGGTTTCATTCGCTCTAAAACGGTTTGCACAATCTCTGCAGGCTGAATTTGCTGACGTTCGATAGGCACGCGCCCGCTATGCAGAAATTCTAGCAAGCCATCTACCAATTGCCCCATGCGCTGACCGTTTTCCTTAATCGCTTCCAGTTGCCGGATTACATTGGGCGGAAAATTGTGCCTGTGCTCCTCTAATAACATCCCAGCATACCCATTTACGGCTCGCAAGGGGGCGCGCAAATCGTGCGAAATGGAATAACTGAACGATTCCAATTCTGACAGCGCATTTTCTAACTTGAGTGTGCGCTCAGCCACTCGGCGTTCTAGTTCTTGATTGAGCGTTTTTAGCCGTTCTTCATACTCTTTCTGAAAGGTAATATCTTGTACCGCACCGTACACGCCCGCCAAGCGATTTTCTTCCTGATTCCAAACCGGATAAGCAAAATTGCGCACCCAACGGAGTGTGCCATCCTTGCGCCGGATTTTGAGAATGGACCCTTCAAGAGGCCGATTCTCCAACAGTGCTTGCCGGTCCAATTCATCTTGGGGGATGGAATCAGGGTGACGAAGAGATTCCCATCCCCCGGCCGCGAGATATTCATCGAACCGATACCCGCTAATTTCATCAAATGCTCCTGCCACCCACTCGGGCCAGAACTGTCCTTGGGCATCTACCTTGGCCGAGTAGATGTAATCGGAGACCACGCTGGTGATGCGGCGATAGCGTTCTTCGCTTTCCCGCAGCGCTTTTTCCATCCAATGCCGTTCAGTAATATCGCGATTGACGCCGGTCACTCCAATGGCACGACCTTGCTCATTGCGCAAAAAACTGGCCAATACTTCAACACGCACCTGCGACCCATCCTTGCGAATGTAATCCAGATGGAGAGTGCGTGCCCGGTTGGGGTCGGCAGCGCCGCTTTTTTCGTTTTTGAGCTCTTCTTGTAGGGTGCGATGCGCCAGTTGATACGATTCGGGCGTTAGCACCTGGCGTAAAGGAATTTGTAATACTTCTTGTCCCGAAGAATAGCCCAAAAGACGTGCACCGGATTCGGTGATATAACGCGTTCGCAGCCGCAAATCGGCTATCCAAATCACATCCTGCGTATGTTCAGAAATCACCTGCAGCAGGCGTTCATTTTCGGTGAGTTGCACTGTTCGCTCTTGTACACGTTGTTCTAGTTCAACATTTAGGCGGTGAATGGTTTCCTGGTCTTGTTTTAATTGCGTCACAGATTGTTCCAATTGATTTAACATCAGCCCAGCCATGAGAGAAGTAAGGATAAAAATAGCAGATAAGGTTGACCAGATAAACCAACCATCTAAAACTTGCGATGAATTGGGACGCCATCCCCACTTTTCTGCCAGGAATAACAGCAATCCCAGCCCGGCAGCACCGACTGCCGCAAAAAAGCCGACCTGTTTCCCCCAATATTGCGAAATGCCTAGCACAATCAGGACAAATGACATAAAGGCTGGCCCTCGAATGCCGGTTCCATGCCAGGCTGCCACAAAGAGAACACTCCCACAGCCGGCTGCCATTAAAAAAATTGCTTGTTCAATCCACTGTTTGCGCAAAAGCAACAAAGAAATGGCTGTAATGCCCGCCATTATCACTGAGTTTTTGGCAATCATCTGACTCATTGCACTGGGCAGAATTCGATTTGCCAAACCACCCAACATCAGGAAACCCAAAAAAACCCACAAAACTGTCTGTAAAAATTGTTTTACATCTTTAGGCTCTAAGATGTCCGCCATGCCAAACGAGCGTTTTTTATTCATCTTGCTCCTGCTTGCTATTCAAAGTGAAATAAAATGTTGCACCTTTTTCCACCTCGGCCTCGGCCCAAATCTGTCCATTGTGCCGAGCAATGATGCGCTGAACAGTGGCCAACCCAATGCCTGTGCCTTCAAATTCTTCTTGGTGGTGTAAGCGCTGAAAAACGCCAAACAATTTCGTGACGTATTGCATATCAAACCCGACACCATTATCACGCACAAAATAAACGACGTTTCCCTCTTGCTCAAGACTTCCAATTTGGATGTATGCCTTGGGGCGTGTGCTGGTATATTTGATGGCGTTGCCTATCAAGTTGGTGTATACCAACCTTAATAACGATGAATCGGCAAGAGAAGATGATAAGGGCGAAATTTGCCATTCGATGTTGCGGTTTTGGACCTCTGTAGAGAAGGATTCAATAACCGATCGCACGATTTCGTTGACATCTACCACTTGTAGGTTTAAGGGTTTGCGTCCAAGTCGGGCAAAGTCGAGCAAAGCGTCAATCATTTGTGTCATTTGCTCGCCGGCTTTGCAAATCTTAATTAAAAATTGCTGCGCGGATGGCGGCAAATCTTGGCTAAAATCCTCCTGCAAGATGTTAGCAAAGCCTGTGATGGACCGTAGAGGGGTGCGTAAATCGTGAGAAACAGAATAGGAAAACGCCTCCAGTTCTCGGTTGATCATCTCAAGTTGTGCGGTGCGTTCGCTGACCCGTTGTTCTAGCTCGGCATTGAGTGTGCGCAGCGCCTGCTCAGCGCGCAGGCGCTCAAGCGCAGCGGCGATCTGACCGGCAAGTGTCACCAGTAGATTTTCATCCGCATCGCTGAACGCATTGGCTTGACGGCTTTCAATGTTCAATACCCCTAATAGTTTTTCTCCGGCTAAAATAGGAACGCACAGCTCAGACTGAATCGAAGTATCAATTGCACAATACAGGGGATCACCCGCATGATTTATCCGGTAGGGGCGTCGCTCTGCCGCAGTTTTTCCCACTACTCCTTGATTGAGGCGCGTAACCAGTTGGGTCGGATCGAAGGTATCGGATAGGCCGCGAATGGCACGGGCGTGTGTGCGTAAGACTTGTTCTTGCTCATCCCACAGTCCTATACCGACAATATCAGGGTAGAGTGAGTGATACAGCGTCTCAACCACCCATTCGAGTAGTTCGTCTTCACTTTTTCTCGTAGCGCTGGCCTGTGCTGCTGCATTAAGGATATAGAGTTCCTTAAGTCGCTGCTGCAATTGAAAATTAACTTGGCGGGTGAGTTCTTCCGCTTGTTTTCGTTCGGCCAATTCTTGCTGCAGGCGGGCAAACAAACGGGCATTTTCAATCGCAATGCCGGCTTGAATTGCTACCGATTCAACCAGTTGTAAATGTTCTTCTGTATACGCATTGAAGTCATATCGCTGAACGGTGAGTGCACCGATTGTTTGTCCATGCTTTTTGAGTGGCACGAAAATGACCGAAGCCGTGCAACGGTTGCGATCGCCCACAAGATGAAATTTGTCTTTGAACATTTCAAGTTCGTTTGGTTGGTAAAGACGTAGAATGGATTTGCCGCTCTCAAAGACCTCGAATGTTTCGTTGCTGGCTTGCAGGGGTGCATCTGGCTCATCCCAATAGCGACCGCTCTCATAGACCGCCAGATAAGTCATCGTGCGTGCTTCCACGTTGAACACCCGCACGGAATAAAAATCAAAGACCAAGAATTGCGCCAGCTTTTGGCGAATGATTTCCAGTACAGTATGCAAATCTGTCACTTCTGAAATGGCCAGCCCAATTTCGTTGAGAGTCGCTAAGTACCGAGCAGATTGTGCGGCGCGTTCTTCGGCTTGTTGGCGTTCTTTTAGTTCATGTTTTAGCCGCTCAAGCGCTTGATCGTTTAGACGCATTGTCATGAACAACATGCTGGCAGCTGCCGTAAAGTAAAATATGCTGTCTAGCCAAAAGGCAAAAGATGTCATTGGCACAGCCGAAGATGGCAAAAAGCCAGATGTTTCTGCATACAATAGGACATACCCTGTCCCCAAGCAGAGCAATGTAACCAAAAGAGTAGCAATGCGCTTGCCTACAATCACCCCCGCGGCAATAATAGCCACCAGGTAACCATAATACCCTGAACTGCGCACGCCACCGCCGGTATAAGCCGCATACGTAAATACGAGCCAGAGCATTAAGGTGATTGCTGTGGAGACGGCACCCACATACCCTTTCTGAAGAAAGAACATTCCCAGCAACAGGCTTGTGATGAGGATGACCGTTTGCGCCAGATAGCGCATCCAATTTGAGATATCGGTCAGGCTGTTTAAGAGCGCATAAACCAGGCTAACCCCTATAAAAAATACCAATAGATTGCGCAAAATCTGTGCTGTTTGTGGCTCGCTTTCTTGTTCTGTTGGGGGCAGCGTAAAAAGCGTTTGGAATATTTTCATGCCATCTCCGAACGGCTCTAACAGTCAGTTATAGCTCATTATAGTCTTTTGCTAAAAAACAATTCATTCCGAATGTAGTCATTTTCTAAAATTCAGGTAAGAGTTGCGTTAGATTAAACGCGCGGTACTTGCACTGCCCTGTTAACAGTCATAGAATACATCAGAAGGTGAAGTTATGGAATACAAAGATTATTATCAGACTTTGGGCGTTTCACGGTCGGCCAGCGCGGATGAAATTCGCTCGGCCTACCGTAAATTGGCGCTTAAATACCATCCCGACCGTAACCCCGGCAACAAGCAGGCGGAGGAAAAGTTTAAAGAAATTAATGAGGCCTACCAGGTGCTTTCAGACCCGCAAAAGCGCGCCCGTTATGACCAGTTAGGCAGCGCTTATTCGGATTATACTCGGCGGGGCGGCACCCCTGGCGGTTTCGATTGGAGCGCTTGGACCACCGGCAGTCCGTATGGACAAGTCAATCTGGATGAACTGTTTGGCAACGTTGGCGGTTTTTCTGACTTCTTCCGCACCATTTTTGGCGGCATGGGCGCAGGCGCTCCAGATGTGGACTTCCGCTATGAACAACCTGCGCGTCCTGCTGAATACCCGGTCAGCATCAGTTTGCGGGAAGCCTACGAAGGCACAACCCGCTTGCTTTCAGTGGGTGAGAGCCGCAAGCAAGTCAAAATTCCACCGGGCGTTCGCACTGGCACAAAAATTCGTGTGCCAGAAGCCGGCCTTGGCGGCAAGGATGTCTACCTGAAAGTAACGGTGGAGCCAGACCCCCACTTTGAGCGCGATGGTGATAACCTCAGCACGACCACCACCATTGATGTTTTTACCGCCCTCTTAGGTGGTGAGGCCGCGGTGCAAACCCTCACCGGTCGCGTGAAACTGACCATTCCGCCGGGTACACAGCCAGACCAAAAGTTCCGCCTGGTCGGACGCGGCATGCCCAAACTGAAAGATCCGCAGTCTAAGGGTGATTTGTTCGTCAAGGTCAAGGTCACTTTACCTAAACAGTTAACCGAAGAGCAAAAGCGGTTAATTCAAAAAGCAAAAATGTTAATGTCTGCGACATGAAACAATGCACGTGACGCCAACAATCCAAAGCACAGGAGATTGTTATGCTTAAGAAGTTCCGTTTACTGGTAGTGATTTTCGTTCTTCTTCTTGCCTCACTGGCCTGCCGGACGTTGCAAGGCACGGTCAATCCACAATCTACCCCCATGCCTGCTGTATCGGTGGTCGCAACCCAGGCAGTTGACCCTGCCATACCAATCCAAGCTTCCTCGGCGTTAGCCGAGCAGGAATTGCTTGTCACACTCTATGAGCGAGTCATCCCCGGCATCGTCTCCATTCAGGTTGTCACCAGCAACGGTGGCAGCCAGGGCTCAGGCTTTGTGTACGATAAGCAAGGGCATATTGTCACCAATGAACATGTCGTGGATGGGCAGACCGAAATGCAGGTCACTTTTCATTCTGGCCTGAAGGCGTATGCTCGCCTGGTGGGTGTGGACAAGGATTCCGATATCGCGGTTATCAAAGTAGATGTCCCCGAATCAGAACTCGTTCCACTCACGTTGGGCGATTCCTACCAGTTAAAGGTCGGTCAAAAAGTGATTGCGATTGGCAATCCGTTTGGGTTAAGTGGCACGATGACGACCGGCATCGTCTCAGCACTGGGACGTACCCTGCCTTCTAATCGGCAAACTGCTAGCGGTGGGTTCTTTAGCGCGGGTGACCTGATTCAGACCGATGCGGCCATCAATCCCGGCAACTCTGGTGGGCCGCTCTTCAATCTAAACGGTGAAGTGATTGGCATCAATCGCGCCATCCGCACGGTCTCCTCGACTGCGATGGGCGAACCGGTTAATTCTGGTATTGGGTTTGCGATTGCTATCAACATTGTCAAACGGGTTGTGCCAGAAATCATCAAAACCGGTAAGTATGATTATCCGTACATGGGCATTTCTTCGGTAGACGATTTAGATTTGAGTGAAATCGAAGCCTTGGGCTTGCCTCAATATACCGGTGCGTATGTGACTACGGTCGTCCCTGGCGGACCAGCCGATAAAGCCGGCATTCGCGCCGGCACGCGTGATGTAGGACTGGGACCGAACCTAAAAGCTGGTGGCGATTTGATTGTGGCGATGGATGGCGTGCCGATTAAGAACTTCGACGACTTGCTGCGTTATCTCATCAACAATAAAAGCCCGGGTGACACATTGGTTTTGACTGTGCTGCGTGATAATCAGAAGCTCGATATAACGCTTACGTTAGATAAACGTCCCTGAGCGTTGTTCTCTTCCCTTTGCACAGAAACGCGCTTGTTCGCTCGAACGGGCGCGTTTTTTGCATTTGCTGAAAAATGGCTCTTGACATTTAGAAATAATGTTCTATAATTTGTTTATACCCTATTAGAACATTTTTTCTATGAAAAGGAGTGATTTAATGAACACCCCCCTTCGTTCGCGGCCCTTCAATCCCAGTATCAACAAATTCATTCATGCCCTCGATGCACAGCGCGGACGGGCCTTCGGCTTCATGATCATTGGCGCATTGTTAGCATTCGAATTGTTTAACTTCAGCACGACCGAATTCGCCCTGCATGATGTTTTGGGCAATCTGAAGTTCATGGGCATCAAATGGTCCACCATCCTCGCGATTGCGTTTTGTGGCATTGACTTCGCCGGAATTGCGCGCTTATTCACGCCGGAACAAGGTGCCGATGAACCCGCCGAAGTCTGGTATCTCTTCGGCGCGTGGATTTTAGCCGCAGCCATGAATGCCACCCTCACGTGGTGGGGCGTATCGGTTGCAATTGCCAACCACAACAGCCAAGGAGCCGCCGTCATCGGGAGTGAAACGGTGCGCACGGTTGTTCCGGTCTTCGTGGCTGTCATGGTTTGGGTCATTCGCATTCTGATTATCGGCACCTTTGCCTTGGCGGGGGAACGGATTTTTAGCCAGGCTGACCAACGCCTTGCCCGTACCCCTGCTCGCCCTTCGGTTGCCGAACAGCCGGTTGCTCGCCCGGTGCGTCCGACTGCTTCTACTAACCCGGCGGCACGTTCATTTTCTCCACAAACCACTGCAAAATATCAACCTCAACACCGGCCTACCTATGCCGCACCGCAAGCTTCTATCCGTTCTGGGGTGGTCTCTAGCAGCCGGCCTGAGCCAACCTATGAACCAACGGATGAGCCGGTATATCACAACCTAATGAGCGCGCGCGAATTGTTGGAACGTAACCAAATGCGGCGCTAGAAAATTCCCCTTTTCACCATGCTGATAATCATCCTTGATAATCAAGAGCGAACCTGAAGCGAATTGAACCTCATGACTCCTACGCGCTCTCTCCCGACGTCTCGTCGCAGGCGCAGACAGACAGTCCCCTCGAGCGGCTGTCTGTCTGGCTTTTTACTGCCTCCCTTTGTGGCTTTGTGTTTTGGTGTTTTGTTGGCGTTCGTCACCCTTGGTCAGGGCGAACAGCGTGTGGATGTTGCTGCTGCGCCCGCTACGGGGTCGAATGGCCTTCTCGCGCCATTGTTTACCCCTGAAGTGCAGTTTTGGGCCGCTCAGATTGTCACCTGGTCGGCAGAACAGGGCCTGGACCCAAACTTGGCGGCAACGGTTATGCAAATTGAATCGTGTGGACATCCTGGCGTGCGCTCATCGGCCGGCGCGACCGGTTTGTTTCAGGTGATGCCGTACCACTTTCAACTGTTTGAAGATGCCTATGACCCGGCCACCAACGCCCGGCGGGGGCTGGATTATCTGCGCCGTGCCTTAGAGCGGGCCAACGGCGACCCGCGCTTGGCCCTGGCTGGCTACAATGGTGGTCTGGGGGTGATTGGGCGTGCAGAAGCCCGCTGGCCGGCGGAGACTCGTCGGTATGTTTACTGGGGCAGCGGGATTTACGCAGATGCGCAACAAAACGCATCTCACTCTGTTCGGCTGAACGAGTGGCTAGACGCCGGCGGGGCGAGTTTGTGTAAAAAAGCCCGTCAATACCTGGGTTTGCGCTGAGAGGCTAGAAAGGGATTTACGTTGTTGGAATTGGATTGTTTTGCCCTTCCGTCAACGGTAAATAGACGGCAAAGGTTGTACCGCGCCCTTCTTGTGAATTGACTTCGATCCGCCCGCCGTGCGCATCCACAATGAAGTAGGCAATCGAAAGCCCCAACCCAAAGCCACTCGTCTTCGAGCGCGTGCGAGATTTCTCTCCACGATAGAAGCGGTCGAAGATGTGTGGCAAATCTTTGGCCGGAATCCCCGGCCCCATATCGCGGATAATCACGCGCGCCGTTTCCTGTGAACGTGAAAGACCAATGTACACATCGCCCCCAATCGGGCTGTAGTGAATGGCATTCGCAATCAGGTTGATGAACACTTGTTTTAGGCGGTCGCGGTCTGCAGTCAGCGTGATTTGATCAATCTCGGTTAATTTCAAATGCACTTTATCACCCGCCAATACGCGCATTTCCTGCAGCACGTCGGTCAGCAATTCATCTAGCATGACGGTCCGCAAATTGAGCGGCAGCTTGCCCGATTCGGCTTGCGCCAGTAAGAGTAAATCTTCCACCATGCGTGTTAAGCGGTCGGCTTCGTCTTTAATTGAATCAAGCGACTCTTCATCCGGTCCAATTTTTCGAATCAGGTCGGCGTTGCCCTTGATGACCGTTAGCGGGGTACGTAGTTCATGGGAGACATCCGCCAAGAACCGTTGCTGAGCCGTGAAAAGCGTTTCTAGCCGCTCGAAAGTGCGGTTGAAGGCACGAATGAGCGTGCCGATTTCATCGTTGGAGGGACCACTGTATGGAATACGGCGCGAAAGGTCATCGGCGCGGGTAATTTGTTCTGCGGTGTAGGTGACGGTGGCCAGTGGTGCAAGCGCCTGCCCAATCGAAAGCCAAGAAGCTGCAGCGGCTAGAATCATCGAAAGCAGCGTTAGAAATATGAGCAATGCCAGTAGCGTGCGCTGGATAGAATCCAGAATCGTCAGGTTGGTAGCGGCTTGTAATACGCCAGCCGGGCGGTCGCCGACCACAATCGGGGCGGTTAGGACGCGTAAATGAGTGCGTTGGATGTATACATCACGATACACAGGCTGTAATGCCATCAGATTGGCGGCATCGAGCGGCAATTCAAAGTCGCGAATACCTGGCGAGGCCATTTGCAAACGACCTTGTTTATCCCAGTATTGGACGTACACATTGGCCGTCCACTCCAGCGAGGGCAGAGTCAACACATTCAGGTTGCCCACCGAGCTGACACGCGAATTGGTCAGAATGGTCGTCACGGTTTGGGCGAGGGTGCGGTCAATTTGATTGCGCAAAAAGGCGCCAACCAACAGATAGATGAGCACTCCAAACAAGAGCAGAATGCCACCAAGTAACGAAGTGTAAAGAAACGTGAGCCGTAGACGTAAAGACATTGCGCGAGGAGATTGGGCAGTCGGGAGGGTACGTTTTGAAGAGATTGTATCCGAAGTTGATAAGTTTAAACTGAAAACGCCGGGCAAATGCCAACGGCGTTTTTAACTTAAGTTCTTTCGTGCTTTTTACGGCGTTTCGCGCAAGACATAGCCTACCCCGCGCACGGTGTGAATTAAGCGCGGCAAGGTCTCGTTATCTTCCAATTTTTGGCGCAGATAACGGATGTACACTTCTAACACGTTACTCTCTCCACCAAAATCATATCCCCACACCCGGTCGAAGATGACTTCGCGCGTGAGGACCTGTTTGGGATGCCGCATGAAGAGTTCTAGCAGCTCGTACTCCTTGGCGGTGAGTTGAATGAGTTTGCCACCGCGTATGGCTTCCCGTGAGCCGGTGTCCAAGGTCAGGTCGGCAAATTTCAAGACCTGGTTGCGCTCGGGTTGCGTGCGGCGTAATAGGGCGCGAATGCGAGCCTGCAACTCGTCCAGGTTAAAGGGCTTAACCATGTAGTCGTCAGCGCCGGCATCTAGCCCTTGCACGCGGTCTTGAATTGAGTCTTTGGCGGTCAACATAAGAATAGGCATGCTACCGGCCAGCCGTAAGCGATGACAGACTTCTAGCCCATCCATGCCTGGCAACATCCAATCTAAGATTACCAGGTCGGGGTTGCGGTCACGTGCTAGGTTTAAGCCAGTGCGCCCATCGGTCGCCACATCAACTGCATACCCTTCATACGCCAGGCCGCGTTGCAACACTTTCAAGATGGCCTGGTCGTCTTCAATGATAAGAATTCTTTCGTTCATACCGAATGGCCCTTTCCAAATAAGATTATACACAACCTGTGTATGACTTTTATAAAACTGAACAAATTCACAGCCCGATGGTAGAATTTAAGCGATGTTCCCGGCTGAAATTCCCTTGTGCAAGCGGCTGTTCGACCTGTTTTTGGCTACCCTCGGACTGGTACTTCTCTCTCCCGTCTTGCTCCTTATTGCCTTATTGGTGCGGCTGTATCATGGCTCACCGGTCTTATTTAGGCAGCGTCGCCCTGGGTTGAAGGGCAAGCCGTTCTATATCTATAAATTTCGTACAATGACGGATGCGCGTGACGAAAACGGCAATCTGTTGCCCGATTCGCAACGGCTGACCCGTTTGGGACGTTTTCTGCGCGCTTCTAGCCTAGATGAACTGCCAGAATTGTTGAACGTTTTGCGCGGCGAAATGTCCATCGTCGGACCGCGACCGTTATTGATGCAGTACCTCGATCGTTATACGCCTGAACAGGCGCGTCGGCATGATGTATTGCCTGGTATCACCGGTTGGGCGCAGGTGAATGGCCGCAATGCTATCTCTTGGGAAGAGAAATTTCGCTTGGATGTATGGTATGTGGACCATTGGAGTTTATGGCTAGACCTGAAAATCATCTTGCTCACGCTTTGGAAGGTTCTCAAGCGTGAGGGAATTAGCCAGCCTGGTCATGCCACCGCCGAAGAATTTTTGGGAAGCAACCACTAGGTCTAATGCCTTTCTTTGCGATGGCTGAATGGCCCCAGGCCTGGGTGGTGTGTTTTGGAGGAGTGTCAACAATGAATTCCATTCCGCGCATTTCTTTTGCTCATTTACCAACTGCAATCGAAGAGATGCCCCGTCTAACGGCAGCACTGGGTGGTCCTAAACTGCTGATCAAGCGTGATGACCAGACCGGCTTGGCGTTTGGTGGCAATAAAACCCGTAAATTAGAGTTCTTGATGGCAGAAGCCAGAGAACAAGGTGCTTGCTTGCTCATAACGGGTGGCGCCATGCAATCCAATCATTGCCGTCAGACGGCGGCTGCGGCCGCTCGCTTTGGCATGGAGTGTATTTTGGTATTAACCGGTGAACACCAAGAGCAGCCTACCGGTAACTTGTTGCTCGATTTTCTCTTTGATGCCGATGTGGTCTGGGTGCAAAAACGGGAAGAACGAGATGCGCGTTTGCAGGAAATCTATCAGCAGGCGCAACAATCCGGTTGTAAGCCGTATCTCGTGCCGTATGGTGGCAGCAATGCCACCGGGGCCTTGGGGTATGCCTTTGCAGTGCAAGAAATGCTCAGCCAGGGCGTTCAGCCCGACTGGGTGGTGTTTGGCTCTTCGAGTGGTGGGACGCATGCCGGCTTGGTACTTGGGCAACGTGTGTTTGGCTACCAGGGGAAGATGCTTGGGATTAGCATTGATGAGCCTGCGGCAAAACTTAAGGCAGATGTGGCGGCCTTGGCTTCGGCCGCCGGTGAAAAATTAGGCACTCGCTTTGAGTTTACACCAGAGGATATTCTTGCCACCGATGACTATTGTCAGGCTGGCTACGGAGTCTTTGGAGAAGGAGAGCGCGAGGCCATTACCCTGTTTGCCCGATATGAAGGCATATTGCTGGACCCGGTCTATACGGGCCGGGCGGCTGCTGGGCTGCTTGACTTAATTCGGCAAGGGTTTTTTAAGAAAGACGAAACAGTGTTATTCTGGCATACCGGTGGTCAACCAGCCCTGTTCGCAGAGCAATATCAACCAGAGATTTTATAAAAGCGGCGCCTGTGCCGATTTTTCTTCCTGCCCAGCCCGAATGACCTTCCGAACCGTATAGGTGGGTTTCTGTTGCGATTCGTGATACGTGCGAACGAGCAGCTCGGCAATCAGCCCCAGTAGAATGGTCTGAAAGCCTAGCAACGTGAGCAAAACGGAGAGGGTGAAGATAGGCGAGGTGAGAATATCTATTTCAAACAACAGCTTGCGCGCGAGCAGGAAAACCATGCCCAAAGCGCCAAGTATGCCCATCAGAAACCCTCCGCCACCAAACAGATAAATCGGTTTGGCTGCGTAGCGGGTGAGAAATTGCACGGCAATTAGGTCGAGGACAACTTTGATGGTGCGCTCCAAGCCATATTTGCTCTTGCCAAACTTGCGGGCATGATGACGTACCGGCATCTCATAGATTTTTGCGCCAACCGCGCTGGCATAGACCGGAATAAAGCGGTGCATTTCGCCATACAGACGGAAGCCGGTGATGACCTCGCGCCGGTATGCCTTGAGGGTACAACCATAATCGTGTAAGTGTACACCGGTGACGTTAGAAATTAACCAGTTGGCAATGTGAGAGGGCAAATTGCGTGTCAGGGCGTTATCTTCGCGGCTTTTGCGCCAACCGCTGACTACGTCGTAGCCTTCTTGCAGCTTTTCAAGCAGCATGGGAATATCGGCTGGGTCATTTTGCAGGTCGGCATCTAGGAAGACAATCACCTCGCCCTGGGCATGGTCAATCCCGGCAGCAATGGCGGTGGTTTGTCCAAAGTTGCGGCGAAATTCTACGACGCAAACGTGTTGCGGGTCCTCCAGGGCCAGGCGTTCCAGCACTTGCATCGAACGGTCACGGCTGCCGTCGTTGACGTAAATCACTTCCCACGCGTGAGGCAAAGCAGCCAACGCCGTACATAGCGCCGCATGGAGATGCGGCAAACTCTCTTCCTCGTTGTACACAGGGATAACGATAGATAGATTCATCGGCAATCGCTATCTAATCTGCGCTGTTCAACGAACTACGAACGCTTGGCATCGCGCAGCAACCGCAAGTCCGATTCAACCATCATCTCGACCAGTGCCTGGAAGGAGACTTGGGGTTTCCAACCGAGTTCTTGGTGCGCTTTGGACGGGTCAGAAATCAATAAATCAACTTCTGCCGGGCGGTAAAAGCGTGGGTCTTGTACAACGTAATCCTGGTAGTTCAAACCGACATACCTAAAGGCTAGTTCACAAAACTCGCGCACCGAGTGCGTTTCGCCGGTGCCGATGACGAAGTTATCTGGGGTATGATGCTGTAACATCATCCACATTGCCTGCACATAATCGCCGGCGTAGCCCCAATCGCGACGGGCTTCTAGGTTGCCCAGGCGCAGTTCTTTTGCTAAGCCGAGTTTGATTTTGGCGGCGTGATAGGCAATTTTGCGCGTTACGAATTCGATGCCGCGCCGCGGGCTTTCATGGTTAAATAAAATGCCAGAAGCCGCAAAGATATTGAACGATTCGCGGTAGTTAACTGTAATCCAATGCCCATAAACTTTCGCCACACCGTAGGGCGAGCGCGGGTAAAAGGGTGTGCTTTCTCGTTGTGGCACTTCGACCACTTTGCCAAACATCTCGCTCGATGAGGCCTGATAGAAGCGGATTTTGGGGTTGACAAGCCGAATGGCCTCTAGTAACCGCGCTACCCCCAAGGCGGTCACTTCGCCGGTCAGGATGGGTTGATTCCACGAGGTTGGAACGAAGGATTGTGCCGCCAGGTTATAGACTTCATCCGGTTTGTATTCTTCCAGTAACGCTACGAGCGAAGACTGGTCGTGTAGGTCACCCTGGGCAATGATGATGTCATCTTGAATATGGCTAAGACGCTCAAAGGTGACCGTGCTAGAGCGGCGCACCATTCCTACAACGGTATAGCCTTTGTTGAGCAGAAATTCGGCCAGGTAAGAGCCATCCTGGCCGGTAATGCCGGTTATCAAGGCAGTAGGCATGTATTCATTCTCCTGAAGGTAATTTCAAACGCTGAATTATAACGTATTCCGCTGTCGCAGCCTTTGCCATAACCAATCGCCCCCCACCAGCAACAGAGCAGCGCTGAGCGCAAGCAATAACGTGTTGCGAATGCCCAAGTTGAAGCCAATCTTCAAGTAACGCCAAGCGTACCAATGTGTGAAAACCAGCAGAATAATTGCCTCGACCCACACAATACGCCAAAACCAGCGTGTTTTGAGGGCATAAAAGGCCTGCGCGGATGTGATTGCCAGAAAGGCCAGCAAAATGACCCGGTAACGGGGATTATCCCATTGGTCACCGCCACCGCGCATTGCTGCAATCACAATCCAGCCCCAGACAACGAGCGCTAGCCACAGCATGTTTCTGCGATGTTGGCTTTTGTTCAAGTTCCCCGCTGAAAAAAGCGCATAGGCCGCAAACGGCAGCAATAGATACCATCCCAGCGCGCGTAAGATGCCTAACCCTTGCCAAAACGGATTGCCCGGTTCGATCAGCGCGGCGGGCAAGACGGGCTGAAGGATGCCATACACGGTGACAAATGGCAAGGCCAGGCCACGCGGCAAGGTTTCAAATAAGAGTTGAACGATTCCTGAACTGCGCTTAAGAACATCCGCGTTCCATTTGATGGTTTCACGCGCCCAAGTCCCTACAATCCCCAATGCTCCGCCTTTTGGTGCTGTCACCAGCGTTTCCCAACTGGCAGCCAGCGCAGTCAGCGCAATCACAAACAGTCCTATGCTGATTACTATTGCTTGCCAGGGAATGCGTCGTTCTTGGCTGCTGAAGAAAACCCATCCGCTGAATGTAACCATCGTTATCAAGGCGATGCCCGGTGAGAGAAAGACCATTCCAATCAGCGCCAAGAGAATCCATAGCCAGCCGGCCATTCTTTCTTTTGGCTTGGGGCTAGGGTTTATCTGTTGAAGCAAGCCGGCAAATGCGATGGCGACGAAGGTCATCAAAAAGGGTTCGCGCATTTGCGCAGCCCCGAGCAAAACGGAGTCAGGGTAGAAGAGAAAAACCAGGCAAGCCAGGTATGCAGTTCTTGTGTCGAAGAGCACCAGAGCGGCTCGATAAACGAACCAGCCACCCAGTGAGCCAACCAGGGCGGTCAGGGTGATTATCAGAAGAGGGCTTTCGTTGACATACCGGTACAAAAAGGCGCTCAGCCAAAGCAAGCCACCATATTGGTCGGAGGAGAACTTTTCATCAAAGGCCTTCAGTAAAGGCTCACCGGAGCGTGCTAAGGCGCGTGCCTGCGAATCGCGGTTGTACGCATCAAGGAACAGATACCCTGCCCGCTCGGTTTCACTGCCATAGCCAACTTGTGCTAGACCTATCTGAGAAAACAGACCTAACCCTAAGCGGAGCAAAAAAGCCACTACGATGAGGATAGATACAGAGCGGGACATACAGTCTACTTGGTTCTGCGGGCCGGAAATTCATTCAGAATCCGTTTGGCCCGTTCCATCCAGGTGTATTGAGCGGCATCGGCGCGTGCCTGTTTGGCGAGTGCAGTGCGTCGAACAGGGTCATCAAGTAAGGCGCGAATGGCCCCCTCCCAGGCGCCGGGGCGCTCTGGCGGGCAAAAAATGGCGTTTCTTTCGTTCAGCACTTCGTGAAAAACTGCTAAGTCGCTGGCAACAATGGCGCGACCGGCGGCTAGGTATTCAAACATCTTCATTGGGCTAGAAACCTGTGCAGAATGTCCTGCGCCACTCGATATGCCAATTTCGCGCTCGTAAGGCATGAGCAAAATATCGGCAGCTGCCTGATACAAAGGCAATTGGGCATTGTGAATGAACCCGCTAAAGGTGACATTCACTAGCCCGCGCGACTGCGCTTTATGTTTCCATGTTTCTACATCTTCTGGGTTGCCGCCTGCCCAAAGGAAGCGGGCGTTTGGCAAGCGGGCGGCTAGTTCTAGGAACAGTTCCATGCCTCGACCGGTGTATAAGTGTCCGGTGCAAACGATGGTTGGGGCTTCGGGCAGGTTCAGCAGCCGGCGCGCGGTTGGGGGGTCGGGCAGGTGCGCGAACCGCTCGATTTCGACGCCGTTCGGCGTGACGATGGCTTCTCCTGGCAGAAACATTCCGTATTCGGCTTCTAAACTCTGTTTGAGTGCTGCAGTGATAATGGCTTGACGTTTTTGGCCTTTGAGCGTTCGAAAGGCGCGGTACCACAAGGGGCCAAATTTCCCTGAGGGCAGGTCGTGCATTTCCAGAATCACCGGCAAGCCAGACAGCAATCCCAGTACTGCTGATTGGATTGGCCAAACGTAAAGCAAATCGGGCCGGATTTGCCGCGCACGCCATACGGCTGAGATGAAAAACATGCGGCGCGTGGTAACAGGCAGGTATTCAATACAAAACTCGGTGCGCAGGCCATACAAGTTGGCTAGGTTAGGCCAGGCCTGGCATGTTTGGTGCGTGTCGGTTGCTTGGTCTGCCGGCAGAATCAGGGTCACATCATGCCCATTTTCGGCCAAGGCATGTACGGCTTTGAGCGCTTGTATGCTGTTGGCGGTGTTTGAAGGAACGTGCGAAGCAGAAATGGCAGCGATTTTCATAAGGTGAATGATGAATTCTGACTGATGATGAAATAGAGAAGGATGAATTATGAATGAGAAATTGCCATCCAACCTCGCCATGCTGTCAGGCCGATGGTAACGACAAAATAGCCAGAAAAAATGGCAGCCAATACCAGCATCGAATGAGTGAATGGGACAAGGGTGAAGATTAGGGTCAATTCGATGATGCCAGCCAATAGGGCAATCAGCATCGGATAGGCTGGCTTGCCTAGTGCCAGGAGTAAGGGACGATTCCACTGAAATATACTGGCAAACCCATATCCTATCAACAAAATTAGCAAAATTGGGTAAGCCTGGACCGCTTGCGAGCCGTAGAACAAGGGCAATAGGAGCCACCCCGTCAGGGTCAACCCTGTTCCAACCGTGAGGACGATGCTGCCGGTTAGCAAACTGACTCGACGCAAAATACGGCGGGTGGTGGCCCAATCTTTTTGTGCCACTGTGGTGGTAATTTCAGCGTAGGTTGGCCAAATGAGCGGGTCGAGCGGTAAGATGATGAAATTAATGAGCATTTGTGCCAGCCGGTAGTAACCAACTTGTTCACTGTCGAACAGCCAAGCGGCGTAGAGGGGGAAGTTATCCCGTGTAAACAAGTTAATTGTACCGTTTAGATTGGTATGCATCAAAAAAGAAACCATGGTGCGCTTGTCGGGCAAGTGGCGTAGGGATGTTTTCCACCAGTTTGCGCCAAGCAGGCGACGGCTTTCAATTTGCGCCAGTAGGGCCAACCCCAATCCGTTGATGCTCTTACCGAACACATACGCTAATACCACTTGGTAGGTACTGCCTTGAAACAAGAACGCTGCCACAATGATTGCAGCGGTGGTAAGGCTTTGCAGAATGTTCAGGCGTGCAATCCAATCGAAGCGCCGGACGGCCTGTAAGATGCCGGTTGAGCTCTCGGTGACAAAGTTGGTTAGTAAAATCAGACCATACAGACGAAAGAGTTCAATCGTTTGTGGGGCGTGCAGGAAATCGCTGGCAAATGTTGCGGTTGCCCACTCGGCAAGCGCTAATACCACCAAATAAGCCACAACCGAAGTGATGGTTTCGATGAGCAGCGCCATCTTTATGGCAGCTGCACCTTCGGCGGGGTTCCCTTCGGCCAAGGCTGTATTCAACCGTTTGACGACCACTTCGCTCATCCGAAAGGTCAGGAAGCGGTTGACATTCGAGACAAAGGTGATTACGGTTGTCACCAATCCCAGCGCCGGAATACCAATCAGGCGTGCAATCAGAATCCCCTGGGCAAATCCAACCACTGCGCTGACTGCACTGCTGGAAAAGAGATGGCTGCTGTTTTTGATGACTTGTCTGAGTAGAGAGTCAGACCTCCAGGTTTCTTTGAGTTTGGAGAAGGTGGGCATATAGAGATGGGTAAGGTATCGGGTGGGGATGGATGATGCGTTTATTGTGTCAGGATGTCTTTTGCCCAACTTCGTTCTTGTAAATACCACTCAACCAGTTGCTCGGTGCCGCGCTGCATGGTGTATTCTGGCTGCCAACCAAGCAGGTCACGCGCTTTGGTAACATCCGCCCAATTGGTGAACATATCTGCCAAGTTGGGCGGACCATATTCCACGATGGCTTTTTGACCAGTGATTGTTTCGATAAGTTTTACCAAGTCGTTGATGGTGATGACTTCATGCCCTCCGAGGTTGATAATTTCGTACCCTACCGGGCGCAAAGCGGCTAAGATGCCGCGCACGATGTCATCAATGTAGGTAAAGCCACGCGATTGCGTTCCATCTCCATTGATACGCACGGGGCGGCCTTCGATAATCCATTGCACAAAGCGGAAGAGCGCCAAATCGGGACGACCGGCCGGACCGTAAACGGTGAAAAAGCGCAGTACGGTCACATCTATCCCGTACAGATGATGATAACTGTGGGCAAGCACTTCGGCTCCTTTTTTGCTCGCGGCGTATGGTTGGAGCGGTTCACTGCTCGAGGCTGTCTCTGGTGTGGGGTAGGGAGGGTTAGCACCATAGATGCTGGAGGTGGAAGCCAGGATAAATTTGCAGTTCTCGCTTTGCCGTGAGATTTCGAGCATGTTGAGCGTGCCAAGTACATTCGATTCGAGAAAGACCCAGGGGTTTTCTACGCTGTAACGTACGCCAGCACGTGCAGCAAGGTGAATGATGCCCGCAAAGCGCATTTTTAGCGAGGGATGCTCAAGGATGCTGCGTTCAGAAATATCGGCGCGCAAGAAGGTGAAGCCGGGCAGCTGTTCCAGCTTTCGCAGGCGATATTCTTTCATGCGCGGGTCATAGGCGTCGTTCATGTTATCTATGCCCGTAACGTGATGACCCTGGACGAGCAGGACTTCGGCTGTGCGTGCGCCAATGAATCCGGCTGCACCGGTGACAAGATAGTGAGCCATAGTTTTACCCCTTTACCCAGTCATCCGTTAGGCAGGAGAAGAACTTCGACGGCGAATGACTGATGACTGAACTAGAGCCGAACAACTTTCTCACTTGCTTTTCCCATCTTTCCTAGGGCGTTGCGACTATCAAAGATAAACTGCGCAGCCTGCAAGATGGCGGGGTAATCGTAAACTTTGTGATTGGTGATGATGACCACCGCATCGGCCGCCGCGACATGCTCCAAGAGTTCGGCATTGGATATGCTGTTCATTTCCCAACCCTCGTATTCGTGATGGATGTGGGGAATGTACGGGTCATGATATTCGACGAGCGCGCCTTTTTTCTTCATCAGAGCAATCACATCGAAGGCTGGTGATTCGCGCACATCATCAATATCTGGTTTATAAGCCGCACCTAACACCAAGACTTTGCTGCCTTTCAGGGGTTTGCCACGCTCGTTCAGGGCTTCCATCACACGCGTTACTACATAGCGGGGCATATTGGTGTTGATTTCGCTTGCCAGTTCGATGAAGCGAGCGTTGTAATTCATCTCCTTTAGTTTCCAAGACAAATAAAGCGGGTCAATCGGAATACAGTGGCCTCCTAACCCTGGGCCGGGGGTGAATTTCATGAAACCAAAGGGTTTGGTGGCGGCGGCTTCAATCACTTCCCATACGTCCACCCCCAGTCGTTCGCACATCACAGCCAATTCATTCACCAACCCAATGTTAATCATGCGGAAGGTGTTTTCGAGCAGTTTGGCCATTTCGGCTGCCTCTGGCGAGGAAACCGGTACGACGGTTTCTAATGCGCCCCCATACCAGGCTGTGGCCACTTCTACGCAGGCCGGGGTCATGCCTCCCATCACTTTGGGCGTATTGTACGTCGTCCAATCGGTGCGACCGGGGTCCACACGCTCTGGGGAGAAGCAAATGAAAATATCTTCACCCACCCTCAGCCCGGATTTCTCCGTTAGCATTGGCACCAGCAGCTCGCGGGTTGTGCCAGGATAGGTCGTTGATTCCAGCACGATGACCATGCCGGGATGGACATATTTGGCTAACTGTTCGGTTGCCGAAAGAATGTAAGACATATCCGGGTCGCCTGTTTTGCGCAGGGGGGTAGGCACGCAAATGGAAACGGCATCCATCTCAGCCAGGGCAGCAAAGTCAGCCGTCATTTGCAGCCGGCCAGATTGGCGCAAGCGGGCGACGGTCTCGGAAGGGACATCTTGAATGTAGGAAATGCCCTGTTCAAAAGTTTGCACTTTGCGTTGGTCTGGGTCAATTCCTAGGACTTGGAAGCCTTTTTCGGCAAAGACGACCGCCAGGGGCATACCCACATATCCCATACCGAGGATGCCGATTTTGGCAGTTTTTTCTTGTAGTTTTTGTATGAGAGTTTCTTTCGTAGTCATAGTTTTATTGAGGCCTTTGGTGAGTGATTATTCCGGCTTGAGAGCAAGCCCTAACCTGTGTAGCATGCACTTGAAGTTATTGCTGGGTTTAAGGCCAGGCTTGCTTTCGTTGGTGAATATGCAATCGGTTGTACAAAAACCGACGTCGAATTGATTGTTTTACACCTCCCACTACGCTTGTTTCAGAACAGTCTCATCTGTTTTGGGCTATCGTCTTTAGACGTTTCGTAGCGTGGTTGGGGTTCGGCCAGCATTGAAGGATGGGGCGTGGCTTGTGCCAGTTCACGGCGCGCCGTTTCTAGCAGCTCAGGTAAGCGGGCAAAATCCTGTTTGATGAGTGGCAGGTAGGTGGGGTTGTGTAGCGCTGCTGCTGGGTGGAACATGGCAATCACAAAGCGCTCTCCTACCCGGCGCATTTGCCCGTGAATGGCGCTGATGCGCGCGGTGGGGAAGAATTTGCCCATCGAAAAGCGTCCCAAGGTGACGATGATTTTGGGGTTCAGCACGGCAATTTGGCGTTCCAGGTAGGCATGGCACGCCTGCAATTCTTCAGGCAGGGGGTCGCGGTTGTTGGGTGGACGGCACTTAACGACGTTGCCAATCCATACATCGCTTCGCTTAAGACCTGCCAGTGCCAACAATTGCTCTAAGAATTGCCCGGCCTGACCAACAAAAGGGCGTCCCTGTTGGTCTTCGTTGAACCCAGGGCCTTCGCCAATCAGCATAATTTCCGCTTGTTGGGGCCCTTCACCGGGCACGGCTTTGGTGCGGGTCTTGTGTAGAGCGCAGCGGGTGCAGGCTGAAACTTCACTGGCGATTTGGGCAAGGGAATCAGGGGTAGGCATGGGTACTCCTGTGTTGTGTTCAAGACTTATGCTGATTTAATCTCAATGACATCAGAATTGCATCTTCACCATTCGAGTAGTAGCGCGGGCGGCGCCCATCTTCGATGAACCCAAAGGAACGATACAAATGCTGCGCTGGTTGGTTGCTGGCGCGCACTTCGAGCAGGATGCGCTTGAGGCCTAACAGAGCGGCTTGGTGGAGCGCGGTTTGCAGCAAGGCGCGCCCTACCCCTTGGCGCCAAAATTGGGGATGCACGGCTACGTTAGCAATTTCGCCTTCTCCGGCCACATCCCACAGTGTTAGTGAACCAATCACTGCCGGTGTGCCTGCTGGATAGGAGAGATTGCCAACCACTGATGGAAAAGGCGATACATACTCTAATGGTTGCTCGGTCAATCTCTCGCACACCCAGCACCAAGAAGTTGGCTTGCGTAGTTCAGCCGCATAAGCGGCTGGTGACCAGGGCAGTAATATACCGGCTAGGGTATCTACCAAGACGACGGCTGGGATGTCATCGAGTTTCATTGGACGGATATTCATATCGGTTCGCCAATGTGCAAGTAGAGAGGCGCTAGGCTGTGCAAAGGGTTGGTCTGTCCTGTTTGCAGGCGCTGCCAGGCGAGTTCGGCCAAAACCCCCGGTCGGCGGGTGGAAAGAGCCGGGGAGACCAATTGAATCAGCGGGTTGTTTTGCAGCAAAGAACGTTCGGCTATGGTCAAATCACCGGCGATGAGAGTTGGCTCTTTGATAGAGACGGATACTTCCTCTGCACTGCTAATGTATGGACTACCCATCGCCCGCCAGCCGTTCCCCTCCGCTTGAAACCAACCCACAGCAAGTCGCCCTCGCCCGGCGGGCAGCAAGCAGGCTAAGGGGCGTTTGTCTAGTGCTACCGGTGCAGCGATGACCTCTAGGGTTGAGATGCCGATTAGCGGCAGGGTACGGCTGATTGCTAGACCCTTTACAAACGATAATCCTACCCGCAAACTGGTGAAGGAGCCAGGACCCAGCGCAACCCCTAATCCGCTCAGGTCGGAGACTGTCAAGCCCGTTTGTTGGAACATTTTCTCCACCATCGGGGCAAGTTCAACGGTATGGCGAGACTGACTCACCCACAAGTGTTCAGCCAAAACGCGCGCGCCATCGTAGAGGGCAACGCCAATTTGCGGGGTGGAGGTATCAACGGCCAGCAACATGGGGGGACGAGTGGTTCGCGAGCTGAAAATGGCGCAAGAGTTGCTGCGGCCGCTGGCCGGTAGCACGTAAAGTCAATTGACGACGGGTGTCATCAAGATAGCCAAGATGTATCCAGAGATGTTCGGCAGGCAAGACGGGTTGGATACGTTCCGGCCATTCAATCAGCAAAGGGCCTTGGGTAAGCATTGCATCCAGGTCGAGTTCTTCTGCTTCCGCAGGTGATTCGATGCGGTAGGTATCCAGGTGAAACAGGCGTTGTTCGTTGCTGTTACGATAGACGTTAATCAGGACAAAGGTCGGGCTGGAAACTTCATCGCGCGTACCCCAGCCAGCCGCCACACCTTGCACGAAGGTGGTTTTGCCTGCACCGAGGTCACCTTGTAGGCAGATGCAATCACCAGGTTGCAGCAAGGCGCCAAGTGCTTGACCCAGTTGCCGAGTGTGTTCGGGAGATGTGCTGATGAGAGAAAGCATATAATGAGATTATACCGTTAGGCGAGGGTTTTCTGAAAGTTGCTTTAAGGGAGTAGAATGTGGAAAAAACCACAGGAGCCAAGATGTCCCCCAAGCATGTTCGCCCACAATTGTCGTTACTTTCCGAAGAGCAAATCGTTCAGGTGCATGAATATGCGCTTAAGATTCTTGCCACAACTGGGGTACGTGTGGATTCCGAGCCGGTGCGCAAGCAGATAGAACAGCGATTGGGGGCGGCCTGCGTGGATGGTGCGCGTGTGCGCTTGCCGGCCGAGGTGGTGGAGTGGGCGATTCGAGCGGCACCGTCCAAAATTGATGTGTATGACCGCGTCGGGCATCACGCTTTTCAATTGGGGGATGAACGCACCCATTTTGGCGTGGGCGTAACGGCGCTCTATTACCAAGACCCGCAAACCGACCACCTGCGGCCTTTTTCGCGTACCAACATGCGCGATATGGTGCGGCTGGGGGCATCCCTGCCACACTACCAGGTGATTTCGACCGTTGGAATTGTCCAGGATGTCCCGCCGGCCCTTTCAGATTTATACGGCAGCCTAGAGATGCTTGCGAATACCACCCGGCCATTGGTGCTGCTGATTTCGCAGGAGGAGAATTTCGCCCCGGTGCTGGATATGTTTGAGCAACTGGTCGGCGATTTGGGGGAAAAACCTTTCGTCATCCCGTATTTTAACCCGGTCTCACCCTTGGTGATGAACACCGGCACCATCGAAAAAATGCAAATTGCCGTTCAACGTGGCTTACCGGTGATTGTGTCCAGTTACAGTATGGCAGGGGCTTCTACACCTATCACCCCGGCCGGCACGCTGGTGCTCCTGCTGGCTGAATTGCTCGCCGGGCTGGTCATCAGTCAGGTTTTCAAAGAGGGGGCGCCGGTCATTTTGGGCATCTTGCCTGCTTATTTTGATATGAAAACAATGGTCAATTTCTACGACCCGCAGAGTTTCTTGCTGAACCTGGCCTGCGCCGAGATGATGGCGCATTACAATTTGCCGCACTGTGGCACTTCGGGCAGTGGTACGGGGTGGGGTATGGATTTGCTGGCTGCTGACACCTATTGGATGAATATGTTGACGTATGCTTTGAAACGGGGCGGGCTGGCGCCTTTTGTGGGAGATACGCTCACTTCAAAAGCCATTTCGCCCAAAACGCTGGTTTACATTCACGAAGTGATTGACCAAGCCTTGCGCTTTGCGGATGGTTTTCCGTTGGACGATACAACCGTTGTGTTGGATGAAATTGCAAATGTTGGGCCGGGCGGCAGCTTTTTGGGTGCGCTTTCTACGCGTCGCGGGTTTCGCGATGGATATTACCCCAGCCCAATTTTCCCGCGCCTGAGCTTGGAAAAATGGCAGGCTGCCGGGGAGCCAACCGCTGAGAGCATCTTGCGCGAGACCACCCTCCGCTTGCTTTCTACTGCATCGGCGCCACAGGACTATGCTGAAGTGTGCGCCAAGGGGGAGGAATTCATTGCACGCCTAAAACGTTAATCTTGGCTGAATATGCATAGCGACCGTCATTTGACGGTCGCTTGTGTTTGAAAGCCGAGAGAGCCGTAATAAAAATCAGCCAACGAGTTTGACCAAGTCTTCCGCAGCGCGGCGCATTTCGAGGAAAACCAGCCCTAATTTGCCTTCTTGGCGCGCCAAGGCCGTCAACACGGCTTCGTCACCAATCGAAATGAGCACGATGAACCCGTTATTGCCTTTGATGTAGACTTGTTCGAGCTGACCGCGTCCGAGTTCTTGGGCGATGCGCTCACCCAGCGAGAGCATCGCGGCGGACATGGCCGAAACACGGTCTTCTTCTGCGCCCTGTTGCAGTGCGGAGGCCATAATCAGGCCATCTACGGAAACAACAGCAGAGGCTTCGATATCGGGAGCGGCGGCCTGCATTGCGCGCAAGCGTTCGACCATTAACTGGCTGCGGTTTTTGCTCATGGGGCATTCTCCGGGCGTAAAATTCTGTGAGAGTTTACCATGAAATTATAAGATAAAGCGGAGTTTTTTGCACAGACTTTGCGCAATTGTGAGCACAAGCTAGGGGCTATTTGAATCTGGCTTCAAGATAATGGTTGATTCGATAAATAAGAAAGCCATTGACCAGCAAGGTGACTACACAACCAGGCAGCGAAAGCAGTAACAAAATCCGGCGAGAAACGTAGCGCAAGGTTTCGTCTTGTATGGCGTCATATAACCAGAAGGCTGAGGAGAGAGTGAGAAGCAGGCACAACGCCAGAATCGGCAGAGAAATTGCGACTGTGACAGCATAAACGAGTACCGACCGACCAGTTTGGTGTGCAAAGTCGGCGATTGTTTTCTTCATAATTTTTAGCGCGGAATTTGATAGTTGGGCGCTTCTTTCGTAATGATGACATCATGGGGGTGGCTTTCGATCAGCCCGGCATGGGTAATTTTCACCAAGCGGGTGTTGTTACGCAAGTCATCCAACGATTTTGCACCTGCGTACCCCATGCCAGAGCGCAAGCCGCCCACCAGCTGGTAGACAAAATCGCGCAACAGGCCTTTGTATGGCACGCGCCCTTCGATGCCCTCTGGCACGAGTTTGCCGAGTGTTCCTTGGCCTGTGCCATAACGGTCCTTGCCATACCCTTGTAATGCGCCCATGGAACCCATGCCCCGATATTCCTTGAAACGACGGCCTTCAAAGATAATCGTATCGCCGGGAGATTCCTCTAATCCGGCCAGCAATGAGCCGAGCATGACCGTATCGGCCCCGGCCACAATGGCCTTGACAATATCGCCAGAATACTTAATGCCGCCATCGGCAATAATGGGAGTGTTGGTTTTGCGGGCTTCTTGGGCGCAAATATAAATGGCCGATAACTGTGGCATGCCGGCCCCGGCGACTACGCGGGTCGTACAGATGGAACCCGCTCCTACGCCGACTTTGACCGCATCGGCCCCGGCTTCGATCAGCGCGCGCGTCCCTTCGGCAGTCACTACGTTGCCTGCAATGATAGGTAGTTGTGGAAAAGCGGCTCGTACACGCCGAATGGCCGTCAGCACGCCTTTCGAGTGTCCATGCGCTGTATCAATTGCGATTACATCTACCCCGGCATCGTACAGCTTACCAACCCGTGTTTCTAAATCTGCCCCTACGCCGACTGCAGCGCCCACCCGCAGCCGTCCGCGTTCATCAAGAGCAGCGTTCGGATGTTCAATTTCGGTCAGGATATCTTTGACGGTCAGCAAACCTTTTAGGTATCCGGCATCATCTACGAGTAATAGTTTCTCAATGCGGTGTTTTTGTAACAGAACTTTGGCCTCGGCGTTGGAAATGCCAACCGGAGCCGTCACCAGCCGTTCGCGGGGCGTCATAAACTCGCGAATGGGGCGCGCAAAGTCCGCCGGTTCCACAAACCGAATGTCGCGGTTGGTCAAAATGCCGGTCAGTTGTCCATCGTGCGTGACGATGGGGACGCCGCTGATTTTATAGCGCGCCATGATGTTTTCAGCATCTTGCAAAGTGGCATCCGGTGGCAGTGTGACGGGGTCTGAAATCATGCCGGCTTGCGAACGTTTAACCTTATCCACTTCCGCCGCCTGTTCATCGGGCGAGAGGTTACGATGAATGATGCCTAGTCCTCCTTCACGTGCCAGGGCAATCGCCAGGCGCGCTTCGGTTACCGTGTCCATTGCGGCTGAGAGGAGCGGAATGTTAAGATGGATGTCACGAGTCAAGCGGGCACGCACATCTACGTCAGCCGGGAGGGTTTCAGTGTAACCAGGGACGACCAGCACATCATCAAAGGTCAGTGCTTCGGAAGCGTGAAAAAGTTCTTCGTTCATTTTTCTCCAAGGTACGTGTGAATTCAAAATAGCTGATGAGGCGCTAGCAAGCAGAACGCCGGGTGTTAGCAAGGCCAGAATACATTTAGAATTATACTGTATCCCCTTGCTGGTCTATACCGGTTGAATGGTATCAGGTAAACTTGCTGGAAGAATTCTGATAAGGAGTCATTAGATGCCAATTGCCATTCTTTCTGTTCATGACAAAACCGGCCTGGTGGACTTTGCGCAGGGCCTGACTCATCTTGGCTGGACTTTGCTTGCTTCGGGTGGAACAGCCCGTTTGCTGCGTGAAAACGGTCTGCCTGTCACCGAAGTGGCCGATTACACCGGTTCGCCCGAAATTTTGGGTGGGCGGGTTAAGACCTTGCACCCGGCTATTCATGGTGGCTTGCTGGCGCGCCCAACGCTGGCCGACCGCCAGGAATTGCTGACTTTAGGCTGGGATTTCATTGACTTAGTGGCGGTCAATTTGTATCCTTTTGAGGCGACGATTGCCAAGCCACAAGTCTCTTACGAGGAAGTGATTGAGAATATTGATATTGGCGGAGTGACGTTGATTCGCGCTGCCGCTAAAAATCATGCTCGCGTGACGCTGGTTTGTGACCCGGCCGATTACGGAGCAGTTTTGCAGGCGCTTGAGCGCGGAGAAGTGCCGGTTGAAATGCGTAAAAATTTAGCGGTCAAAGGTTTTGACACGACGGCGCATTATGATAGAGCCATTGCCGATTATTTGGCACAGCGCCAATGGCCGTGACCTCAAAAAACTTCCATTTTAAGGTCTTGTATAGTATAATCTTGCGCCGCAGGCTAGCCCCGCTCGATTGCCGTCTTGGTGGTCAAAAGGAGTTGTCCGAAAGCTTGATGCGCAGTGATGTTGATGGTTGTTATCGTTTCTGATGGCAATAGCGTTCGGCTGAGTCTGCAATCAGCCGAATTTATTTTTCTCTATCCCTTCAAAGAAGGGAGGTGAGTAAAGCATGACGATTGTGGTATTGCGAAACAATGAAACCCAGGACCAACTGCTCAAACGCTTTCGCAAGAAGGTCGTGAAGAGTGGCGTCCTTAGCACTGTGCGCCGCAAACGCTGGTTTGTTTCCAAGAGCGAACAGCGCCGCATGGATGAGAAGAAAGCCGCCCGCCGTCTCAAGCGGCGCCAGGTGAAGCTGACCGAATAAAGCGAACCGGAGGTGTGTATGGCGAAAGACGATGACAAACTTATGGTAGAAGGAACGGTGGTCGAAGCCCTGCCCGGCACGCAGTTTCGTGTTCGACTAGATAACGGACATGAAATTTTGGCGTATCTTTCAGGCAAAATGCGCAAGTTTTACATTCGTATTTTGCTGGGTGACCGCGTAAAGGTAGAAATGTCCCCTTATGACCTGACGCGCGGGCGCATTACGTTCCGTCAACGTAAGTCATCCTCCCCCTTTGAAGAATAAGCCATACACGTCATTATCCGTTACTACGAACAGGATACCCGAGCGGGTGTCCTGTTTTTTGTTGGGGGCTAATCCTACTGGCAGAATTTCGCCAGTCCTTGGCGGTCTAAAATCACCAGTTTACCAGCGGGGTTTATGCTAATCAGTCCCATTTCGCGGAACGAAACCATGGCCTGGTTGACGCTTTTGCGTGAAGCACCGACCAAGTCGGCGATGTCACTCTGGGTGAGGATAATTGGAATGACGATGGGCAATCCGGCCTGTGCTGAGCCGTAGCGGTCGGCGAAGGCGAGCAGTTGACGTGCCACTCGCCCTTTGATGTCCAGGGTCGCTAGGGATTGAATGAGTTCGTTGTTCATGCGCAGGCGTGCACCCATAATTTGCACCAGGTTGCGCGCAACGCGAGGGAATTCATCTAACATTTGATGGAAGGCGGCTTTGTCCATCCATAACATGAGCGAGTCTTCGAGCGTGATGGCACTGGCAGAGTGACCGGCGCTATCGAGCAGGCTAATTTCCCCCAAGGTGTCACCGGCGCCGATGATGGAGAGAACGACCGGTTGTTTGTCGAGCTGGTCAATATAAATTTTAACTGTGCCAGAGAGGATAATGTAAACTGCTTCGCCAACTTGGTCGGCAACGAGAACATTGGTGCCGGCCGGAAACAGCCGACGATGTGCGCGGCGGGCAATCCACTCCAGTTCTGCCTGGTTCAGTCCCCGAAAGAGTGGAATGGAGGTGAGAATATTTTGCGTGTCGTACAAGTCTGGCATATCTGGATTCTACCTCGAACATGTTGATAGCATAAAAATAACAATTGGAAGGTACATAAGCAAAATCGCAGGGTCGAAAAATGCTCTCCGACCCTGCGATGATAGCAGTCTTAATCCCCCGCTCCCCCTATGCAGTTCTTACACAATTCTTATTATTCTCAATTTTGATTTTTTTACAAGGAAGTGTGTAACAGGTTCGGTGAGAAATTTTTCTCACCTAGCGGCAGTAATTCATCAATCCGGCGCGGTTGAGGACAATGATGCGACCGGAGGCGTTGCTTGAAATCAGTTCTTGTTCGCGAAAGGCGACCATCACCTGATTCACACGGCGGCGCGAGGCGCCGACCAGGTCAGCGATGTCGCTTTGGGTCAGGTGAATCGGTATGAGCACCGATTCGCCTTCGTTGCGGCCATATTTATCGGCAAAGGCCAGCAGTTGCCGGGCTACGCGCCCGTTGACATCCATGGTCGCCAGCGCCTGAATCAGTTCATTGGCTAACCGCACGCGCGCTGAAAGAATCCGCACCAGGTTTTGGGCTAGGCTGGGGAATTGTTGCAGGGCTTGCTGAAAGGCCAATTTATCCATCCACAGCAGCAGGCTATCTTCCAGGGTAATGGCACTGGCAGAGCGCCCGGCGCTATCAATCAGGCTCATTTCACCCAGGGTGTCACCTGTGCCTAAAATGGCCAGCACCACATCTCTTCCGTCTGGCTGTTCGACATGGATTTTGACCGTGCCATGCAGGATGATATAGACGGCTTCCCCAGGTTGTTGCGCCGTGAGAATGTTTGTCCCTGCAGGAAATACCCGACGATGGGCCCGCATACTCAGCCAGTTTAAGTCGCTCTGGCTCAAGCCCTCGAAGATGGGAATGCCTTCTAGCAGGCTGCGAGTACTATCGGCGGTTGAGGGAAACATAGATAAGGTCATTTTACATCCTTTTGAACAATCTGTATCAACGCTTTTGCTCAGCGAAATTTTCGACTGTACTGCGCAGTGACCTGGTTTGTGTAGCAAGTCGGGCAGGAGGATTGGCGGTGGTTGGATGCGAAAGGATGACTTGTAAACCTTCGCGGGCAGCAAAAACGTTTGGAAAAAGCTGCTGCGCATTGCTTTCCTGTTGACGAACCATCACGTCGCTATAGGTCGGGTCGTGATGGAAGAGAGCCAGCTGTTTTACTCCTGCTGCGTGTGCCAGTTCACAAGCCATTTGAGGCGTAGAATGGCCGTAGCCTTGGGTGGCATTCCAGCCATTTAAGCCGCGATAATGTTCCTCCGCATATTGCGCATCGTGAATGAGCAGGTCGGCACCTTTGGCAAAGGCCGCCAGCCGGCGGTCGGTTCCGATGTAGCCCTCGGTGTCGGTGGCATAGACAATGCTCAAACCACGCCATTCAATGCGATAGATGTATACCCCGCCGGGATGTGCGTAGGATTTCATCAGGCGGATGGATAAGTCATCGGTCGGTTGTTTGCCTAGATGAGGCGTATTGGCAGTGAAATTGATAACTTGTGTTTCGCTTAGCGAGCGGATTTCTTTTGCAGCGTTCATATCACGCAAGGTTACCGGAAAAGCGGGTGGCATTTGGTTGCGTGCCAGCAGTTCCTCGAGTGCTTGTTCAGGTGCGCCTGGACCAAACAGGTACAGACGGCTGGTGGGGTTGTAGGCAGGGGCGAAGAAGGGAAAGCCTTGTGTGTGGTCGTGATGAAGGTGACTGAACAACAGGGTCGCTTGCACCGGTTTACCTGTTTGCTTGGCGCGAGCTAGTAAGTCACGTCCCAAGGGGATGATGCCGGTGCCGGCATCTAGGATGACGATATGACCGCCGGCATTCACTTCGACACAGGCTGTATTGCCACCATAATACACCGTATCACCGCCCGGTGTTGGGTGACTACCGCGCACACCCCAAAATTTGATAATCAAGTTTTCGGTCATTTCGGTCTCCTTGTGTTAGGGGATAGCTGCTTTGTTTTGTTGGCAGCTATCGGGTCTGAACGTATTATCTATCAGCACGAGGTGGACCGAAAGGAAGGATGTAGCAAGGAATTTGAGAATTTTTTCACAGAATTTTGGGGAAATTTTTCTCAACCCCAAAAATTAGGTTGGATTAACCACGCTCATGGGTATAATTTGTGCATGGATGCCAGTTCTAATCGTCATTCTTCCAAAGAATATTACAGCGCCTGCGGTGATAAATTGGATGTGCCCTGGCGCTATCCGATGGTGACCTATAAAGGTCGGCAGGTTCTCTTTTGTTCGGTAGATTGTTTGAAGCAATTTCAAAAAGACCCCGACGGGTTCATGTCCGGCGAGGTTATCCACATCAACAGCAACAAACGCACCAAAGTATGTCCTTGAATGCGTTCACTTTTTGCGGATGATAATCATCGGGTATTGACCGTTTTCGGCGAAGAAGCGGGGAAATACGCCCTCGAGCCAGAAAATCAGTTTTAGGAGTAGATGTCCGCCCAGTTTGGGGTGGATAAACCAGCGTAGTACTTCGGTGGAGAGGCTGCGCCACGGGCGTAATTCGATGAGAATTTTGCTGCCAACTTCGCGCTTGAGCCAGGCAGGGGTAGGTTTTTCTACGAAAGTCCCTTCCGGGGTTTGGGCGGTTAGCCATTTTTTCTTTTTTTTGGGGCCGCGTCCAGTGATGCGGCGTAAAATTGCGATGATAGGCTCGGCCAAGGCTGTGAGCAAAGGGCTGAACCAGCCGTTGACGATGACCGCTGTTCGTCCAGGGGAGAGGACACGGTGCAATTCCCCATAGGCTCGGGGGTGTTCTTCAATGGGTAGGTGGTGGATGGCGTGCATGGAGACAACGCCATCGAAGGCATCTGGTTTGAAGGGCAAGTTTGCCAAATCGCCAACGACAAATAAGCCGTGTGCCCCCAGCCGTTGACGGGCTTCGCGCAGGGCTTGAATGGAAATGTCTAAGCAAACACGTTTTTGATACCCTTGGGAATAGGTCAGGTATTCCTCGTATTGTACCGGGCCGGAGCCGGCATCTAGCAAGAAGCGACCGGTGGGAACCAGGCCTTGGTTGACGCGCAAGCGGGTCTTGTGGATATATTCTGCTGAAACAGGCCGCAGGTCCTCATAGCGTGCGTTTTGGTAGTTGCCATCCGCTTCTTGTTGCCAACCGATTTCATCGTAAAATTCGCGTACTTTTTGTTTGGGGTTGTTCATAGGTTTCCGGTGGGTGCATCAATATTCTATCGGTGTGCCTGTTAGGTAGTCAAAGGTTTTGCCAAAGGCGGTGCGGCCTTCCTCAGACAACACCCGGGCGAGGGGCCAGGTTTGGTAATCTTTCCAGAAGTGCATGAGCCGCCAGGGAAAGTCGAATGGAAAGTCAAAGAAGAAGCGATAGGCGTAATTCCACGCAATTTCGACCTGTGTTTCTGTTAGGCGCATCGGCGGAGAGGCTGCCAGAAGTGTATTGAGCATCTCAAAATATTCAGTATATGTGCTGGGGTCGTAGGTGAATCCACGACCACGATAGTGTGTTTGACCGGCTACAATCACCGGCACGCTCCGCATTGCCATTTCCATGCCGACGGTGGTGGTGTAGGCCAAGCCCAGGGCAGCAATCTCCATCAGGTCGTAGGTGTTGACCTTTTCGTGGGGGCCGATGACGTGGATGTGTTCCGGGCGTTCTGGCAGAGCGCGTTCGATGACGCTCACCATGGAAGGACCTTTCATCAAGCGTTCCCCAGGGTGAATGCGCACGACTAGCTGTGCTTGCGGTCGTTGTGCCAGGTATTGTACGGTTTTTTCAATCCATTCGGCCATGGAGGCGGTAAAGATGTTGCGCCCGAGCGTTAGGCTATCACCCAGCACGTTGGTTGCTAGCAAAACGATGGGGCGGGCATCCAGTCCCAGGTCAGCGCGCAGTTTTTCGCCTCCCTGAGAGGGGACATCTTGCCAGAAGCGCGTGCCTTTGCCGTATTTTTTGGCGCTGGTGCGAGCATCTTCGAGGGCAGCGATTTTCTCGCGTTCGGCTTGGGTGAGTGGCAGAGTGCCTTTGGCCGCCCAGAGTGCATCGGTGTTTTGCCGCATTACGATTTCGTTTTGCGCCAACCAGATTTGTTCGCGTTGGTCGTTGAATTCGTAGGTGGTGGTCGGTAGGCCTAGATGCCGTGCTACCTGGTAAAACACACCAAGCTCAGTGACTAAGCCATTGGGGATGAGTACTGCATCGGGGCGACTGTTTTGCAAGAAGTGTAGAGCAGCCAGGGCGGCTTGTCGGTTCCGTGTGAGGCGCAGGCGATATAAGGCAGAATTGCGGTCGAAATCTTCTACCTGTAAGGTGTACATGGTATCAAAAGCAGAGGCGGTTTCGATGGCCGCTTCGAGGGGCAGGGGCAAGTGGCCTACCGCAGGCAGCTCGAGCAAGGACAGGCTGTGTACTAACCCATGCAGTGGTCTGAGCACTCGGCGGGTGTACAAATCCTGGCGGCGCAGGTCGAAGGGATGGATGGGTTTGTCCCAATCGCCATAGGGCAGGTAGGCAATGGTCACTTCATGCCCTAAGCCGCGCAGAGCCAATCCAATGATAACTGCTTGCTCCACCCAGTAATGCAGGGTAGCAAACAAAACGATTTTCTTGGGTGTCGCTGGTTGCTTTCCTAATTGGTTTCTGACTTGTTCGACTGCGCTAGGAAGGATTGTTTCCAATTGGGTTAAGTTATAGCGTGTGCGTGGACGCACCGGTCGAAGGGCGGTGTACAAGTCAGCCGAGTAGGGAATTTTTCCTAGAATGTCTTTAAGAATGGTCATGCTTTATTGTCTTTCAATTGTCCATCCTAGCCGAGGTCGGATGGGTCCTTGGCGTGGTTCAGCCCATTGCATGCCGGGCGCGCCCATCGGGTCCACATTAAAAGCCAGCGCGTTTTCGTCCATAAAGTAGCGTTTGACGCCAAATGAACTGGCATTGATGCCCAAGATGTAGCGGCCTTCGTTGAGCAAATCGGCAGGGATTTGGCATTTGCTCAAGTAATGCCCGGCCGGGCGGGTAGCATATTGTTCGTAATGTGCGGGTTCGTCCACATCGAAGGAGGTGAAGACGTATTCGCCGCGCACGGTGCTGAGATATATGCCGACGAGTAAGCCGGTGATGGGGGCATGGAGTTGGTATTCTATTTCTACCGTGAGGGGTTCTACTGAGCGTAGGGTATCCGAAACCACGCCGCGCGGGTCGCGGATGCGCAGAGCGATAGGCTGAAAGGGCATGGCGGAAGCGGGAATTTCTGCGGCTTCCCACGTGCGGGCGCCTGCCTGGGTTTGCCCCGAGGCCAGGTAGAAGTCCACTGCTTCGGGAGTAGGCCCCCGCATCACCAATTGTCCTTTTTGCAGCACGATTGATTCTTGGGTCAGGCGCAAGATGGCACTCATGTTGTGGCTGACGAACAAGACGGTGCGTCCTTGGCTGGCGACATCGTTCATTTTGCCCAGGCACTTGCGTTGAAATTCGGCATCGCCTACGGCGAGCACTTCATCTACAACCAGAATTTCCGGCTCGAGGTGTGCGGCGACGGCAAAGGCCAAACGGAGATACATGCCCGAGGAATAACGCTTGACCGGGGTATCAATGAATTGACCGACTTCTGAAAATTCGACAATTTCATCGAACTTGCGCGCGATTTCGGCACGTTTCATGCCTAAGATGGCACCGTTTAGGTAGATGTTCTCACGACCGGTTAGTTCAGGGTGAAAGCCGGTGCCGACTTCTAGCAGTGACCCAACCCGTCCACGCACGGTGACCGTGCCTCGTGTTGGTTCGGTGACACGCGAGAGAATTTTGAGCAGGGTAGATTTGCCGGCTCCGTTACGTCCTACAATCCCCAGCACTTTTCCTTCCTCTAGGTCGAACGAAACATCTTTCAATGCCCAGATATAGCCCGCATGGCGTCCGGGGTCTTCTAATTGTTTGCCTAATAACGAAGCGGCAAAGCGTAAAGGGGCTTTGGCGGTATCAACCAGCACGTCGCGCAACATGCCGTATTGAAAGCGTTGCGAGGCCAAGCCGATTTTGTAACGTTTTGAGAGATTTTCAACACGAATGGCGATGGTCATAGTGTCGTAGGGTGAGTTGATTTCACACAGGCTATTGTGCGACGCATTGGGTCTAGGCTAAGAGCTTGCAAATGTTTCATGAAAGGCATAAATTTTGCGTTCAACTTAAATTAAATCGGCAAAGGTTCGTTCCATATTGCGGAAGTAGAATAAACCGCTGATGAGTATGAGCACCGAAATGATTGCGGAAATTGCAATCAATAGATTGGGCGGGTTGCCTACCCCCAGCAGCGCCCAACGAAAACCGTTTACAACCCCTGCCATCGGGTTGAGTGAGTAAACGATTTGCCATTGCTCGGAGATAACTTTGGAAGAGTAGGCAATGGGGGTAACGAACATCCAGAATTGTGAGAGAAAGGGTAGGGCGTAGCCTACATCGCGATATTGCACGTTGATGGCCGAAAGCCATAAGGCGACCCCCAGCGCGGTGATGATAGCAAGCAAGAGAAAGGCCGGCACGGCCCACAAGGCATGGAGGCCGGGTGTGATGCGATAGTACATCATCATTCCAACCAGGACGAGAAAGGCAATGGCAAAATCGAGCAGGCCGCCCAAGACCGAAGCCATTGGCAAGACCAGGCGGGGAAAGTAGGTCTTGGTAATCATGTTTTGGTTGGAGGTGAGTGAACGGCTGGCTGAGTTGAGTGCCGTTGCAAACAATCCCCAAGGCAGCAAAGCCGTGTAGGAGAAGATAGGGTAAGGAATGCCGCCATCGGTTTGCATGCGGGCGATGTTGCCAAACAGAAAGTTGAAGACCAGCATGGTTAACACCGGCTGAAGGATAGCCCAAGCCGCGCCTAAGGCCGTTTGTTTATATCGGACTTTGATGTCGCGCCAAATCATGAACCACACCAGTTCGCGATAAATCCATAAATCGCGCAGGTTGAGCGCGGCCAAGCCGGTGCTTGGTTTAATGTAAATGGTGGTGGGGTGGGGTTTTGTCAGCTCGCTCATTTATTTAATTTTTTCCCGGTTGGCCTTAAACCATTCGATGGTGCGTCTCATGCCTTCTTCAAAGGGTACTTGGGCGGTCCAGCCGAAGCGTTCACGCGCGCGGGTGACATCTAGACCGCGGCGAGGCTGCCCATTGGGCTTAGAAGTATCCCAGACCAAGCGGCCTTGGAAGCCGGTTAGCCGCACAATCATTTCGGCCAGGTCTTTGATGGAAATTTCATAGCCTGAACCCAGGTTGACCGGGTCGGAGGAGTTGTATTTTTCGGTGGCTGCCAAGATGCCTTCCGCCGCATCTTCTACGTAGAGAAACTCACGTGTCGGAGAACCATCTCCCCACACCACCAATTCTGTTTCGCCGCGCTCTTGGGCTTCGATGGCTTTTCGAATGAGGGCGGGGATGACGTGCGAGGTGTTCAGGTCGAAGTTATCACGTGGCCCGTATAGGTTGACCGGCAGAACAAAGATGGAGTTGAATCCATATTGCTCTCGATACGCTTGCGATTGCACCAACATCATCTTTTTGGCCAAGCCATAGGGGGCGTTGGTTTCTTCGGGGTAGCCGTTCCACAGGTCATCTTCTTTGAAAGGGACAGGCGTGAATTTGGGATAGGCGCACACTGTGCCAATGGCGGTGAACTTGCCTACGCCGATTTTCCAGGCTTCATGCATCAGTTGCACGCCCATCATCAAGTTGTCGTAGAAGAACTCTGCTGGGTGTTCGCGGTTGGCGCCGATACCACCGACGTTGGCGGCTAGGTGAATGATGATGAGGTCTTCAGGCTTGGTCGCTGCCTGGTTCGAGGCTTGGAAAAAGGCGGATTTAAGATGCGCCGGGATTTCATCCACAGGTCGGAGTGCATCGGCATATAAGCGGCGGATGTCATCACGCTCAATTAGGTTATAGTTCTCAATGCGTGGCACGAGAATTTCCTTGGCGCCGCGTGTGGCTAGTTTTTCCGTCACAAACGAGCCGAGAAATCCTGCCCCGCCGGTGACGATGACACGTTTGCCTTGCCAGAAATTTTGGGTCATACCTTCTCCTCCATATCCATAAAAAATTGCCGGTTTATACATTACTGAACGATGAAGTGCGCATTGCGATAGCGCTCATCATACGGGTTTCGTATCAGTCCGGTTTTGAGTGCGTTTACCAACTCGCGCACGCCGTCATCTACGCTGCGTTCGGTGTGGAACCCGAGCTCGCGGCGGATTTTATCGAATGAAACAGTAATATCGCGTTTGTCACCGCCAAATGTCAGGTCTTTATACTCGACGATAACTTCAGGCAAGCGCTTAATGATAAAAGATACAATTTGGTCTTTGGTATAGTTGCCCTCCTCGCTGCCCAGATTATAGACCTGACCGCGCGCTTTCTCCAATGGGCAATCCATGCCAAGCATTAACCCACGTACAACATCCCATACGTGAATGAACGAGCGTGAATAGCCGCGTTGATAAATGCGCAATTCACGGCGGGTGAAGGCATCTAATACGAATTGATTGACTGTTAAGTCAAAACGCGTGCGCGGAGATAGCCCATACACTGTTGCCAGGCGAAAGATGACCGGGGCCGGGCCATTTTGGGCGAGCAGATATTCTTCGGCAGCAATTTTTGATTCGGCATACAGTGATTCGGGTTGTAACGGAGAAGTTTCGTTCACCGCGCTGCCATCGGCCGAGGGGGCATAGACGCTGTAGGTAGAAGCATATACAAAACGCTCCACTCCCAAGCTTGCGGCTTGGGTATAAATATTTTGTGTCGCTTGTACGTTGTAGTACCAAGTGGCTTGGCGTCCGATGGCCTGACACGCTGGGAAACCCACAATGCCTGCCAGGTGAATGACGATATTGGGCTTGGGGGCATGGCGTGGTAGGGAATCGCGCAAACTGCGTTGTTCGGTCACATCGGCTTTGACAAAGTGAAAGTGGGGGTCTGAAAAGAATGCTAATAGCGATTCGCCACCGAACAGCAGATTATCAATGACCGTCACGCGGTGTCCTTGTCTGAGCAGGCGAGCGGTTAAGAGAGAACCGATGTAACCTGCTCCGCCGGTGACGACGATATGCTTGCCGGTCATTTCTCCTCCGTGCGTAAATGAACGCTTAAATGCTCAACCAATAAGGTGGGTGTATTCGTTTCTTCTGTCACTTCAACCCCTTGTTCTAGGCAGGTTAAGCGGCAAATATCGGCCACATCGCCTTGTCCTTCAATGCGCACGCGTCGAATGCCTTGTGCCTTAAGCGTTTCCAGAATGTCTTTAACTTTGCTACGAATGCGGCGATACAGCAGAAATTGCTGTTCGATGTAATCTACCGTCAGCATAGCACGTTTGGCCAGGCCCTCTGGCGTGATGATGTAGCGTAATTTGCGCCGCTCAGCACGCATGACTTTGACGTAGCCTTTGGAAATTAGCCGCTTCAGATGCCAGTTCACTGTTCCAACCGCCACGCCGAGTTGGGTGGCCAAGTCGGCTTGTGTCACATCTGGGTTGGTCTCAATTTTCTCCAGCAAAGAAAGTTCGTGTAAGGAGTCGGTACTGTTTTCCATAGTCAAAATTCAAGTGCTGAATTATACACCAGTATTCAGCGCTTGAATTTTTACGGACAGACTGGGGTTTCTTGTGGCACGTATAGCACGATGCGGTCAGCCGCGAAAGTTTGCTTTGCACGATAGTTGCACAAGATAGGCCGGGCGGCAAAACGTACCCAAGCGTTGTTTTCCTCGCCCATGGCGTACTCGCTGCCGAGCATATTGGTTGTGAGAGGGTCTACTATGATTAAATCAAAGCGTTGTGCGCGCAACTCAGCCTTAAACCGGTCGAGATATGCCTCGTTATTTGCCATAGCCATTTCCATCAACTCTTCCCGTTCATATTCAGGCACCATTTTTACAGGAGGAAGCATCTGCATCGAAAGCAGATGCCGCTGGGTGATGAAGAGAATTTCACCGCCCTGGGCATGCACTGCCTCGACCTCTTGTCGTAGCGCCGCTAAAACGGCTTGGCTCGCTGCTTTGTCATAGGTTACAAGGCTGATGGGTGCTCGCTGGATAAACCAAACGGGTACCAGCACGAGTAGAGCGGTCACAGCCCAGTGAATTGGGAAGGAGGGCTGCGTTTCTTCACGCTCGCGCGCGTATCGTCCAAAGAACAGGTAGGCGCTGACGATGAGCAGCGCGACCGCGTAAGCATCCATGTTGTGAATATCGCCTCCGCCACCGATTTTCATGCTAACCACAATGCCACCCGCGAATAAGACCGCCAATCCCAACACGAGTAAACCCATGCGCAGTGGATGAATCGTGCGCTGAGCAAAGACGATTGCCAACACCAGCCACATTGGCAGGGAATACAACACAATGCCGGGCAAAACACCCAAGGAATAGGTGGCATTGGGCCACAGGCGATACCACAGCAGGGAGGAGGTCAGGCTGGTGTAAAAATTTTCAGTTTTGCCAATGCCCGAGAGAGCAATGTAAACCTGCATCGAGAGAAAGGCCAGCACAGACCCAACAATGAACCAGGCGGCAGGTTGAAGCAGATAGCGGAAGGTAGAGCGACCGCCGTTTTTTGGAAAAGGTGTTTCCAACAGGTAGAGCGCTGCCGCTAACATACCCGGCACAGGGTACCAGTTCAGGCGGCTTAACCCAGCCCAGATGGAAGCCAGCAGTACGAACAACCAAGTGCGGCGTATGTTTTGCGTAGAAAATCCCCATAACACAAGAAAAACCGGAGGCGCCAAATGCAGATATAACGGCAAACTGAATAGCGCCAAGAACATCCAGCACCCGGCAACAAAGCGCCCGAGGGCTGTTTCGATGTTGAGTCGGCTGAGGAGGGCTGGCACGAGGCTGCCAACCAATGCGAAGCGTATCATAATTTGCCAGGCCCGGTGCGCCCACAACGGTGCATCGAACCAGTACGGTGGAACGAGAACGAGGTGTAAGGTTGGGTGCAAAATAGGCCAAGGCAAGCGTTCGCCATAAATTTTTTCAGAAAGAAAGAGCGAGGGATAGTAAAACCGGCTGGTTTCTGACCAGCCCAGGGCAAAAGGATAATCGGTGATGCCCAACAGGTATGCAGCCATCAGATGGGTGGACGCCTGTAGCAACAGAATCACCGCAAACGTGATTGGCCAATCCAGTGTAGGGCGCAGCGTGCGCAAGAGCCACGCACCCACCAGTGCCAGCAGCCAAAAAACCAAAAGGCGCATGGCTTCTTCGTTGCGAATGAGTTTGCCATAATAAGGGTGTAGCAGTAACAGGGAATAGGCCGATAAAGCCCCTACCAATAAAGGCGCGGCTAGCAGTTTTTGCAACGGCGGAACCGATGCTGTGAAATGCGCAAAGCGGTGTTTCCAAGCACTAGAAAACGTTAGGACAGCCCCAATGAAACCTGCACAACCGATTAATCCCAGGCCGAACAAGAACGCCAACCAGGTTTTGCTCTTTAGCACAACAATCCCTAGCTGCTGTGCTACACCGAACATTTGCCAGGCAGCCAGCCAGGCCAGCAAGCCTGTGATGGTTAGAACGATGCGCCAGAAAACCAAACGAGGGATGGTCATTACTTTTAGCATTTGCTGCACCTTGTTGGCAAGTGTAATGGACATTCACCTTATGTATCTCAGGGTAAAATCATATCATGGACGTTAACCGTTACCAAAGCGAAATTCTTCAAAACGAACAATACTGGCAGAAAAAGCCAATTTTGCGCCGGATTTATCGCGAATTTCATGAGGAAATTGCTCGACATCTTTCCTCACTGGATGCTCCGCTGGTGGTCGAGCTAGGGTCAGGGATTGGCAACATCAAGGAAGTGATTCCTCATGCTCTCCGCACGGACCTTTTTGCTAACCCCTGGCTTGACCAAATCGAAAATGCCTACACCTTGAGTTTTCAGGATGCAACCGTCAGCGACCTGATTCTTTTCGATGTCTTTCATCATTTGCGCTATCCGGGTACGGCACTGAAAGAGTTTTGGCGGGTCTTGCGCCCTGGGGGGCGGGTGTTGGTCTTTGACCCTTTCATCAGTTTGCTCGGCTTGGTCGTGTATGGCCTACTGCACAAAGAACCGATTAACTGGTGGCAAGAGATTACCTGGTATGCGCCTGCGGATTGGGACCCTCACCAGCTTGAGTATTACGCTGCACAAGGGAACGCGACACGCGTGTTCTTTAGCCGTATGACGCCCACCCTGCTAAAAGATTGGAAACTGGTCATGCGTAAACGCTACGCTGCCTTTTCGTATGTTGCCAGTGGCGGTTATTCTGGGCCGCAACTTTACCCGGATGGGCTTTATCCTAAAATGCGCATGCTCGATCAGGTTCTTGATGCGCTGCCTCCGGTCTTTGCCACGCGCATTTTGGTGGTGCTAGAAAAACCACCCTCGGCAGAACACACCACCCGAACGTAAGCCTACGTCCGGGTGGCTGATATGCGGATTGGCGCGAGATGTTCAGATTACACCTAATTTTTTGCCGACGGTTTGGAATGCCTCTAACCCTTGGTCCAGGTCGGCGGTTGTATGCGCGGCTGAAATCATGACTCGAATGCGTGCTTTACCCTTTGGCACCGTTGGGTAACCGATGGCCATTGCAAACACGCCCTGCTCGAAGAGCTCACGGCTGAATTGTTGGGCCAGCGGTGCTTCTCCTAGCATTACCGGAGTGATGGGCGTTTCGCTTACGCCGGTATCGAAACCCAAGCGCTTCATCTCTGCCTTAAAATAGCGGGCGTTGCTCCATAACTTCTCTACCAGTTCTGTAGAATTCTCGAGCATATCAATGGCTGCCAGGCAGGCCGCTGCATCTGGCACGGTGACTGCCGATGAAAACAGGAAAGGCCGTCCGCGCTGGCGCAACCACTCGATGATTACCGCGTTGCCGGCCACCACGCCTCCAACCACACCGAACGCTTTCGAGAGTGTGCCGACTTCCACATCCACCTTGCCGTGCAGTCCAAAATGGTCTACAATGCCGCGCCCGCCTTTACCCAACACACCTTCGCCGTGCGCATCGTCCACCATGAGCAGAATATCGTACCGTTTGGCCACTTCGTAAATTTCGGGCAAAGGAGCAATATCTCCGTCCATGCTGAAGACGCCATCGGTCACAATCAATGCCCGGCGGTATTGACTCAGGTTTGCTTTGATTTGTTCTTCGAGCGATTGTACATCGTTATGCTCGTAAGCGATGATTTTTGCGCCCGAAAGCCGGCACCCATCAATAATGCTGGCGTGATTCAACCGGTCCGAAAAAATCACATCTTCTTTGCCAACCAGCGCCGGAATGGTGGCCAGGTTGGCGGTGAAACCACTTTGAAAGGTGATGGCGGCCTCGACACCTTTAAAGGCTGCCAAGCGTTTTTCTAGTTCGACATGCAGAGTCATTGTCCCAGCGATGGACCGCACCGCCGCTGGCCCGACCCCCATTTCGCTCACCGCTTTTTGGGCGGCTTCGACCAGCTTGGGATGATTGGCTAACCCCAAGTAATTGTTAGAGCAAAAGTTCAACACGCGCCGGCCATCTACGATGAGCCATGCTCCTTGCGGGGAACCAATCGTACGGATAGTATTGTACAGTCCGGCCTGCTTCAGGCCATCCAGTTCCTGCGTAATCCATTCGGTTTTGGACATTTTCTTCTCCTGGTCAAATCGAGAATCGGTGTGCGCGTTGATTATATGCCAATCTCTCACCACGTTGTGAAAATTATCCCTCTTTCTGATTGTGCCTTGCTGGTTCAACTCGGTGAAAGCATAGACCCGCTTACCAATCGGCAAGTCCATCTGCTGGCTGCGGCTTTAGAGCGTGACCCACTGCCAGGCTTTTTGGAATGCGTCCCTGGTTATGCTTCGTTGGCCGTACATTATGACCCACTCATCCTCGCTTATGGCCAGATATATGACTGGCTGGTAAACCGCCTTGCTCTCGTGGAGCCATCCGCTGCCCGGCCAGCTAGGCGAGTAGAGGTACCGGTGACCTATGATGGCCCGGATTTGGAATTTGTGGCTGCCTACTGCCATCTTACGCCGGCGCAAGTGATTGGCCTTCACAGCAGTACCTTATACCATGTTTATATGATGGGTTTTGCGCCTGGCTTTGCTTACCTAGGCATTGTGCCAGAACCTTTGCGTGTGCCGCGCTTGGAAACGCCACGAACGAGAGTGCCGGCGGGGAGTGTGGCAATTGCTGGAGCGCAAACCGGCATTTACCCGTTTGAAACTCCTGGCGGCTGGCGCTTGCTGGGGCATACAGCCCTCACCCTGTTCGACCCCTTGCGTGACCCGCCCTTTCTCTTTGCGCCGGGCGATGAAGTCCAATTTGTGCCTGCCTGAAGACAAAAGCGGACACGCGACATACGTGCTTGCGGGCAGTTACAATTTCTCAATCTCGTGATAACATCAGATGGCTATGTCAGAAAACATTAAAGTCGTTGCCACCAACCGAAGAGCCGGATTTGAATATTTTCTCATGGAGCATTTTGAGGCCGGGTTGGCCCTGCAAGGGAGCGAAATTAAATCTATCCGCGCAGGGCAAATCAGCCTAGCAGAAGCGTATGTGGAGACGGATGGAAACGAAGCGTGGCTGGTGGAAGCGCATATTGCGCCGTACCGTGAAGCCAATCGCTTCAATCACGACCCCAAGCGTCCGCGCCGATTACTTCTACACAAGCGTGAAATTCGCAAATTGTGGAACGAGGTGCGCCAAAAAGGGGTTACGATTGTTCCGCTGAGAGTCTATCTTAAGAACGGGCGGGCAAAACTCGAAATTGCGCTAGCCAAGGGCAAAAAACTGCACGATAAGCGCGACTCGATTGCTCGGCGTGACCAGGCACGTGAACAGGCGCGGGAAATGCGCGGCAATCATGGCTTTTGACCATGAGAAAGGGAAAGAAACGATGACTCCCTCGACGATTGGCAGCATCAACCTGCTTCCTGAAGCCCAAAAACGTGAAATTTACAGCCGTGTCATCCCGACCGAATTGCTTGACCGCTTCGGTTTGCCACCAGTTGATTCACAGCGTTTACAATCCCTCTTGCACTTTCGCTTTGCCCCAGGCACCACGGATGTGGAAATGCGCTTATACCACGAGCCGCATTTTCCGGACCCGATTCTATACGGCCACCTGACCGACACCATCAATGGCCAGGTGCATGTTTTGCTTTACATTTTGAACGACCCGGATTCGCCCCGCTTCAACGTTGATATGATGCCCGATGGCTCCTCAACGCGTTTTGGCACTCTCAAACGAAACCTTGAGGCCGAAATGGCTGCTCTGCAAGCCGGCTTGGCGCCCGGGCAAATTCGGCGCGGATTGCGCCTGCTGGCGCCAGCCATTGTTGCGTTTGAGCGGTTTATTTCCAGCTTGGGGCATGAAATTTATTTCGTTGAGCCTTTGTATTATCACAACGCCGTGATTTTTGAGCGGTATGGCTTTGCTTATCAGATGGGACGCCGGCTGATGGAGCGCATTGAAGCCGGCTTTGCGCCAGGAGGCCACTTGCTCGAAAAGTTGGATGGTTCCACTCCATTCCGCTCGCCGCAGGCGGCCCACAGCATCCGTCTACGCTCCTGGGCAATTCACGATGGGATTTTGGGTGAACCGTTTACCAATGTCACCATGTACAAACGCGTTGGGAAATCGGCAGGAATTACCACTTGCCCGAGTTGTACCTGGTAAGAGCTGGCTATGCCCTGTGGCGTTATTCATCTCTTAACTTTTTCAATTGAAGTTCAATGAAGACCTCTACCATCGTGGGGTCAAAGTGTTGACCAGAACCGCGCCGTAGGAAGCGGATTGCTTCCGTTGGTGTAATCCCTTTATGATAGGGGCGGTCAGAAATCAGAGCATCATACACATCCACAATCGCCATCAAGCGACCCTCACGAGGAATTTTTTCTCCGGCCAGGCCTTCCGGGTAACCGGTTCCATCCCAGCGCTCGTGATGGTAGAGAACATATGGTTTCGCCAGGCGAAGGTGTGGTACGCTTTCGATGATGTGTGCGCCGGCAACCGTGTGATTGCGCATAATTTGAATCTCTTCCGGGGTGAGCAGACCGGGTTTGTTTAGCACAGATTCGGGGGTGCTGATTTTTCCGACATCGTGCAACAATGCGCCGAATTCAAGGATAATCATCTCTTCAAGCGGCCAACCCAATTCACGCCCTAATTCGAGCGCCGATTGTTGCACACGCTCTACATGACCGCGCGTATAGGCATCGCGTGCCTCGATGACGTTGGCCAGCAGGATGATGGTCTGCAAATGAGCCTGATGGGAATCAAATAATTCTGCCGCTCGCCTGCGCTCCAAGCGAGATTTGACGGCAATCAGCAAATCTTGTGGTTGAAATGGCTTGAAGAGGTAATCATCTACGCCCAATCGTTTGGCGTTATACACATCATCATGTTCTGAGAGCGCTGAGAGAAAGAGAAATGGCACAACGGACCCCGACCGCAGACTGCGCACGGCTTCCAACAGTTGAAAACCGTTTAAGATGGGCATACTAATATCGGAAACGACCAGGTCGGGATTGATTTGCTCGAAAGCATCGAGGGCTGCTTTTCCATTGGGGTAAGCAAATACTTCGTACCCATCAATTTCCAGAATGGCGCGCGTCATTTGACGCAACATGTCATCATCTTCAGCCAGTAGAATACGAGTCATGGTTAAGGTCCCCAACGAGGCTGCCAGTCGCAGTACTCGTTATTGGTTAAGCGGGTCAGATGGGTGCCATCAATGCGCATTTTGTAAATTTCGCATCCATGTACATTTCGAAACCGGTCGAAATATGCGGTAAAGACCACCCATTGCCCATCGGGCGAAAAGGCAGGCCCCTGGCTGTTTCCGCCAGGTGGAGTGAGTTGTCGGGGGGGCAGTCCATCGAGTGAGAGCAGAAACAGTTCCCGTTCCCACGCGCGCCCAGAATACGTGACAATGTAACGGCCATCCGCTGACCAATCGCTGCGCCCGCGTAAGAGCGGCAGGTCGGACACTTGTTGTAACCCGCTACCGTCTAGAGCGATGGTCATCAGCTGAGCGCGGTCACCTATCTGCGAGGCAAACAAAATTTTTTGCCCGTCGGGTGACCAGGTGGGGTCCCAGCCATTGTTGTAGAGCAGGCGCGGGTTACTGCCATCCCGATTCATCAGCCAAATCATGTCCTGTTTGCCATCGCTTTGTGTATAGGCAATTTGCCGTCCATCCGGCGAGACTTCTGGGGCGATACCGGCTTGTCCCAGGTTGATGAGTTCTCCAGAGGCTAGATTGAGTTCGTAAATGTAAAAGTTGGTGCCATCTAAGTTAGAAGAAAACAAAACGCTTTTTCCATCAGGTGATAGCGATGGGTAATAGTGCCGCGCATTGTCATTGGTCGTCAATCGCCGCTGAGAACTGCCATCTGCATTCATTATACAGATTTGGTCCGATTGTGCTATACGGAAAATCTGGCAAACATAGACAATTTTTCCTCCTGTCGTTGGACCAGGAGAAGAGACAGGTTGCGCTGTGGCTGTTGGAACAGAAGCGTTCGGTTGCGGTGGACGAGTTGGAAAGATGAGCGGGGGTGGGGTAGGTCGGGCGTTGGTAATGCTTCGGCGTGCTAGGAAAACCCCCAAACAAGTGATTAGGCCAAAAGCAAGGCAGACCAGACCAAAAAGAAGTGCAGCGGTTTTATGTGACACTGTTCAAAACGTTGACGTTTGGTTTGCCGCTGGTGAGTTGAGCGGTGCGTGTATCTTTGAAGACACCCTTATTATGTAGTTCAATGAAGACTTCCACGATTTTAGGGTCGAAATAAATCCCAGCATATTTGCGAATATACTCTAGCACGGATTCTTCGGTGCAGCCACGGCGGTAAGGCCGGTTGGAGAGCAAAGCATCCCAGACATCTACAATCGAAAAAATGCGCGCCGCCAGAGGAATTTCCTCCCCTTTCAACCCGCGCGGATATCCCGAACCATCCCATCGTTCGTGGTGGCAATAGGGAATATCGAGTGCAGGACGCAGATAGGAAATGGGATAGAGCATTTGTAAGGCGTATTCGGGATGTTTGCGCATTTCGGCCCATTCTTCATCGGTCAGTGCGCCTGGTTTTTGCAGAATGCGGTCTGAAATGCCCATTTTGCCGATGTCGTGCAGTAAGGCACCCCGCCGTAGATGGACAATTTCTTCTTCTGGAACGCCTAAGGCACGCGCCAGGCGCACAGCGGCTGCGGTGACGCGCTGGGTATGCCCCTCCGTTTCTTTGTCTCGTAAGTCCAAAACGCGTGACCAACCTTCGATGGTTTCGTCATAGGCTTCTGCTAAATGTTCGTGGGCGCGCTGCAGCTCAATTTCGGCTCGTTTTCGTTCGGTAATATCGCGGATGATGGAAATAATGCAGGGTTCATGGTTAACTTCGATAATGCGTGCTGAAACCAACCCAAACCAGTGTTCATTGGTTTTTGTCTTAAACACGGCCTCGATGTTGTTGACTTGGCTTTGGAGCTGCATGGAGAGCAGGAAGGAGCGGTATTCATCCAGGTTCGACCAGATATTAAGGGCCATGCTGGGTTTGCCAAGCGTTTCTTCCGATGTGTAGCCAGTGAGCGCGGTAAACCCCTCATTAATTTCGATATATGTACCGTCCGAAAGGCGGGTAATTGAAATGGCATCGGGAGAAATGCGAAACGCCTTGGAAAATTTATCCTCTGATAAGCGTAGCGCCTCATCGGCTTTGCGCTTTTGATCGCGCAACGCTTTTTGTTGCAAGGCGCGTTCGACGGCTTGCCCCAAGCGACTCAGGCGGTCTTTCAGTAAGTAATCGGCGGCACCTTGTTTCATCGTTTCGACGGCTGCTTCTTCACTGATTGTGCCGGTGATAACGATAAACGGAATGTCATATCCCCGCTCTTGCAAAAGATGGAGTGCTTGCATGGCAGTAAACTGCGGCAAGCTATAATCGGCCAGAATAATATCTGGCTTAGTATCTATGGCGCGTGAGTACTCGTCTTTTGTATCCACCCTGGCACTTGTGCAATCATACCCTGAGCGTTTTAAGGCATACAAAATCAGTTCAGCATCCGATGGTCGGTCTTCCAGAATCAAAACGTTTAGGTGTGTTTTGTCTGCCATGTCGGTTGTTAACCGTTGGAGATGGGAACTTGATTCAGTAAAAGCCAGTAAAGACCGACATCACGCACTGCTTGGGTAAATTGTTCAAAATCAATCGGTTTGACGATGTAGCTATTCACCCCTAGGTTGTACGTTTCGAGGATGTCACGTTCTTCTCGCGAAGAGGTCAGGACAACAACAGGGATAGTGCGTGTGGCTTCGTTGGATTTGAGTTTTCGTAAAACTTCTTGGCCATCAATCTTGGGGAGTTTCAGGTCGAGCAAAATCAAGCGCGGCAACTGAATGGGCGGCTTTTCTTCATCAGCTAGAGAGCCAAAAATGTATTCTAGTGCTTCGGCACCATCGCGGGCATGGCGAATATGATTGGCGATTTTGAACTTGCGCAATGCATAAAGCGACAACTCGGCATCATTTGGGTTATCTTCTACCAACAAAATTTCAACAGGCATTTCGGTCATTCCCGCCTCCCCGGGATAGGCAGATAATCCGTTTCAAAAAATTATAATGGTTTCTCCCCAAAGATACCAGGCTGAATTTGTCCAAAAAGTTATCAATTTTGCTCGTTTTGTGCGTGGGGAAGGGCAAAGTAGAAGGTCGCTCCTTGGCCAGGGATGGCTTCTGCCCAGGTCCGTCCCCTGTGCCGACGGATGATGCGCTGGACGATGGCTAGTCCTACGCCGGTGCCTTCAAATTCATCGGTGCGATGCAAGCGTTGAAAAACCCCAAACAATTTATCTGCGTAGCGCATATCGAACCCAGCGCCATTGTCTTTGACGAAATAAATCCACTCTTGTTCTGTGTGCGTTGCGCCGATTTCAATGACGGCGGGGTCTTTGCCGCGCGTGAATTTTAAAGCGTTGGAAAGCAAGTTTAACCATACTTGTTGAATGAGTGCAGGGTCACCATAACAGCTGGGTAGTTCAGCCATTTGTAGTACGATATTTCGTCCAGTTCGTTCTGATTGCAGGATATTGAGAGCATGATCAACCTGTTCGTGCATATTGATTAACGAGAGATTGAGGGGTTGTCGGCTCAGGCGTGAAAATGTCAGCAAGTCGTCAATCAGTTGCCCCATTTGTTGTGCATTTTCGCGAATGACGACCAGGTAATGCAGCGTTTCTTCGGAAACCTGCCCGTTTAGGCTATCCCATAAAATCCGGCCAAATCCATTGATTGCCCGCAGCGGCGCGCGCAGGTCGTGCGAAATTGAGTAAGAAAAGGCTTCTAGTTCTTTATTGGCAGATTCCAGTGCGGCAGTGCGTTCTCTAACGCGTTGTTCTAGCGCTTCATTCAGTGCCTGAATTTCCTTTTCGGCGGCTTTGCGGTCGGTAATGTCAGTTGCGTTGAAAATGGCCATATCCACATGTCCATTATCAATCACCGGTGAAATGTTGCAAGAAAGCCAAAGCGTTTTTTTGTCGGTTGCTTTCAGGCGAATTTCAAACGAAGCGGTTTCTCTTTCTCGAAAAACGCGCATCAGCAAATTTTGTTTTTCGTGATTGTCATCTCCGGGCATATACGCCAAGATAGATTGTCCTAGCATTTCTTCTCGTTTTAGGCCATATAAACCCCGGTTGACGAACAAGATTTCACCATGACGATTAATGGTAAAAATCAACTGTGGGGTGTTTTCCATCAACGTTCGCCAGCGGGCTTCCGATTCCCGTAGGGCATCTTCGGCTTGCTTGCGTTCTACAGCCAGGGCGATTTGACTAGCGATCAATGACAAGGTTTCTTGCTCTTGCACCCCAATTCGTGTGTGTTTATCGTAGTTTTTGAGTGCAAGCATGCCGAGCACGCCTCGATTGGTTTTTAAGGGAACCCCTAACCAGTCTACAACCGCTTTGCGTTTACGGGGTAGTTTTCCCACGCGTTGGCTGAGCATCTCTTGCGAGAGCAGTAAAGGCTGTCCAGAATCAATCACCTGGGTGACTAGGCCATTATCGGGTTGATGCACAGAAGGCCATGTGTCGTGAACATCGTAGTGATAAGGATACGTGACCAAGCCAGCCGTCGGGTTATACATGGCAACAAGCAAATTTTTTGCGGGCAAAATGTTTCTTAAGATGTCATGAACCAAGGAGAAAAATTCAAACAGCGTCTGACTGGATTGTGCGGCCTGGAAAATGCGATAGATGGCAACCTGAATTTGTTCTACTCGTTTTCGTTCATGAACATTGCGCACAGAAGCCAGTAAATAATTCTCCTCGCCGATTGCGACGATTTGGGCGCTCACTTCAACCCAAAAAAAATCCCCCGATTTGTGCCTGGCGTGCCACTCAAAAACTTGCGGGCCGTGTTCGTCAATGCGCTCAAACCAGCGAAGTGCGTTTTGCTGATTAGAAGATGATGTGCCGGCACTGATTTTTGTAAAATGCAATCCACATGCCTCCGAATGGCTGAAGCCGTACAGTTCTTCAAAGCGGGGATTGACATCGAGAATAATGCCATCCTTCAGACGCAAGAGTATGGTTGCATCTGGCCCATTCTCAAACAAAGAGCGATAGTATCTCTCACTGAACTGGAGAGACCGGTTTTGCTCTTCAAGTTCTCGAATGCGTTGTTCTAAGTTCTCAACTTCAATCTTGGTTTTTTTCATTCACTCGAATCCTGAAAGCACAACGACAAATTCGTCATCGGCCCAGAAACACCATCTAATACATCAGCAAAAGCCCCATGTTTAGCAGAGCCAAATCATCAAGTCTCATTAAAAATTTTACTCGATAGTTGTTCCTTTGCTACTGTTTTCTCATATTAACCAAATGACAAACAGGAAACGATATAGAGATGCAACGAGTCACTGAAGAAGTTTTGGCTACAATCAATTTATGGCACAAAAAACACCTTTGACTGACAACATCATCTTGGTGGTTGTATCTAACCCTGTCTTACAACAAGCCGTGCATGAACTGCTGGAGAACACCATGTTTCGGCCAGAGTTTTGCAACACGTCCGAACAAAGTTTGCAGCGGGCTGAAGAATTGCTTCCGGCGGTGATTATCGTAGATACAGACTTTTCGCTAAACCCCTATGAAACGTGTCGTCGCCTGCGGGCCAGCCGGGTGTTGAATCATATTCCGATTTTGATGCTTTCTTCGCGCCAGAATCGAGACGAGCGTGCCGCCGGTTTGAGCGCTGGCGCTGATGATTTCCTGGAAAAACCGCTGGATGGGTTGGAATTGCTTGCACGATTGAGAACGCTCAGCCGTTTGAACAGCCAGCGACTGCTCTTAAGCAATCTCTCGCGCTTCACTTGGATGGCTGAGCATGCCCAGGAGGGTTATCTCTTGCTCAACCGTCCTGGAGTTATTTTATATGCCAATGAACGTGCTATGGAACTGCTTAACCTGGATGATGACTATCTAGGGATACCATTTATTCACGCCGTTGAGCATTTGTATCTGCCCCAACCGACCAGTGTATGGCAAAACTGGTTGGAAGACCCTGAACCCTGTTTTTTGGTACAACCGGAAACCCCAACCGCACGCGCTGCTTGGCTTATCCTTGAAGCGCATGAAATTGAAGCGGGAGATGAATATCAACGTATTGTTCGTCTGCGGGATGTGACCGAACGGATGTCCATTTATCAGGACATGCGCCGTTTTCATACTGTGGTGGCCCATAAACTGCGTACGCCGATGTCTATCATGGTCAGTAATCTCAGCATCATCAAAAATAAAATGGAGATGATGACCTCCGATGAAATCCGTGAGTACGTACGGGGTGCTATCGGTGGAGCAGAACGCCTGGCGGGAGAAATTCGTAAAATTTTGAGTTATATTGATGCTCCGTTGGCCCTCAACCTGGGTCAGCCGGCCCGGCTGCAAATCGTCCCTGACTTGTTGCAACAACTTTGTCATCTGCTCGAACTAGATAATGTCACTCTTTCTTTGCCAGAAGAGTTATCTGAGCAAACAATTGCTCTCACGCCTGATGCGTTAGAAATGATTTTACATGAACTGCTAGAAAATGCGCGCAAATTTCATCCACAGCACAATCCGACAATCGAAATTTCTATTGGGCAAAATGTGGATGGCTTTATCAATTTCCGTGTTGCCGATGATGGAATGAACCTGACCCCAGAACAACTCCGCTGGGCTTGGCTGCCCTATGTACAAGGGGAAAAAGACTTCACCGGCGAATTGCCCGGCATGGGGCTGGGTTTTCCCATGGTTGCTACCCTGGTCTGGAAAGTAGGCGGTGATTTACGTTTACGTAACCGTCCAGATGGCCCTGGCATTGTGGTTGAAATGACCATTCCACTGGAACAAACTATCCGACAGGTAGAACGCCAAGCGATTCCCTACCGAAACGGATAAAATTCGGAGAATTTGACGTATAATTCTAGGCCTGATGGTCAGCCGTCAGGTCTTTTTTTCATGGAGCCAAGATGACCAAAGCGCACACACTTCTTGCTGTTCTTGCTCATCCGGATGACGAATCCTTCGGTATGGGCGGCACACTCGCCCTATATGCCGAGCGGGGTTGGGATGTGTATTTGGTTTGCGCCACACGCGGTGAGGCCGGCACAGTAGACCCACACCATCTGCAAGGATTTGACTCGATTGCTGCTCTACGCGAAAGCGAATTGCGTTGTGCGGCTCAGCACTTGGGTCTAAAGAATGTCTTTTTCTTGGATTATCGCGATTCCGGCATGCCGGGTATGGCAGATAATCATCACCCGAACGCGCAAATCAATGCCCCGCTGGAAGAAGTTGCTGCGAAAGTGGTGCGTTATCTCCGCGAATTGAAACCTGATATTGTCTTGACCTTTGACCCGATTGGTGCTTACCGCCATCCTGACCACATTCACATCCATCAGGCGACCGTGCTGGCTTTTGAAAAATCGGCTGACCCCTCGTTTGCGCCTGAAGCCGGGTCGCCTTTTCAGCCCAAGAAACTCTACTTTCACACCATTCCGCGCGGGTTCCTTAAGTTGGCTGTCCGCCTGATTCGTCTCTTTGGCGGTGACCCGACAAAGTGGGGACGCAACAAAGATATTGATTTGCAATCACTGGCGAATGTAGATTTTCCGACCCATGCGCGGATTGATTACACCCGCGTTTCTGAAAAGAAAACCCTGGCCAGTGCCTGCCATGCCTCGCAGGGTGGTAGCCAAATGCGGCGGGGCGTGATTGGTGCTATTTTTCGCTTGTTGGGGGAGCGTGATACCTACATGCGCGCCTATCCGCCTGTCCAACCCGGTGAGAAGATAGCCAACGAGCTTTGAAATATCTTTTGTAGTACCATCTCCGTCTGGTAGATACCAGGCGGAGATATTTTTGGGGGAACAAAATCGGTCGCTCATTCGTCTTGAAAAATGGCACGTGAACGGTGATACAATCCCACAGAGAATGTAACTCAAACTACTATGGACCAACCTAACCCCTCTTTTGTCCCCTCTGCCAGTAGGCAGTTCGACTTCAAACGCCTGTTGACGTTTCTTTTTCAACCCAACAAGCACTTTGAGCAAATGGCTGCCGAGGAAGCTTTTTCTTGGCAGTTGCCTATGCTCTTCCTGAGCCTGGCACTTGTCCTGCGCTTGTTGATAAGCGGTTATTTTCAAGCACGTGCCGCTGCTATGGGGCAAGTCCCTCTACCACCCGATTGGCAATGGTGGACCCCTGAAATGCAAAACAATTACATGCAGGCTATGCAGCAAACCCAAAGCCCGGTCTTTGTGTATGTCATTCCTATGGTGTTGGGGTTGGTCGGCTTGTGGTTGGGTTGGCTTATTTTGTCAGGGTTGTTGCACCTGGCATCAACGCTGCTGGGAGGGCGCGGCGCAATGGGAATGGCGCTCAATGTGACGGCTTGGGCAAGCCTGCCTTTTGCCTTACGCGATTTGCTACGAGTGGTGTTTATGCTGGTTGTCGGGCGTACGATTTCTAGCCCTGGCCTTTCGGGTTTCGTCCAGGCTACCGACACAGGCACGGTCTTTTTGGCACAGGTTCTCTCTAATGTAGATGTGTTTTTTATCTGGCATCTGATTTTGCTCACTTTTGGCTTTCGCCGCTTGGATAGTTTGTCGACTCTTAAAGCGGCAAGCGGCGTGCTGATGGTGTTGTTTTTCTCCCTCCTGGCACAATCTGCATTCGGCACCCTTGCTTCTCGCCTGGGCGGGCTGATGGTCACACGGCAGTTTTAAGTATGGCTGCTCCTTTTATCCGTGTTTCTAATCTCAAGAAGCACTTCCAAATGGGCAAAACGCTTGTGCGCGCTTTGGACGGCGTGGACCTTGAGATTCCCGAAAAGAGTTTTACTGTGGTGATGGGGCCTTCTGGCTCTGGAAAAAGCACCCTGCTCTATTTGTTAGGCGGGTTAGACCGACCCTCTGCCGGGCAAATCGAAATTAACGGTGCTCGGCTTGACCAGATGGACGAAAACCAGCTGGCACATTTCCGCCGCAAGACGGTGGGGTTCATTTTTCAGTCTTTTAACCTGATTCAGAGCATGACAGCCCATGAAAATGTGGGCTTTCCGATGCAATTTGCGGGCATTTCCAGCCCCGAACGTGACCGACGTGCCTTGCAATTGTTGGCACGGGTGGGCTTGGAAGAGCGCAGTCGTCACAAGCCCAATGAACTTTCGGGCGGTCAGCAACAGCGTGTGGCCATTGCCCGTGCTTTGGTCAACAATCCGGCGCTCATTTTGGCCGATGAGCCAACCGGCAACTTAGATACCTCCAGCGGCAACAGCATTATGCACCTACTGGCCGAACTTCACCAGCAGGGACGGACGGTGTTGGTGGTAACGCACGACCCCCGCATGACGCGCTTTGCAACCCACAAGATTTTCCTGCTGGATGGCAAGGTTGTGACTGAACAAGCATATCAGCAAGCCGTTTTAGAATAAAGCGGGCGGAATCAACCCCTATGGAGTAGACATGAGAATCTCAAGCAAGACGCTTTTTCTCCGCTTAATATTCATCATTGTGTGTTTATCATTCTCGCTGTCCCCTTCGGCAGCGCTGGCCTTGGATGTCACTGGGGTTTCTCCCACCGTTGTCGTCGCCGGGGTAAGCACAGAAATCACCATCACCGGCAATTGGTTCGAATCGGATGCGGTTGTGACCTTAAGCGGGTATCCCAATCCGTTGCTTATCACCTCGTGGAACACAACAACCATCACCGCGATTGTGCCAGCCGATGTGCCGCCCGGCGTGTATACCTTGACAGTTTCCAGTGTGCTTTCACCGCCAGCCGATTCGTTTTACTCGCTCACCGTGCTGGCTGCTCCACCGCCGACCAATACTCCCCTGCCCACAACCACACCTCAGCCCACCAATACGCCTGGGCCGTTTGGTCGTCCGCAGCTAGCGGTCAAGGCGTATCGCACAAATGTAGGCGAAATTCGCTATGGGCAAGATTTTAACTTGAATGTGCGTTTGGAAAACGCCGGTCAGTACCGCGCATACAACGCGCAGGCTGTGTTTACCTCTAGCGATTTGGTGCCACTCAAAACGGGTGGCGTTGTGGTGATTGGGGATGTGGACTCGGGTGTAAGTTTGGATATAGGCCAGCAAATGCGACCCAACACACTGCTCTATGGAAAAACCAGCGTCATTGTCGAAATGACCGTTACCTACTACGATGAAAAAGGCACACAATATAGCGAGAAGTTTATCCTGAATGTACCGGTGGTGGCGGCAAACTATGTCCCGGCCAATACGCCGACACCGACCGGTGTCACCCGTTCGCAACTGGTGATTACCGCTTATCAGACTGATGTGCAACCACTTCAACCAGGGTTGCAATTTACGTTGGGGTTGACTATTCAGAATATGGGCAACGCCGGTGCGAAAGGGGTGACGATGATTGTGGGGGGCGGCTCAGCTAGCTCTAGCGGAGGTGGCGGTACGCCCCAACCGGGTGGTGTAGCCGGTGGCAGTGGTGAATTTACCAACTTTGCCCCGGTTGGTTCCTCCAATGTCCAATCATTGGGTGATATTCCAAGCGGTGCCACACTGAGGGCCGAGCAAAAACTGATTGTCAATGTCTCGACCAATCCCGGCGCATATCCGCTCAAAATTACGCTCTCGTATACGGATAGCAAGAACAACATCGTTAATGACGAGCAAGTCATCACTTTGTTGGTCTATCAATTGCCTGTGGTGGAAGTGAGTTTTTACCAACCCGTTTTCAACCTAACAGCTGGTATACCCAATCCCTTGCCCCTTCAAATTACCAATTTAGGCAAAAAATCGGCCGTGTTGGGGAGCATGAAAATCACCACCAATAACGGTTTTGTAGAAAATGCGACAACCCTGGTGGGCAATATCGAGGCCGGCGGTTTTTTCACATTCGATTCAACTGTCACTCCCGAGACTGCGGGTGTGCTTGAACTGACCGTGACCATTGACTACACAGATGATTTTAATCAGGCCCGTACCATCACAAAGACACTCACTCTGGATGTGATGGAAATGCCTGTTGAGCCAACACCAGACCCCAATCTGCCGAATGGCGGCGAGTATCCTACCCCTACAGGTGAGGAGACTTTCTGGCAAAAAGTTTGGCGGTTTATTTTGGGGTTGTTCGGGTTGGATAGCAGCATACCACAACCACAACCGCAACCGATTGAACCACCGATGGAAGAACCAATGCCAGGGCCAAGCGGAGGCTTCAAAGGCGGATGAGAACGCTTGATTTGCTTCGACTGATTTTTGGCAATCTTAATCGTCGCAAGGCGCGTGTGGCACTGACTGCCATCGGCGTTGTAATTGGCACAGCGGCGGTTGTTATTCTTGTTTCACTGGCCATTGGCTTACAGCGCAATGCCAACGAGCAACTCTATGGTATTGGAGATTTGCGGCAAATTCAGGTGTATCCTACCTTTGGTGGCGAGGGTATGCCTATGCCTGGCCCGGTGCAGGGTGGTAAACCGCTTGAAACCAAATTGCTCACACTGCAGGCGTTGGAAGAAATTCGGGCAATTCCGGGGGTTGCCAAGATTATTCCGCGAGATTACATGATGGCCAATCTCTTGCTGCGTTATAAGCAATTCGATGGCTACTCTAATATCATTGCCGTTGATGTGAATGACCTGGCTGAGTTGGGCTTGCAGGCAAAACAAGGTGAGACGCAGTTGCAACGCGGCACCGTAGTGATTGGTCCGATGGTGGCAAACAGTTTTTATAACCCCCGCTTGCGCCCAGGGCAAGAGCCACCTCCACCGCCGGAACTCTATGGGCAAACCATCCAGTTTATTTTTATTAAGTGGGACAAGGATGGCAAAGAAATTCGCAAAATGGCGATGTTCAAAGTGGTGGGGGTGCTAAAAGAGACGCGCGGCGAATCTGACTGGTCAATGTATATGCGGTTAGAAGAAGCCAAAACGTATAACGAATGGGCGATGGGCCGGCGCATCAATTACAACAAAGACGGTTTTGGCCAAGTGATTGTGGTTGTGGAGGATGTGGAGCAGGCGATTGAGGTGAGTAAACAGATTACAGACCTCGGCTTTCAGGCCTACACGCCCCAATCCTATTTGCAGGGCATTAATAATTTTTATTTGATTTTGCAGGTGATTTTTGGTGGCGTTGGGGCAATTGCCTTGCTGGTGGCGGCGATTGGCATTGCCAACACCATGACGATGGCGATTTTGGAACGCACCCGCGAAATTGGCTTAATGAAAGCAATTGGCGCCACCAACCGCGATGTTTTGGCCATCTTCTTGGGTGAGGCCGCCGGCATTGGGTTTGTGGGTGGCTTGGGTGGGGTGCTCATTGGCTGGTTGGCCGGGCAGGGCATTAACGTTGTGGCCATTATCTATCTTGCCAATCAGACCGCTCAGCAGGGGGGTGTGCCCCCCAGTGTGGCTGTGTATACGCCGCTTTGGCTGCCGTTATTTGCTTTGGGGTTTTCCACGTTTATCGGTCTTATCTCTGGCTTGTATCCGGCTTTGCGCGCAGCCACGATGATTCCCGTCTTGGCGCTCAAATATGAATAATTTCTAGTTGCCCGTTCCCGCTGGTGCATTTCCATTGAACTTGTTCATGGCTGAGTTTAGGCCTTCGATTACCCAGGTCAGGCTGGCTTCGGCGGCGCGGTCCAGCGTTTCGGAGACGCTTAATAGTTCTTGTTGGCTGAATTCTTGTAAAACATAGGCGGCCGGGTCCATGCGGCCGGGAGGCCGGCCAATGCCTAAACGTAGGCGCGCAATTTGGGGCGTGCCGAGCTGTTCGATGATGGATTTGACGCCTTTCTGTCCACCCGCACCACCGCCGGGTCTGATGCGAATGGTGCAGAATGGCAAGTCCAGGTCGTCGTGTGCGATGAGCACATGCTCAAGCGGAAGTTTATAAAAGCGCACCAAACCCTGTACCGATTGACCAGAGAGGTTCATATACGTCTGTGGTTTGGCAAGGATGAGCTTTCGCCCTTCATATTGCGCAGTAATGACAATCGCTTTGGATTGTACTTTCATACCGCGTGCATTCAGGCGCACGGTGAGCCGGTCTACTAACATAAAACCGATATTATGACGGGTTTGGGCGTATTCTCGACCGGGGTTGCCCAAACCCACAATCAGGTAGGGAGGAGTTTCACTCATTGCGTTTGATTTGAAGAGGGAAAAAGGCCAATGTTCAGTCATGAGAGTTGGATCAAGGTGGCAAATTTACCCGCCAAGTTTTTGGCTGAGAGCAAGCAGTAGGCCGCAGAAAGTAAAGAGAGCGATGACTACCAGTGCTCCTTGTCCAAACGAACGCCCAATTTCGGAAACCGGTAGTTGGGCTGGGTTGGTCGGTAGCGCTGTGGGGGGTGGGGCAGGTGTGTAGGTGATAGTCGGGGTGGCACTGGGCAAGGGCGTTGCGCTGGCGGTGGGGCTGGGGGTAGGTGTTCCGGCCGGGGTGGGTGTTTCCGAAGGGGAGTAGTTACGAATGCGGATGGTGACGTAGTAATCTTGGAATGAATCTGTCGTAAATATTCGTAGGCGTAAGGTATAGAGACCATCTGTAATGCGGGTGGTATCCCAGGCAGGCAGCAAATCACCGGTGAAAGGAGCGGACGAGGTGGCTAGCGGAAACCAAGTGCCGGTCGGGTCATCGCGATAGGCAAAGGCCAGTTGCCAGGCTGCAGAGGCAGAGCCGCTAATCGTTACCAGGCCGCTTAGGGTGGCTCCTTCTATGGGGGCGGTGATTCCTGATGGAATGGCCGTCAGGCTTGGGGTGACTTCGCTCGTGCTTGGCGTGAGGGGAACTGCCGAGGGTGTAGGCGAGGTGCCCTGTGCAATGACAACATACGGGTAGGTTATCCACAACCAGAGAAGGGATATTGTTAGGAGAGCCTTTCTCATCAGAAGCCGAGTTTGAGCCAATCTGTGCCAAATAAGACCGAGAGAGTGAGCAGACAGGAGATGATGAGCAGCAGGGTGCCGCAGCCGCAGCCGCAACAACCACCACGCCCATAGCCAATTTTTTCCTGTAGAAAGTCAAAGATGGCGTCAATCAGGAAGAGCTTGAGCAGGCCAGAAAGGCAGCCGGGTCGGTCGTCCATAGGAGTCTCCTTTGCCAAGTAGGCTGGTGTCTAAGTTTACCATTGGAGCGTGCCTGGAAGGTGGTTTTGCGCTCCACATGCTACAATATACGTTAATGTTCTGATAGGAGTTGCGAGCATGGCAAAATCAGTCACGCAATATGTCTGCCAGGCGTGTGGGCGGGTGGCGGCTTCGTATATGGGCAAATGCCCGCAGTGCGGGTCATTTAACAGCATGGTGGAAGAGGTGATTCGTGAGGCAGCACCGGCCAAAAGCGGGGCAGGCACGCGCGGACTAGGCGGGCGGACAGCACCTCGTTCGATTGGTGAGATAACGGTGGAGGCCGAGCCGCGCATTCCGGTTCCGATTGGTGAGTTTGCGCGTGTGTTGGGTGGAGGCATTGTACCCGGTTCGATTGTCTTGGTCGGCGGAGACCCAGGCATTGGCAAATCTACGCTCATGCTTCAGATGACGCTGGCGATGGCTGGGCGCAAGCGGGTGTTGTACGTTTCGGGAGAAGAATCGGAGCGGCAAATCAAGATGCGCGCTGACCGTTTGATGGGCCAGAATGATTCGTTCCCGCCAGGCTTGTTTTTGGTGACCGAGACCAATTTGCAGACCATTTTGGAGCATGTGCGCGAGGTGAAACCGGATTTGCTGATTGTGGATTCGATTCAGACGGTGTATTTGCCGGAGTTTGAGTCCAGCGCCGGTTCCGTTTCGCAAGTGCGAGAGTGTTCGGCGCAGTTGCGCGAATTGGCTAAAGCGCATGGAGTGAGTGTGTTCATTATTGGCCATGTCACCAAAGAAGGGGCGATTGCCGGGCCACGCGTGCTAGAGCATATTGTGGATACCGTGCTGTATTTGGAAGGTGACCGGTTTCAGGCGTATCGGCTGTTGCGTTCGGTGAAGAATCGTTTTGGCGCCACCGCAGAAGTGGGCGTGTTTGAAATGCGCGAAAATGGCCTGGCAGAAGTTCCTAACCCCTCGGAAGTGTTTTTGGCCGAGCGCATGGTCAATGTCCCTGGTTCGGCCATTGCGGTGACGATGGAAGGAACGCGTCCGTTGTTGGTGGAGATTCAGGGGCTGACTTCGGCAGCGCAGTTTGGCAATGCCCGCCGCACTCCGAATGGGGTGGATTATAACCGCTTGTTGATGTTGGCGGCTGTGCTGACCCGCCGGGCGGGCATTAAACTGGCGGAGCAGGATATTTACGTCAACGTGGTGGGTGGGATGAAAATTGATGAGCCTGCTGCCGACCTGGCGGTGGCTGCGGCGATTGCTTCTTCCATGAAAGATTTGCCGGTGCGGGCCGATGCGGTCTTGATTGGTGAAATCGGTTTGGCCGGGGAACTGCGCTTGCCGGGGCAAATGCAAACCCGTCTGCGGGAGGCCCAAAAACTGGGTTTCAAGACGGCAATTGTGCCAAAGCGCCTACGCAAGGCCGAACCCTGGCCGGAGAATCTCAAGATTTGGGAGTGTCGCTCGGTTTATGAAGCGTTGGAGGCGGCGTTTGCTCTTGAGCGCCGAGAAGCCCCCAAGGGCAGGCAAGTGGCATAAGCAATCGAGAATCGGTTTTGTGGCGCTGGTTCATTTGTCTGGATGAAGCATTGCACACGCCTTTGATTTTTAATTTTATAGGAGACAGTCAATGAAGTTTGAGACTCTTGCGATTCATGCCGGTCAGCAGCCCGACTCTCTGACCGGTGCGGTGATGACACCCATTTACCAGACTTCGACGTATGCGCAGGATGGGGTTGGTAAGCCGCGCAATGGGTATGAATATTCGCGCACGCAAAATCCGACGCGCCAGGCTTTGCAAGAATGCCTAGCGGCGTTGGAAGGTGGTTCGTGGGGCTTGGCGTTTGCTTCAGGCTTGGCGGCAACAGATACCTTGTTGCGCTTGCTAGCCAGTGGAGACCATGTGCTGGCAGGCAACGATGTGTATGGTGGTACGTTTCGGCAGTTCGATAAAATTCACCGGCGGTTTGGTTTAAGTTTTTCGTATGTGGATACGACTGACCCAGAATTGGTGGCGGATGCCTTAACCCCTTCTACACGTCTGGTCTGGTTAGAGACGCCCACCAACCCGTTGCTGAATGTGACCGACATCCGCGCTGTAGCCGAAGTGCTGAAAACGCGCCCGAATCCCCCCTTGTTGGTGGTGGATAATACCTTTGCCACACCTTATCTTCAGCGTCCTTTGGAGTTGGGTGCGGATTTGGTCGTTCATTCGACAACCAAGTACCTCGGCGGCCATTCCGACGTGGTGGGCGGGGCGATTGTCGGACGCAGCCCAGAGTTGGGCGAAAAACTCGCTTTTTTGCAAAATGCTCTCGGTGCAGTGCCTGGCCCGCTCGATTGTTTTCTGGTGTTGCGCGGTATTAAGACGCTGCCTTTGCGCATGGAGCGGCATGCCGAATCTGCCTTGCAGATTGCGCGTTTCTTAGAAGCGCATCCGGCCGTGGAACGCGTTTTGTATCCTTTTTTGGAGTCGCACCCCCAATTCGGCGTAGCCAAACGTCAAATGCGTAATGGGGGCGGCATGATTTCATTTACGCTCAAAGGCGGGCGCCAAGCAGCCGTGCGGGTGGCCGAAGCGACCAAACTGTTTACGCTGGCCGAGAGCTTGGGTGGGGTGGAATCGTTGATTGAAGTGCCGGCGGCGATGACCCATCTCTCCACCCAAGGCTCAACCCTGGAAGTGCCTGCTCACCTGGTTCGGCTTTCGGTGGGGATTGAACATGTGGATGACCTGTTGGCCGATTTGGAACAGGCGCTTGGGCAGGTGTGAAAAAACGCTTTTTAAATCTTGCCGGCTACGTAATCTAGCACGTCTATCTTGGTCAGGATGCCAATCGGTCGGCTGTTTTCAATCACGATGAGTGCAAAGCCATTGGCGAGCATCGGCATGGCCTCGTCCAGGGTGGTTTCGGCCGGATAGGTGGCTTGTGCATTTTGTACCAGGCCATCTATAGGTTCGTCGTGACTGTGTTCGTGGCTTTCTAACAGGTGATTGAGCAAATCTACTTCGTCCAGCGTACCGACCAGCGTGCCATCAGGGCCGACGACCGGCACTTGTGAAATAGCGTGCTGCCGCATCAGGGTCATGACTTTGCGCATGGAATCGCCCAAGGTGGCGGTATAGAGCGTTTTGTTGGGTTTGGCCATGAGCAGGTCGCCGAGGGTCACTTCGCCAAATTCCGTTCCTAAGAAGCCGTTTTCGCGCATCCACTTGTTATCATAAAATTTGGAAAGGTAACGCGAACCGCTATCCGGGAAAATGACCACCACCAGCCGCTCGGAGGGTAATTTCGCCGCATATTTGAGCGCACCTGCCAGGGCGGCGCCGCTGGAGCCGCCGGCAAAAATGCCCTCTTGCCGCACCAGGGCGCGCGCCCACAAAAAGCATTCTTTGTCGTTTACGCGCACAATGTCATCTACCACGCTTAAATCGGTGGCGGAGGGCAGGAAATCTTCCCCAATGCCTTCTACTTTATACGTTTTTGGGTAAGCCCCCTCCGGAATTTTGCCCTTGTTTTTCCAGATTTCGAGCAAAATTGAGCCTTCAATATCTACGCCCACAATGCGGATGTTAGGGTTTTTGGCCTTAAGATAGCGCCCGACACCGCTAATGGTGCCGCCTGTCCCCATGCCGATGACCACATCCGTCACCCGGCCTTCGGTCTGCTCCCACAGTTCGGGGCCGGTCGTCATCTCATGCGTTTGGGGATTATCGGGGTTGTGGTATTGGTTGGCTAGGATGGCGTTGGGAATTTCACGTGCAAAGCGTTTGGCCACTTCGTAGTAGGAACGAGGGTCTTCTGGGGCGACTGCTGTGGGGGTGATGACCACTTTTGCCCCATAGGCGCGCAGCAATTGGATTTTTTCGTTGGACATTTTATCGGGCATGACGAAGATGGTTTTGTAGCCCTTGAGTGCCGCCGCAATGGCGAGACCAACCCCGGTGTTGCCGCTGGTGGCTTCCACAATGGTTCCACCAGGGCGCAGTTCACCGCGCCGTTCGGCTTGTTCGACGATATTCAACCCCACGCGGTCTTTGACCGAACCGCCGGGGTTGAGAAATTCCAGTTTGGCATAGAGCGTGGCAGAAAGGTGGGGGGCGATACGCGTTAGCCGTACAAGCGGGGTGTTGCCAATGGCCCCCAAGATGTTATCGTATACCCGTTTTTGGTAAGATACCGGTAAAACGGCCATGCTGTTTCCTCCATGTAAAAATATGATTTTTGGATACGGATGTATGCGGAAAACACGTTTTTTGTCCGCGCTCGTTTGCGGACTACACTGTACGGTGGCTAGATGTTGAAAATATTAGTAAATCGGGAGCGAAGAATCTACTTCACGTGCCCAGGCATTGATGCCGCCTTTTAGGTTTTTGATTCTCTTGAAACCAGCACTGACCAATAGCTCAAGCGCACGCGTCGAGCGTGTGCCGGCTTTACACAGCACCACCATCTCGCGGGCCGAATCTAGCTCAGAAAGGCGTGCAGCCAACGTGCCGAGTGGGATGTTGAGCGCACCGGGCAAGGCGGAAATTTGTAATTCGTGCGGCTCACGCACATCCAGCAAGAGCGGTGGGTTGGCGCTTTGTAAACGGGCTGCTAGTTCCGGGGCGGAAATGTCCCAATCTACTCCCGCCGAACCGCTTTCGTGGTCGTGTCCCGGCACGCCGCAGAACTCTTCGTAATCAATTAATGTCGTGATGTCGGCATTTGGCCCGCATACTCTGCATTTCGGGTTTTTACGCAGGTTGACGAAGTCAAATGACATATCGAGGGCGTTGTAGAGCAGGAGTTTTCCAATCAGCACATCGCCAATGCCAAGCAGCAGCTTAAGGGCTTCGGTGGCCTGAATGGTGCCAATGGTGCCAGGTAAAATGCCTAACACGCCGCCTTCAGCACAGGTCGGCACCAAGCCGGGCGGGGGTGGTTCGGGGAACAGGCAGCGATAACATGGGCCTTTTTGGGCATAAAACACGCTGGTTTGTCCATCGAAGCGAAAAATGGAGCCATACACATTCGGTTTTCCCAAGAACACTGCCACATCGTTGCTTAGGTAGCGGGTGGGAAAGTTATCCGTGCAGTCTATGATGACATCATACGGCGCTACAATTTCCATTGCATTGGCTGAGGTGAATGGTGTGTTGTATGTATCTACTTGAATGGTGGGATTCAAGTCCAGTAAACGCTTGCGGGCGCTTTCGACCTTCAGGGTGCCGACGGTGGAGGTGCCGTGAACGATTTGTCGTTGCAGGTTGGTCGAGTCGACCACATCGTAATCTACCAAGCCAATTCGCCCAACGCCGGCTGCTGCCAAGTAGAGCGAGACCGGAGAGCCCAGTCCGCCCGTGCCGATGACCAGGACCGAGGATTGTTTGAGTTTTTGCTGTCCTGTCAAGCCGACTTCGGGGATGAGCAGATGGCGCGAATAGCGCAGGATTTCATCGCGAGTGAGTTCCATAGGCAGTGTCCGGGTGTCTGATAATCAGTTTAGCCGCCGGTGACGGAGGGCAGAACTTTGATGACATCGTTTTCACTGACGGGCGTTTCTAGGCCGTTTAAATCACGAATGTTCTCGGCGTTCAGAAATAGGTTGATATGACGACGGATTTTGCCGCTGCTATCGAACAAGTGGGTTTGAATGGCCGGGTATTGCTGCGTTAGGTCGCTGAGGGTTTCGGCCACCGTTTGCCCGCGAACACTGACTTCGGTTTGACCGTTGAGGTAGTATTTGAGCAAGGTTGGCACGCGCAGGATGGGCATGGTTATTTTTCTTTCTGCCGGTTGAGGGTTGTCATCCATTCTGTGGGCAAGATGACCAGGTTTTTGCCGGCTTGGGTTTCCAGTGTTTGCAGCAGGCGCAATTGCATCAGGTGAGGATGGTTGGCAAAGAGTTGTTCGGTGTTGGCCAAGTTGCGCAAGGCAGCGCTCTCGCCGCGTGCTTTTTCCAGGGCTGCTAGTCCCTGCATTTTGGCTTGGACGACTTGTGCAAAGATGGCTTTCAAATCGCCGGGGAACATGATGTCTTTGATGTTCACCAGCGATAGTTCCAGACCAAGTTCGCAGGCTGGTTCGCGGCCCTTTTCTAACAAGATGTTTCCGATTTCGGCCCGTTTGCTGAGCAGTTCTTCAACAAGCAGCGTGCCAATCACATCCCGTAAGTGTATTTGTAGCATGAGGTAGAGTGCTTCTTCGTAATTCTGGCTCTGGGTGAGCGCTTTGTAAGGGTCCGCTACGCGATAGGCAGCCGCCAGGCTGATTTTTAGACTGATATTGTCTTTGGTGAGTATCTCTTGGCCTGAAAGGGTGATATGCTTTAGGCGAATGTCAACCTGTTGAACGGTTTCCCACGGACGGAATATCCATCGCGCACCAGGTTCTAGAATGCGGATGAATTTTCCTCGCCGGTAGAGCAATCCACGTTGATGCTCAAAGATGGTGACGGGGCGAATCAGAATGCTTAGTACGAGGACAAGAGCAAGTGAGAGCAGGAGCGTGAGTAGGTATTCCATCGTTTCATCATCCGTTGAGAGGCACTGCCCCAAAGAGCGCAGACGTTCGGCGGAGGGCTTAACCTGCAGGGCCGATTGTTTGCTTGCGCAGGGCGCTGCTCTTTGGGGCAGCGTGTTGGGGAATCGAACCCCTGAACCCATGTGAGATAGCCAATTGCAAAGCCAGACGGGAGATTCCTGCCCGGCTGCGCATATCTCTGTAAAAATCATAACATAAAATTCTTGGCGGGTGAGAAGCGCTTTTTGCCGTTCGGTAGTCTTGTGGTTGATTGCCAAACCCGCCTAGCAAAGCCAAGATATGAGACCTTGAGCAGAAGAAGCGCTCACCAATAAAGATACACGCAAGGCGCTTGTTTTTTGGGAAAAGCCACCGATTGTGCTATACTCACAGTGGGAACACAAAAATTCGTTCTTTTGGCACGTATCTTTTTGCAAAAGGCATCGTATGTCTCAGGATCAGCGCGCCGTATTGGAATTGCTCTACAAAGTGAGCCGGGAATTTGCTTCCGCGCTCGATTTGCGCGTTGTCCTGACGCGTGTTTTGTTTGCAGCGTTGAATAACGTCGGGGGTGAACGCGGCTCCATCATCGTCATGGATGACAACGGACGTCCAATCGACTCGGCGATTGTGTATGGCAATCAATTGCGCGAAGGTACGACCCTGCAACTGCGCGATACGATGGAACGAGGTTTGGCCGGTTGGGTGGCACGGAAACGCCAGGCTGCGCTTGTGCCTGATACCAGCAAAGATGAACGGTGGCTGCGGCGGGAAGATGACGCTCTCGACCGCAGCGGCGCAAAATCGGCCATTTGTGCGCCCCTCTTGGTGCGCGAAAAGATTGTGGGTGTGTTGACGATTGTTCACCCCGTGCCACATTTCTTCGATACGGAACACCTGGAACTGATGCAGGCCATTGCTGACCAGGCCGGCATTGCCATCTTAAATGCGCGCCTGTTTTCGGAAAGTCAACGCCAGGCGCGCGTGATGACGGTGCTGGCAGAAGGTGCTGCCAGCCTGACGATGTCGGTGCGCATGGAAGACATCTTTTCGGCCATTCTCACACAAGTCAAGCAAGCACTTCAGGTGGAAATTGTGGCGCTGGCTTTGCTAGAGGGCGAGGAACTTGTCTTTCGTGCGGCGGACGGACCGCGCAGCGAGGGCATTATCTTACGCCGAGTCAAGCTGGGGGAGGGCATTGCCGGTCTTGTAGCGCGTGAGGGACGCGGGGCAGTCATTCCGGCGATTGTCTCTGATACCTTGCTCTCCAATGCCGAAAAAATCCCCGGCGTGCATGTGCGCGCCCTGGCTTGTGCTCCCATCCACTTTCAAGGCAAGGTGATTGGCATTCTGGAAGCCTTTAACCCGCTCAACCGCGCCTTCGACCCGGATTCCCTGCTCGTGCTGACCGGTTTGGGTTCTCTCGCCGGCACCGCCATCCAAAACGGGGAATTGTTCCAGCGCCTAGACCTGGCCCGCAAGCGTTATCGCGATTTGTTTGATGACAGCATTGACCCAATTGTGATTACCGATTTGGAAGGCAAAATCCTGGAAGCCAACCGCCAAGCCGAACGCTTCTCGGGTTATCCGTTAGAAGACTTGAAGCGTTTCCTGATTGGGCAAATGCACGATATTAACTTCGATAAAACCGGTGTTGCATTTGAGAAAATTGGCGAAGCCACCATTCACTACGAATCGATGCTGTATAGCCAACAAGGAACAACCTACCCAGTCAGCGTTCATGTGCGCAGGGTGCTGTTCGATGGTCAAAACGCGCTTCAATGGATTATGCGCGACATCCGCGAACGCAAAGAACTGGATGCCTTGCGCGAAGACCTTTCTGCTATGATTTATCATGACTTGCGCTCGCCGCTGGGCAACATTCTTTCGAGTGTAGAAATGCTGGGGGCGAGCATCCCCGAAGCAGAACAAGAAACAACGGCCCCGTTTCTTAAAATTGCCCGACACTCCATTGCGCGCATTGAGCGGCTAATCAATTCACTCCTGGACATTAACCGCCTGGAACAAAACCAACCCATCACCGAACGGCAAGCCATCGGTGTGCAAGTGCTGTTCGATGAAGTGTTGGAAATTGTGCGCCCCTCGCTGGAAGGCCGCAACCAGACGGTGGAAGTTCGCTTGGAAGGCAATCTGCGAGAATTAGACGTAGATGCCGATATGATTCGCCGTGTGCTGATTAACCTGGTTGAAAATGCCGCCAAATACACCCCGGTTCAAGGTCACATTGTTTTGGGCGCGCACCCGGCAGATGAGGAACCGTTCCTAAAAATTTATGTGCAAGATAACGGCCCAGGCATACCCGAAGCCGACCGCGAACGCATCTTTGATAAATTTACCCGTCTCAAAAACAAAACCGGCGCGCGCGGCTTGGGCGTTGGGTTGGCCTTTTGCAAATTGGCGGTACAGGCGCATGGCGGAAAAATTTGGGTTGAAGATGCTCCAGAACATGGGGCGAAATTTGTCTTTACTTTACCGATGGTTTAACCCAATCCGCGTAGTTTAAGCGACCCGTCATCCTGTAAGCCATCAACATTCGCGCGCTGAACACAATCTCTATCTTGCCTTTTGTCCAACCTTGGTGGGTTTCCTTCCACTGACCGAAGACGTACTTACTGAATCTTAACTTTACAATCGTTTGATAGGAGTTGTATGCAAACCCTTGCCCCTCAGGTTTTCATCGAAGATAGTTACCCTGGCGTTACGCTGGGGGCCATTGCCTTACCACATGGGTTAATTCAAATTGATGCGCCGCCTTCTCCAGAGGATGGCCGTTCGTGGCGTGCGGCTCTGCTTAGCCTTAATAGTGGTGTAGAACGGCTGCTGGTCAACTTGGATGCTCATCCCGACCGCACCCTGGGCGCCCGTTCGATGGACTGTACCATCATCGCTCACGAAGACACCGCGAGCGCCTTCCGAAACCGTCCAACGGTTTTCAAATCGCAGAGCGATGAAACCGGTGCCGATTGGGAAGCAGTGGCCGGCTTGGGCAGCATTCGCTGGGCGCCACCGGAAATCTCATTTACCGAACGGATGGCCATCGAATGGAGCAACTTTCCGGTTATTCTTGAAAGTCATGCCGGGCCCGGAATTGGCGCTTCGTGGGCCATCTTGCCAGAAGCTGGTATTGTCTTTGTCGGCGACTTGGTACTGAAAAATCAACCCCCCTTTTTGGCACATGCCCGCTTACCCGAATGGCTGAACTCCATCGAACATCTGATGGCAAAATACCAAAACTACGTTGTGGTGAGCGGACGCGGGGGCGTCGTCAGTTATGCGGAAATCAAGGCGCAGCACGAGTATCTCATGCAGATTCACACAGAACTCGAATCGCTTTCCAAACGGCAAGCCCCCTTGGATGCCGTGGAAGCGCTGGTGACGCCTTGCATGAACGCGCTCAATGCCCCGGCGCACCGACAAAAGCAATATGCCCAGCGCTTAGCGTATGGTTTGCGCCAATATTATGCCCGCCACTATCTCGCCACTGGCAACACGGATTCTTTCGATGAGTAAACCCACCCTTGCGTATCAACCCATCTTTGAATTAACCCGCGGCAAGATTGTCGAATCCGTCCATTTTGGCGCTTATGCCGTCGTGGATGCACACGGCACGCTGCTGGCTTCCGCTGGCGACCCTTATCTCATCACCTTTCTGCGTTCCAGCGCCAAACCGTTTCAGGCCTTGCCGTTTATCGAACAAGACGGACACCAGTACTTTGGCTTCACCCCCCAAGAAATTGCGCTAATGTGCGCCTCCCATTCTGGCACCGATGAACATGTCGAAACCGTGCGTGCTATGCAGGCCAAAATTGATGTTGGCGTACAAGACCTGTTGTGCGGAATGCATGACCCTATTCATCAACCTACACGTGATGCAATGCTCCTGCGGGGAGAAATGACCTCGCCCTATCGCCACAACTGTTCAGGCAAACACACCGGCATGTTGGCTCATGCCCGTCTGCGCGGTGCGCCAATCGGCAATTATTTGGATTTGGACCACCCCGTGCAACAATCCATTCTGCACACCTTTGCTGAAATGTGCAGCGTGCCGGCGCAACAAGTCGAAGTGGGCATAGATGGTTGCTCGGCGCCCAATTTTGCAATTCCGCTGTACAACGCTGCTTGGGGCTTTGCCCGTCTGTGTGATCCATCTGACCTTGAGTCGAAGCGGGCTGATGCCTGTCGTGTCATCACACACGCTATGATGGCACACCCAGAGATGGTGGCCGGTCCTGAGCGCTTTGATACCCTTTTGATGCAAGTGGCAGCAGGCAAAGTCATCTCCAAAGGCGGAGCAGAAGGCTACCAAGCGCTTGGCGTTATGCCTGGCGTGCTCTCGCCTGATGCGCCTGGCATTGGCATCGCCATCAAAATCAGTGATGGGGATAACACCGACCGCGCGCGCAGCAGTGTCGCACTGGCGCTTCTCAAAACACTTGGCGTGCTTGATGAGCGCGACCTTGAACGCCTGGCGGCTTTTGGCCCGGTTCGGCAATTGTATAACTACCGCAAGTTGCACACCGGTGAGAGCCACCCCCTCCTCAGCGCCTCCAAAGTGTAGGCTATGATGGGCAGAGATAAAATGGACCTGGCCGCCAGAGCGCTCGCCATTCACCAGACCTTGCTCGCTTTTTATGGCGAACCCATTTGGCGTAACCCGCTGCCCCCCCTGGACGAATTGGTCTCAACCATTCTTTCGCAAAACACCAACGATGTCAATCGTGATAAAGCCTTTCAGGCCTTACGGCAACGCTTTGCCACGTGGGAAGAAGTGCGTGATGCCAACCCGACCGAGGTGATAGATTGCGTGCGCGTGGCCGGCCTGGCCAATCAAAAAGGACCGCGTATTCAACAGGTTTTGCGGCAGATTACCCAAGAGCGCGGCACGTTGGATTTATCGTTTCTCAACGATTGGCCGCTGGAAGAAGCCCGTGCTTGGTTGATGAAGTTTAATGGCGTTGGACCGAAAACTGCGGCCATTGTTTTGTGCTTTTCGCTCAATCGCCCGGCCTTTCCGGTAGATACGCATGTCTATCGTGTCACCGGCCGACTGGGGTTGCGACCGGAGAATATGTCGGTAGAAGAAACACACACGCACATGGAAGCGCTCTTGCCGCCGAAGACCTATTATGCGGCCCATCTGAACCTGATTCGCCTTGGCCGCGAAATCTGCCAAGCGCGCAAACCCAACTGTTCAGCCTGTCCGGTGCGCGAACAGTGTGATTTTGCTATGAAATCAGCAGGGAAGTGACCATCGGACTATTGTATGCTTCTCTCCCTGAACCGCAATAATATGCTAGAATTGTTAACGCCTTTCTCCAGCCTGTAAGAGGTACCTATGGATATCCTGCACCTCGTAGACCGACTTGAAGAACTTTTCAACGAAGCCCGTGCTGTGCCATTCACCCGTAACGTGGTTGTGGATGAAGATAAAATGCTGGATATTATTGACCAGATGCGCGTCTCCATCCCTGAAGAGGTGAAAAAAGCCCAGCAGTTAATGGCGCAACGTGACCGTATTATTGCCCAGGCGCAGGAAGAAGCCAGCCGGATTGTGGCGCTTGCCAAAGAAAAGGCTGAACAACTGATTGAGCGCGAAGCAATCGTCAAAAGTTCACAAACCCGCGCCACCCAAATCGTCAACCAGGCCCGCGAAGATGCTGCTGCTACGCGCCGTGATGCGGACGCTTACGTCATCGAATCGCTTCAGACGCTTGAAGAAGAACTGAGCCGGTTATTGACCCAAGTGCGCAATGGCATTCGCAAAGTAGAAGAGGACCGCCTGCGAGGGCCGTCCTTATCGGCGAGCGAGCCGCGCACCGAGCCGCCGCTCTCCCCCCAAAAAGAATCATCCGACTGACCCTTCATCCCCGCCCACTGGCGGGGAGTTCGCTTATAAGAAAGGACATATGCTCTCACCGAACGGAATTCGCGCCATTTTTTACGACCTCGACGGCACGTTGCGTACCAGCCAACCCCCTGGACGAGTGATATTTGCCGAACATGCTGCCCGGCTCGGTTTAATCACCGATGCTGAAACCCGTCGCCGTGCAGCCATTTGGGAACATCAATACTTTGCCGAATCGCCAGAACTTGTCCGTGACCGTCAAGACTTTCAAGATGATAGTCAAGCCTTCTGGCTTAATTATTGCTTTCGGCAGTTACAAATTTTGGGCGCCTCCGAAGACCAAGCACGTGACCTCGCCCCCTCCATGACCGCTTACATGAACGAACATTTCCGACCGCAAGATGTCATCTTTGACGATGTGTACGAAACACTGCGCATATTGCGAGAGCATGGATATTTTCTGGGTCTGCTCTCTAATCGCTTTGAACCGTACACCGATTACCTGGCAGAGCGCGGCTTAGACGGTTTCTTCGACTTGGTTGTTCACGCAGGCCAAGCCGGCATCCGCAAGCCTCACCCCGCCGTGTTCCACTTCATGCTCCAAAAAGCCGGTTTTCGCCCTGAGCAATCTATCTATATTGGCGATAACTACTTTGCTGATGTGCTTGGTGCCCGTCAGGCTGGCATGTTAGGCGTGTTGTACGACCCGGAGGGCTTGTTTGAGCGCCCCGATTGTCCCGTGATTAGCAAACATACCCAAATCTTGCATCTCTTGAAAGGAAACCCTTGATGGCTTGGGAACGCAAAATCAGCCGCACTGTGCGTGTACGCAATGAACAAACGATTGGGCAGCTGGCGCGCTTGCTTTCGGTCATTTCGGATGCGGGTGGTGGTCTGGGCGATATTCATCTGTTGACCGAAACCTCGCGTCACGTCGTGCGCGACATCGTCATCTACGCCGATACCATTGAACAAATGGAGACCATTTTAGAAGCCATCCGCTCTATTCCCGGCTCCAAGGTGATGGATGTGCGCGATGAAGTGCTGGAATTGCACCAAAAGGGCAAAATTGCCGTCCGCTCGCGCTACCCGGTCGATTCGCTTGCCACTTTGCGGCGAGTCTATACGCCCGGCGTAGCCGAAGTATGTCTCAAAATTGCCAAAGACCCCGCCCTGGCGCGGCTTTATACCAGCAGCAGCCACATGGTGGCCATCGTCACCGATGGAACTGCTGTGCTAGGGCTGGGAGACATCGGTCCGCTGGCCGGCATGCCGGTGATGGAAGGCAAAGCCATGTTGATGGAGACGTTGGTCGGCCTTTCGGGTGTGCCTATCTTACTGAATACCCGCGACCCGGACCGGATTGTAGAAACCATCAGTGCCATTGCCCCGACCTTTGCTGCCATTCAACTGGAGGATATTTCTGCTCCGAGATGCTTCGAAATTGAAGAACGTCTGCAAAAGCGTTTGGATATTCCCGTGATGCACGATGACCAGCATGGCACGGCGGTTGTCACCACGGCCGCGCTGATGGTGGCTTCTCGCCAGACGGGGGTATATCTTTCTGCGGCTACCATTGGTCAAATTGGGTTGGGAGCAGCGGGTTTTGCCACCGCCCAAATGCTGATGCGTCTGACCGGCAACCCGGTTTGGGGCGCCGATTTGAACCCCGAAGCGCTCAAACGCCTGGAAAAAGCCGGCGGACGGCCTGCCACCCTGCGCGAAATTATGGCAAATTGTGATATTGTCATTGCGACGACCGGCGCCCCAGGACTTATCAAACCGGAGATGGTACGCAAAGGGCAAATTATCTTGGCCCTTTCTAACCCCAACCCCGAAATTGACCCCGAAACTGCGCTGGCACAGGGTGCGCTCTTTGCGGCGGATGGCAAATCGGTCAACAATGTGCTGGGTTTTCCTGGCATTTTTCGGGGGGCAGTAGATGCCAACGCCCCGCGCATTACGCACGAAATGCTCTTGGCCGCTGCCCAAACCATTGCCAGCCTCACTCCGCCGGGTGAACTGGTCCCCAACCCGTTAGATAAAAAAGTGCACTTGGCAGTGGCCCGTGCTGTAGCCCAAAAAGCAATGGACCAGGGCTTGGCGCGTGCAGATTATGTGCCGTATGTGGAGGAATAAGGGCATCCCCATACAGTGCTTCGCCCAGACCTACGCAACGGTCTGGGCGAAGCACACATTAAGCAAACGGGTTTTCGGCGTTCCTACTAGTCGTACAAATGCTTTTGCCGCGCGTTCTTGCCCACTTCTTCACGTAAGAGCAAACCCAAGCGGGTGATACCCTCGCGGATGACTTCGGGTTTGGAATATGAGAAATTGATGCGCATGGTGTTATGGCCTCCGCCGGTGGGATGAAAAGCCGCACCAGGCACGAAGGCCACTTTCTTATCCACAGCCCGTTTTAGCAAGTCAGCGGCATCCATATTTTCGGGCAAAATGCCCCACAGGAACATGCCACCTTGTGGGCGAGTCCAGCGCACCTCGCGCGGGAAGACCTCGTCCATCGTTTCCAACATCACATCACGCCGCTCTTTATACGTTGCACGAATAACCTTGACATGTTCATCCAGAAAACCGCCCTTGGCTACCTCATACGCCACAATTTGGTTAAAGGTGGCCGTGTGCAAGTCGGCTGCTTGCTTGGTCATCACAATTTTGCGAATGACTTGTTCCGGCGCAATGACCCAGGCCAAACGCAAGCCGGGCGCCAGGAGCTTAGAGAATGTGCTCATGTAAATTACATTCCCAGTGTAGGAACCATTGTCTTGGCGGTATTGGCTATCGAGCAAGGCAACCGAAGGTAGATGTTCGCCCTCGAAGCGCAACTGTCCGTAGGGGTCATCTTCGATAATTGGCACACCGTAATGGTCGGCAATTTCAACCAATTTCTGGCGCCGTTCCAGTGACATGGTGACGCCGCTGGGGTTTTGAAAATTGGGCAGGACATAGATGAACTTAGGCCCGATGCGTAAGGCCTTTTCGAGTTCATCCACAATCATCCCATTTTCATCTGAGGGGACAGAAATATACTGGGCTCCATACGCATTCCACGCTTGAAGTGCGCCCAGGTAGGTAGGCGATTCCACCACAATGTAATCCCCTCGGTTGAGGAACAGCCGCCCAATAAAATCGAGCGCCTGTTGTGAGCCGGAAGTGATGGCGATGTTATTGGCGTTGACGTGTATGCCGTAGCGCGCGGTATGGCGAGCAATCATCTCGCGCAATGGCGTGTAACCTTCTGTTGTGCTGTATTGCAAGGCTTGGGCGCCCATCGTATCCAAAACATAATTGCAGGCTGCCTTAAATTCTTTCACCGGAAAGACTTCTGGCGCAGGTAGGCCGCCGGCAAAAGAGATGATATCCGGTTGTTCGGTCAGCTTAAGTAACTCGCGAATCACCGAACTTCCCATTTTCTGTGTGCGGTGGGCGTAGCGGTATTCCCAGGGTGTCTGCATTCTTACTCCTTTAGGTGAAATATGAATTTTGAGAATGTCAGTCGAGAAACCGCCTCGAAGAGTTACACACAGCAATTTCCAACGGGTTGGACTGACTTCGAGGCTGCACCGTTCATAGATAAAAAAAGCCTGACAGGTATGCTTGACCTGTCAGGCGAACCTGATTCATGGCAAAAGGATGCCGCGCAGGAGGGATATTTCCATCAACATCAGCATCGCTATAATATCTTAACCGCTTTTGTGCGCTTCGGCAACCGACAAAAAACCGCTGTTTACATGACAAGTGTCAGGTTTTGAGCATGCCTACACTTACCAGTCATTATCCTTCTCATATCCTAAGTTGATTAGCAAATCGCCGGCTACTTCCTTGAAGAGCGCTTTGTGTTCGGGCTTGAAGTATTTGCGCCATTCGCCGGTTCTACCGGAGCGGAAGGTTTTAGACTTTTGGGGTTGGATGGCTTCGCGCAAGATTTCCAGTGATTTTTCACGCGGGGTAGGAATGCGGTAGCCGGTTTTTTCTACCTGGTCGAGCATTTGATTCAATATCCGCTCCCGGTCATGAATCAAGTCCTCGAAGCGAATGCACAAGACGTGGGGTTGTTCTAGCCATTGAAAGACACCTTCATACCGCTGTTTGACACTGACCATGTATAAGCCATCGCGGTTAATGCCGGTAATGGCCACTTTGAGCCGCTCGTCGAAATCGGAAAGCGTTTGGTAATACTCATGCATTCCATGCCCTTCGTGCATATCGGTGGCAAAAAAAATGTGTGAGACGAGCATGTCGCGCGGGTCACGGTAAATAAAATAGTTGACCCGCTCCGGTTGGCATAGGAAAGCCACATTCTCTGGCGTGGCATCTACATATCCCCAGCCAATCACGCCGGGCGGAATGCGTTGGATCTGCGCTAGCACTTCTTTTTGCGTAAAGCGCCCGCCGGCTGCCTTGACGGTACGCACCGGGTCGGCTTCGACATACAAGTAAGGCGCTAGTTGGCAGAACCCGCCCAGGATTTGAGTGAGCAGGTGTGAGCCGCTCTTGGGTTTGGCATTGCCAAAGACGGGCGGTGCTTCGTGGAAGGTGAACCGCTTCCAACGCCAAACGGCTTGTAGATAACGAGCGGTTGGGCGCAGCAGGCGGTATAGGCTGGGGGAGGTCATCAAGGTCAGTTATCTCGGAATGGAGAGCATGTGCAGCCAGGGTTGTTCGTCAGATGTTACGAACCAGCGGTTGTGCCAGGAAGTTCACTCGGTTGTTTTTACCCGGCGCAGTTTTTTGAGTGAGGAGAGTTCACTCGCGTAGACGCGCTTCACGCCATCACCCAGGGCTTGTTCGGTGACACGAATGTATTTTACCAGCCGTTCAAAGCCGCCTGGTTCCACCGAAGCGGCTTGGTCGCTGCCCCACATGGCACGGTCGAGGGTGAAGTGTCGCTCGACAGCGCACGCGCCGAGTGCGACCGCCACTGCCGAGGGGACGAGACCCACTTCATGCCCCGAATAGCCGATAGGGGTGTTTGGAAATTCTCGGCGCAGGGTTTCAATCATGCGTAGGTTGAGCTCATCGGGGTCGCATGGGTAGGCGCTGGTGGTGTGCATAATGAGCAAGTTTTCCAGCCCGACGGTGTTCATGGCACGGTGAATTTCATCCATAGTGGACATACCGGTTGAGACGATGAGCGGGCGTCCTGTCTGCCGCACGTGCCGCAACAGGTTATGGTCGGTGAGCGAGGCCGAGGGGATTTTATAGGCGGGGGTGTCGAATTGTTCCATAAAATCTACCGACGGTTCATCCCAAACCGAAACAAACCAATCAATGCCGAGTTCTCGGCAATATCGGTCAATTTCACGGTATTCTTCCAGACCAAATTCGACCTTATGCCGATATTCGAGGTACGTGATATAGCCCCAGGGCGTTTCGCGCATTTGTTTTTGTTGTTCGGGAGGTGTGCAGATTTCCGGCGTGCGCTTTTGGAATTTAACTGCACTGGCTCCGGCATGGGCGGCGGCTTTAATCATTTCTTTGGCAATGCCCAAATCGCCATTGTGGTTGATGCCAATTTCAGCGATGATGTAAGCAGGGTGTCCATCGCCCACCCATTTGTTACCAAGTTTGATTTCACGAGTCATGATTGAGGTTTCTCCTTGAGTATTAAATCACACACTTCACGCACGGCGCCGTGCCCTCCTGGCTTGGTGGTGATGTAATCGGCGGCGCGCAACACTTCGGGCATGGCATCGGCCACGGCAACCGCCCAACCCACCAGGTCGAAGCAAGGCAAGTCGTTTAAGTCATTGCCGATGTATGCCACGCGGGATGGTTCGATTTGACGTGTTTCCAGCAAATGTTTTAACACGGCGGCTTTGTCTTCTAGGCCGATGCCGTGAATGGCTTCGATGTTCATTTTGCGTGCCCGCGCTAGGACCACCGGGTTCACTTCTGACGAAAGGATGATTACGTTGGTCCCCGCTTGGCGCAATTTGTTCATAATCAAACTGTCGCTGCGGTAGGCTGCCACCATCTCATGGCCATCTTCGTCTACCCACACGCGGTTATCGGTCACCACACCGTCAAAATCTAACACGAGCAGTTCGATTTTTTCTGGCATGGGACGTTTGGCGCGACCAGGCCACACCATCTTTAATTCACCATGCAGTGCCAGCCATTCGGCGCGCGCCCAATCGCGCAGATTGTCCAAGTCCACGGTGTAGTTCGGGTCAATCAGCAGCGGGTAAATGTTTTTGCCACTCATCGAACCGCTTAAAATCACGCTGGGGCGGACGGCATCAATGTGACCGGTCTGCCAATACACATCCGGCAGAATCTGACGAGGCGCGTTGTACGGTTCTTCGATGCCCGGCACCTCGAGCAGATTTTTCATCGGGGCGTTTATGCCGTCTGGCAGCCGCCACATCTTGTGCGGGTTTTGCCCTGCCGGAACGATACCACGCACGGAGTGGGCATCCGGGTGCTTGAGCAGGGTGCGCACTGCGTCATCCACCAACCCGATGGGGCGAATGGGCGAAGTGGGCCGTAATTGCACGACCACTTGGGGGTGATACCCTTCGCGTTCGGCCAGCCAGGCTAAGGCGTGTTGAAAGACGGGCAAGTCGGTGGTGTTATCTTGGGCGAATTCTGCCGGGCGCAAGAAGGGTGTTTCGGCGCCCCAGGCACGGGCTACGGCGGCAATCTCTTCGTCGTCAGTGCTGACGATGACGCGTGTGACCAGCTCGGCTTGTAACCCGGCTGCGATGGAATAGGCAATCAGCGGGTAGCCACAAAATGAGCGAATGTTTTTGCGCGGGATGCCTTTTGAGCCTCCTCGTGCGGGGATAATCGCCAGTACTTCAGTCATGGGTCACCAGGTATTGGGATGGGCTGTTCAAGCATACGCATTTATACCTGGCCTTTACCATGCAGTCCAGCCTCCATCTACAATCAGGTTGCTGCCCGTCATGTAGGAAGAAGCATCAGAAGCCAGGAAGAGCAAGGCGCCGTTCATTTCATCGCGGCGTGCCATGCGGCCTAGGATGGTTTTTGCAGCATAGTTTTGGACGAAGGTTTCATCATGGTTGTTATACACGCCGCCCGGGGTGAGCATGTTGACGCGAATTTCTGTTCCCATGTAATAGGCAGCCAAATATTTGGTGAAACCGACTATGCCGGCTTTGGTCACGGTATAGTAAATGGGCTTATAGGCCGGCTGCGAACCATCCGCCTTGCGGTAAATGCGTTGGTCGGGGCCATTGAGGCCGTAGGTAGAACAGATGTTGATAATGCTGCCCTTGGCGCCCTGTGCAACCATTTGCCGTGCAACGGCCTGTGTAACCAGAAATGTGCCGGTCAGGTTGACGTTTAGGGCGGCGTTCCATTGGTCGAGCGGGTAATCCTCGAAGCGGCCTGGTGTAATGCCTTTTGCCAAGGCTTCGGGGTCAAATTTGGGGTCTAGCGCAGCGCTGTTGACCAAGATATCAATCCGTCCAAAGGCTTGGATGACCTTTTCGACCATCGCTTGTACTGACGCGGGTTGGGTAATATCGGCGGGCGCTGCCAAGGCTTGGTAGCCAGAGCGGCTTAGGTCGTTAGCCAGAGCGGTGCATTTTTCGGGGGATAAATCTACCACTGCCACTGCTGCGCCGGCTTCGGCCAGGGTGCGGCAAAATTCTGCGCCGAGCAGCCCAACCCCACCGGTTACAATCGCAGTGCGACCGGTCAAATCAAATTTTTCTTGAATCTTCATTGTGGTTTCTCCAATTTTCCATACAGCACATGCCCTTGTGCTTTGAGCAGCACGGGCAGGCCATCGAATTGTAACGCAACTTCGTGACCAAAGGCCTCTTCTAGGTTTGAGACTTCAAATAAAACCAAAACAGCGCGCCCGGCGAACAGTTCTTGGCGCATTTCGGCCAAGGCTTGTTCGTAGTCGGGGCGTGGCAGCCCGCTCACCGGGTTAAGAAAGGTGGGAATTACCCGGCTGGCGCGCCCGGTGACGTGATACACGACGGGTGGCGAGTTGGTGTAGATGGCGATTTCGGGCGGCAAGCGACGGATGTAAGCCAAGACCTCGGCTTGCCGCCAACGCCAGGATGCATACCCCAGCCCATCTATGGTGCGCAATTCGGTGATGGTGTTTTGCGCATTCAGGCCGGAAAGCAAGAGCAGGGCGACGACCGCCAGGGTGGTCAACACAGGCGAGACGGGCGGCTTCCATTTCCACAAGAAGTGCAGACTTGCCGTCAGCAAGATGAGCCACGAGACATATAAAGGCGAGAGAATGCGCGGTTGAAATTTGGTGCTGGCATCGAAGAAACTCATAGAGAACAGGACGGCGCCTAAGTATCCCCACACATAGAGCGCGGTAATGAAGAGCAGCGGGTTGACAGATTGGCGCAAATGATATGCTTGATACGCCTGGTACCCTAACCAGCCGAGCAAGCCGACCCCTGCGATGGTCAACCCAATCTGGAGCAGTCCGCTTTGGAAGAGCCATTCCGGCAGGCCAGGCAAGGGGGCGAGGAAGTGGGCTGCATTCCACAAACCGGTGCGAATGTTGGAAAGTTCAATCGGGTTAAAGTGAAACGTGCGATTGGTGGCCGATTCGGCGACCAGTGCGTTGCGCACAAACCAAGCGGCGATGGGAGGAATTGCCCCGGCCATAAAGGTGATGATTCGTTTTAGGCGGGCATCGGGTGCAAGTAAGAAAATGGAAACCACGAGCGTGGCAATCAGTGCCAGGCCAGAGTAACGCGTTAGAAAGGCCAGGCCGCTGAAAAATCCGGTCAGCAGCAACCGGTTCTTCGTAAAAAGGGCAGCTATGGCTGTTTTTCGTGTTTTTGGCGGGGCGAGGTCGAAAGAGAGAAACGAGAGCAGCGAGAAAAACAGAAATAACGGCTCGCTCATGGCGTAAGCGTGCAGGGTGAGCAGTTGACCATTGAGCGCAAACAACAACGCCAACAAGAGCGCGGCCATTTGCGAGTGCGTTATTCGCCAGCCCAGCCAGCCCAGCAGAACCGTGTTGGCTGCAAAAAGAATGATGTGTAAGGCGCGCGCGGCGCGGTAGGGGTCAAGGCCGGTCAGCAGGCTGATGCTGCTCAGGGTTAGGGAGAACAAAGGCGGGTAGTGGGTAATCGGTTCCAGTGCGCTATCCAGCCAGATGTCGCTGTAGCCGGTGCCGGCCAGGATGGAACGTGCTCCCCCCAGATAGGCAGCAGAATCGTTGGTCAAACCGAGGCCGGCTGGGGTGATGTACCACATCGCCCAGCCGGCGAAGAGCGCCAGGAACAACAGGAAAGCCAAGAAAAAGCGGGACAAAGGAAGAAAAGATAATCTAGCAGAAGGTAAAAAATGGACGGGACGGCTGGCCTGGTAGAGCGCCAGCCGTCCTATGCGTTGGTTAGCCTTTGAGCAAATAGCCTTTTTCTTCAAGGTAGGCAATGATTTTGCGGGCGTTTTCTTCGGGGCTGACCCCGTACCCTTGCAAGGTGATTTCGGGGTTGACGGGTGGTTCGTAGGGGTCATCAATGCCGGTAAAGCCCATTGGTTTGCCTTCTGCCAGTGCTTGGCGGGCTTTGGCATACAACCCCTTAACATCCCGTTGTTCGCAGATTTCGACCGGGGTGTCCATATAAATTTCGATGAAGTTTTCGCCGACGAATTTGCGGGCTTCTTCGCGTGCGGCGCGATAAGGGCTGATGGCTGCACAGATGACTGCACCGCCGTGCCGGGCAATTTCACCCGCTACGAAACCGATGCGTAGAATGTTGGTGTCGCGGTCTTCTTTGCTAAAACCCAGGCCTTTGCTTAGATGCGTGCGAACCACATCACCATCTAATACGGTGGCTTCCCGGCCATATTCCAGCAACAGTTCAGCCACAATTTGAGAGGTAGCGCTCTTGCCTGCCCCGCTCAGGCCGGTGAACCACAGGCAAAAACCCTGTTTGTGGCGTGGAGGGTAACTCTGGCGCAGGATTTCCGCCGTTTCAGGGCGGGTGAACCATTCGGGCAACAGTTTGCCTTTGGCCAGGTATTCATCACGAACTTGTGTGCCGGAAATGTTGAGGGTGCGTGCACCTTGAGGGATGTCTTTCTCTTCGACGTAGCGGTCTTCATCAGGCAGATACACCAACATCTCGAATGGAATCATCTTAACGCCCAATTCTGCCTCGTACTGCTTCATCAATTCTTGGGCATCGTAGGGGCCGTAGAAGGGCTTGCCGGTGCTGTCGTTGCCGGGGCCGGCGTGGTCGCGCCCTACAATGAAGTGGTTGACGCCGTGATTGCGGCGCACGATGGCGTGTAACAGGGCTTCTTTGGGGCCGGCCATGCGCATGGCCAATGGCAGCAGGCTAAGCAAGGTGCGGCTTTTATCGTAATACTTTTCTACCAGAACTTTGTAGGTGCGGGTGCGGGTGTAGTGGTCCACATCGCCGGGTTTGGTCATGCCCACCACCGGGTGAATCAGCAGCGAGCCGTTCACTTTTTCTGCGGCCCGTTTGGTTAATTCCTCGTGAACGCGGTGCATCGGGTTACGCGTTTGGAAGGCAACGACATTATCATGCCCGAGCGCTTCGAGTTTGGCGCGCACTTGAGCAGGGGTATGGCGTAACTCAATAAAATCATAGTATTTGGGCAGATTCAAAACCTTGAGCGGTCCGCTAATACACACTTTGCCCCAGCGCGTCATTTCGGAGACCATCGGGTGTTTGGAGTCGGTGGAGCCGTAAGCCAAGGCGGCTTCTTTTTGTGCATCCCAATGATAGACCTCGTCCAATGTCATGATGGCAATCACATCGTTGTTGGCGTTGCGCAACACCAGTTCTTCACCCACCGTTGGCAGTTCTTTGGGGTCAACCGGCAAGGTAATTGGCAGGGGCCACAGGGTGCCATCGGTCAAGCGCATTTCACGTAAGACGCGTTCGTAATCGGCTTTGCCCATAAAGGTGGTGAGTGGTGAAAACCCGCCGGTGGCGAGCAATTCCAGGTCGCATAGGGCGCGCATGGAGATTTTGATGGAGGGGAGTTGTGCAGCACGCGCCAATAATTCTTCGCGTTCTGCGCCTGTTACCACCAGGTTAACGAGTTGACCGCCGTAGGGGGCGATGAGATTGGCTTTGTTCATTACGTTCTCCTATATTCAATCGCTGAATTTTGACAAGGCGCTATTATACCCTTGATTTTTGCGCAACTGGACATTTGCCCCCCTTTCAGGTATGATTAGCCCGTTCTGGCAGCCGCCAGAATCCATTTTCAATTTAAGCGATGTTTGGTAAAAACGACCTGCGGGTCGAAATCCCCCATAAAACCCCAAAGGCAGGAAACATTTTGGCGTGGAGGCGAAATGACAGACCTGATTAAGCAAATCACCAGCGATTTTCAGAAACAAATCGAAGCGTTTCAGCCTGAAATCAGCGTCAGCGATATTGGCCGGGTGGTAGAAGCCGGTGATGGTATTGCGCGCGTGGAAGGCTTGGCAAATATTCGCGCCCAAGAACTGGTTCGTTTTGAAAACGGCGTGATGGGGACGGCCTTCAACTTGGAAGAAGATAGTGTCGGCGTCATCATCATGGGCGATTATGCCGGTATTACAGAAGGCATGACCGTACGCGGCACAGGGCGTATTGCTTCAGTTCCCGTTGGTGATGGATTGATTGGGCGTGTAGTGAATGCCCTGGGCGAGCCAATTGATGGCAAAGGCCCGATTCAATTTAGCGGCTACCGTCCTATCGAGCGCATTGCGCCGGGCGTAGTTCAACGTCAGGACGTGGATACCCCGGTTCAGACCGGTATCAAGGCGATTGATGCGATGATTCCGATTGGACGCGGGCAGCGCGAGCTCATTATCGGCGACCGACAAACCGGTAAGACAGCCATTGCGATTGACACCATTATCAATCAAAAAGGCAAGAATCTCATCTGCATCTATGTCGCCATTGGGCAGAAGAAGGCTGCCATTGCCCGCACCGTTGCACTGCTCGAGCGCTACGGGGCGATGGAACACACTATCGTGGTGGTGGCTTCTGCCGATGAACCGGCGGCGTTGCAATATATTGCTCCCTATGCAGGTTGCGCCATCGGCGAAGAATTCATGGAAACGGGCCGTGATGCGTTGGTGGTCTATGATGACCTTTCGAAGCACGCCTGGGCCTACCGCCAAGTCTCATTGCTGCTTCGCCGCCCGCCAGGCCGTGAAGCCTATCCGGGTGACTTGTTCTATCTGCACTCGCGCTTACTGGAACGCGCTGCGCGCCTGTCGGTCAACTATGCAGTGGTCAAGGCTGACTTCCAGGGGCAAGCAACCAAAGCCGATGCTGTAGATGGCAAAATTTATACCGGCCCGCTGGCCGAACATGAAGCCAAAGAAGCCGCGCAAGCCAAAGGGGAAGGCTACAAAGTCGCCCGTGTAGCCGGCAGCGGTGGCTCATTAACCGCTCTGCCCATCATTGAAACGCTGCTGGGTGACGTTTCGGCCTACGTTCCAACCAATGTCATCTCCATCACCGATGGCCAGATTTACTTGGAGACGAACCTGTTCAACGCCGGTATTCGTCCCGCGATTAATGTCGGTATCTCGGTTTCGCGCGTTGGCGGTGCGGCGCAATTAAAGGCGATGCGACAGGTGGCTGGCCGCTTGCGCTTGGACATGGCAGCTTACCGTGAGTTGGCCGCATTCGCCCAGTTTGGCTCCGACTTGGATAAAGCCACCCAGTCACAACTTAATCGTGGGCGGCGGATGCAAGAAATTCTCAAGCAGCCGCAATATGCACCGGTGGCGTTGGAACATCAGGTGATGGTCATCTTTGCTGGCACGCAGGGCTTTGCCGATGATGTGCCGGTTGAAAAAATGCGCCAATGGGAAGCAGACCTGATTAAGTTCCTCGACCAATCGTATCCTGAACTCGGCAAAGACATCCTCGAGAAGAAGCAAATTACGCCTGAAACGGAAGCCCGATTGCGTGAAGCGCTCAACACCTTCAAGGCCACTTGGCAGGCGTAACCTAATCATACTTTACGGATTTCTTCCTCATATCCGTAACCTGGAGAACCTATGGCTTCTGCTCGTGAGATGAGACTCCGCATTCGGAGCGTCAAGAACATATCGCAAGTAACGCGTGCTTTGCAAGCGGTCAGCGCGAGCAAAGTGCGCAAAGCGATTGCGGCCCTGATGGGGACGCGGCCTTATGCCACCAAGGCCTGGCAGGTGCTAACCCATATTGCCCGACAACCCGGGCGCGATACGTTGCACCCGCTGCTGACCGCGCGTTCCCAAGTCAAAAACACCCTGGTGGTTGTCATCAGTGGTGACCGCGGCCTGGCAGGCGCGTATAACACTAACCTGATTCGGTTTGCTTTGCGTCATTTCCGCGATTGGCCGACCCCGGTTCGCTACATTGCGGTTGGACGCAAAGGGCGCGATTTGCTTGTGCGGCGCCGCCTGAATGTGATTGCCGATTTCAGCAATCTACCCGCTGCGCCGGCCTTTTCTGATGTTTCCACCATTGGGCGTTTGGCGGTAGAAGAATTTTTAGCAGGCCATGCTGACGAGGTGTACCTGGTCTATACTGACTTTGTCAACATGGTCAAACAAGAGCCCACTCTCAAAAAACTTTTACCGCTCGAGGTCAAAAGCGATGTGGGCCGGGTGGAAGCGTTTGAACAGACGCGGCACACCGCGGCCGCCTATATTTATGAGCCGGCCGAGCGCGAAATTTTGGATGAAATCATCCCTCGTTTTACTGCGCTGCAGGTGTATCAGGCGATTCTCGAATCGTTGGCTTCTGAACATGCCGCGCGCATGGTTGCCATGCGCAACGCGACCGAGAACGCCCTGGAACTGGCCGGCGATTTGCAATTGCAATACAACAAAGTTCGTCAACAGGCAATTACCAACGATATGCTCGATATTGCGGGTGGCGCCGAAGCGCTCGCCCAGGCATCTGGAGGAAAATAATGGCAAAAGCAACTGGACGTGTGATTCAAATTCTGGGCGGTGTGGTGGATGTCGCTTTCCCCGAAGGGGAACTGCCCGAAATTTACGAAGCCATCGAAGTACCGCGTGAAGGCAAAGAACCGCTGGTGTTGGAAGTGCAGAAACATCTAGGCAACAACTGGGTGCGCACTGTGGCGATGGATTCGACCGATGGCCTGCAGCGCGGTATCCCAGCCTATGCCACCGGCGCACCAATTACCGTACCGGTTGGCCCGGCTTCGTTGGGACGCGTGTTTAACGTGCTGGGTAAGCCAATTGACGAAAAAGGCGAGGTAGAAGCAGCCACACGCTATCCCATTCATCGTCCGGCGCCGCCTTTTGACCAACAATCTACCAGTGTGCAAATCTTTGAAACCGGCATCAAGGTTATTGACCTGATTGCTCCTTTTACCAAAGGCGGCAAGACCGGCATCTTCGGTGGCGCCGGCGTAGGCAAAACCGTTGTCATTACTGAGCTCATTTCCTCCATTGCGCGTGTTCACAAGGGCAATTCCGTCTTTGCTGGCGTGGGTGAACGCACCCGTGAAGGCACCGCCCTGTACCGCGAGATGATTGAATCGGGCGTGATGAAAGATACGGTCATGGTCTTTGGCCAGATGAATGAACCTTCGGGTGTACGTCTGCGCGTTGCTCTCTCGGCGCTTGCTATGGCCGAATACTTCCGTGACCAAGGCAAAGACGTTCTGCTCTTTATTGATAACATCTTCCGCTTCACCATGTCTGGGTCTGAAGTCTCGGCGTTGCTTGGACGTATGCCCTCTGCGGTAGGTTATCAGCCCACCTTGGCGACCGAAATGGGTGAATTGCAAGAGCGTATCACCTCTACCCGCACCGGTTCCATCACCTCCATGCAGGCGGTATATGTTCCTGCGGATGACTACTCGGACCCGGCGCCGGTTGCCACTTTCACGCACCTCGATGCGACCATCGCCCTCGAACGCTCGATTGCGGAAAAAGGTATCTACCCGGCAGTGGACCCGCTGACTTCGACCAGCCGCATTCTCGACCCGAATATTGTCGGCCCTGACCATTACAACACGGCTCGTGAAGTGCAGCGTGTTTTGCAGCGCTACAAAGACTTACAAGACATCATCGCCATTTTGGGCGTAGATGAACTCTCCGAAGATGACAAACTGCTGGTCAGCCGCGCGCGTAAAATCGAACGGTTCTTCTCCCAGCCTTTTGTGACAGCCGAGCAGTTCACTGGCATCAAAGGCGTCTATGTCCCATTGCGTGATACCATCCGCTCTTTCCGTGAAATTTTAGATGGCCGGTGCGATGACTTGCCCGAACAGGCTTTCCAGATGGTTGGCACGATTGACGATGCCCGCGCCAAAGCCGAACGTTTAGCAAAGGGCGCCTAGGCAGAGATTTCAGGTGCAAGCGGCAGGTATCTCGCACACCTTGCACCTGATACCTTCTCACCTTGTCCCTGATACCTACTTTCGATACCGGAGAACGCATGCCTATCCGTTGTGAAATTGTCTCTCAGGACCGCACAGTGTACGAAGGGGATGCTGATATTGTCATTCTACCTGGCATGGCTGGTGAAATGGGCATTTTGCCCCATCATGCCCCGCTTTTGACTACGCTCAAGTATGGCATTGTCAAAGTGCGCTCAAAAGGTGAAGAGCAAATCTTCACTGTAGCGGGCGGTGTGGCTGAAGTCCAACCGGAAATCGTCACCATCTTGGCTGATGCCGCCGAAAATGTCGAAGAAATTGATATTGCCCGTGCCCAGGCTGCTCGCAAACATGCCGAAGAAGCCCTGGCAAAAGTCAAACCCGAAGATGTAGATACCATGCTGGCGCTGGAAGCCGCGTTACGCCGCTCTAACTTGCGTATCGAAGCGGCCAAACGATTCCGGTCCGGCAAGAAAACCTACGAAGAGTAAACAACTCTATGGCAGGATTCTCAAAAGACCTGGGCATTGACCTGGGTACCATGTACACGCGCGTGGCGGAAGGCCAACGGGTTGTCATTGAAGAGCCAACGGTGGTGGCAATTGACGTGGCCGACCAAAAGATTGTCGAAGTCGGCAAGCCGGCGCATGATATGGAAGGCCGTGTCCCGGATACGCTGGAAATTGCCCGTCCGCTTCAAAATGGCGTGATTGCTGATTACGAAATTACGGAACGCTTGTTGTGGGCTTTGCTTCAGCGCGTGAGCGGTCCATTGCGCATTTTCAAACCGAACGTGATGATAACGGTGCCGTATGGTGTGACCAGCGTGGAAAGCCGCGCTGTGCATGAAGCCATTCTGCAGGCCGGCGCTCGTGATGCTTATCTGATTCAGCAACCCTTAGCCGCGGCGCTAGGGGTTGATTTGCCCATCAATTCTCCATCGGGCAACATGGTCGCATGTTTGGGTGGCGGGGCAACCCAGGCCGCTGTGCTGGCGATGTATGGAATTGTTTCTGCCGAAACCATGCGCGCTGGCGGTCAGCAAATGGATGAAGCGATTGTCAATTACACCCGCCGTAAATATGGCATTATTATCTCCACTTACACGGCTGAACAATTGAAAATGAAAATCGGCGCCGCGGTGCCGCAAGATACTGAGCAGAGCATGGAAGTACAAGGCTTAGACCAAGTGACCAGCTTGCCACGCCCAGTTACGCTCACCACGGGGGAGATTGTAGAAGCCTTGCAAGAGCCACTGAAAGCCGTCACCGAAACGTGCCGCCGCGTGTTGGAAAAAACTCCCCCAGAGCTGGTCTCTGATATTATTGACCGAGGCATGGCTCTCACGGGAGGCGGTGCGCTCTTGCGCGGAATTGATAAATTGCTTACCAAATCCCTAGGCATCCCTGCCTACCTGGTGGATAACCCGCTGACGTGCGTGGCCGAAGGCGCCGCGCGTGGGCTAGGAATGTATAACCTGCTGCGGCGCAACCTGCCTCAGGTATAAGTGCTCATGGCCTTGAGCATGTCAGGCCAAAACCAAGCACAAGCGACCACACATCATGTGCTGGTCGCTCTGTTTTTGCGTGCTTTTATGGCCGTTGTCGTTCCCAAAACTCTTGCCATTCAAACAAAATGGGGGCGTCTTCCAGGCTGCTTTCTAATTCATCTAACACACTTTCTATCTGATGGCGTAGCGCGCCTGTCTCCTGGTTGGTTTGAGATAGTGCCTGGACTTGTAGCTGCAAACACTCCAATTCTAACCAGCGATAATGATGCGTGTGATACCAGTTCGCAATGTTCGAGAGCGCTTGCAGCGCTTCGGCGGGTTTTCCTAAGTTCAAAAGCAAGCGTGCGCGCAGGCGTTTGACCGTGCAAAGTGGCAGTTCAGACCC
>QEXW01000137.1 GCA_003130845.1 Anaerolineae bacterium
GCATGAAAGCCTCCTGACAGAGTTTTGTTTCGCAACTACACTCTATTCAGAAGGCTTTCACTTTTCAAGACCCAAAACGAAAAGGCCAAAGTCGAGGGCTTTTTGTTTATTTTCCTAGCATTGCGCGGACTTCGTCAAGCCGTCCGGCAGAGCCGAGTTTTTCGTTTTTGTGTGCAATAAATTTGGCATATTCTGCCATAAACACTTTGCCAATTGGGCGCAGGTCAAATTCGGCTGGATGGTCACGGAAGTATTCGCGGTGAACGCGCGTCCAGACCAAACGGCCATCGGTGTCAATGTTTACTTTGGTTACACCCAAAGTGGCAGCGCGGGCAAATTCGTTTTCGTCCACGCCTTTTGCGCCTTTGATGCTCCCTCCTGCTGCGTTGATGCGCTCTACTTCTTCTTGGGGTACAGAGCTAGAGCCGTGCATCACCAAAGGAAAGCCTGGCAAGCGCTTTTGAATTTCGGCCAATACATCAAAGCGCAAACCTTGGTTGCCGGTGAATTTGTAAGCACCGTGGCTGGTGCCAATGGCGCAAGCCAGCGAATCGCAGCCGGTGAGTTGCACGAATTGTTTGGCCTGGTCTGGGTCGGTCAAGTGGGCATTGGCTTCATCTACACTCACGTGTTCTTCCACACCCCCCAATTGCCCCAATTCCGCTTCTACCACAATGCCGCGGGCGTGAGCCGCTTCCACCACCCGCCGGGTGATTTCTACGTTTTTCTCAAATGGCTCGTGGCTGGCATCAATCATCACCGAAGAATAGAAGCCGCTCTCAATGCAGTCATAGCAGGTTTGTTCATCGCCATGGTCTAAGTGAACCGCAAAAATGGCCTCTGGAAAAATTTCATCGGCGGCCCGAATCATCGCTTCCAGCATCTTTTTATGGGTGTACGAGCGAGCGCCTTTGCTAATTTGGATGATGAACGGCGCTTTGCTTTCCACATTGCCTCGGAACAGCCCCATTGCCTGTTCTAGGTTATTGATGTTGTAGGCGCCAATTGCATACTTGCCATACGCGGCTTCAAATAATTTTTTGGTCGTGACAATCATAGGAGTTCCTCTCTTTCAAAAATTCACCCGCCTGGGCGGGGCGTGATGCAACTTTGGGTTTAAGACTGCGTAAATGATGATGTAGCCTGCTTGATTATACACAAATACAGGCTATAATGAACCAAATCGTGCCGACTCTTCTTTCCAGGAGGAAATCCCATGAGCGATTATTATGGACGTGTGAGTGCTGACCAGGACCCTTTGACGAAATTGATTTCGTATATTCCTGGTTTTAACGGATACATTGAACGAGAAAAACGTCGCGCCGCCGATAAACTAGTGCGTGATACGGTTGCGCGCCGTTTTGAGGAACTGTATAAGCGGCTTTCGGCTCTGCAGACCGAATTGATTAATCAGGGCAATCTTGAGTTTGTCGATGACATGGAAAAAGCCGCTGTTCTCATGCGCACGTTCACCGATAAAATTCGAAATGCGACGTATGGCTATGCCGGTTTCTTCGATGCGGTTAAAATCAATGAGCAAGAGTTGGCGCAACTCTATGCTTTCGACAACGCGTTCTTTGAGTTGGGTGAACAAATCAATGCAGCGCTCGATACAATTGAACGCTCGCTGGGCGATGTGGAAGCCCTGCCGGCTGCTATTCGGCACCTGGCCTCGCTCAATCGCGAAGCTGTCACCACGTTTGACCGCCGTTATGAGGTGGTAAGCGGCGCGAAGTAAATTCTTGGCCATTGCGGTGACTGTCATCCAACAGATGACGGTCACTTTTTTTGAGTGGGTTGGCTGTATGCGTTATCAGGTCAAAAATCTCGATACGGGCGCAGAGATGGAGCTCTCGTTAGAGACTGCTTTTCGCCCGCTGGTTACGTTGCCGGTCCCTTTCGTCTCGCAGAGCGGACCGGGGGCCGATGCGTTGCAAAATGACAGTGGCGCAGCCGCAGCGGTGATGCTCCTACGTGCCTACCAACCTCATTCGGCGTTCACTCCCGAGGTTTTTGCAACGCGCTTTGCTTTGCCTGGGGATGCACATTTTACCTTGCCTCAATTGCGCGCGGCCCTGTCGAGCTTGCGGATTCTTACTGACTTGCGGAATGGCATGAGTATGCAAGACCTGTTCGTTACGCTTGCGGCAGGTAAGCCCCTGTTGGCAGCACTTCAGTCTCAGACTTTGGCTGAAGTTGGCTGGCTTGCAACCGGTCGGACTGGGCCACACTTTGTTGTGATTGTCGGTCTCGATCTTCGCAGCGTGTACCTTCATGACCCCTCTTGTGCGGATGGAACAGCGGGCGCCGGGCGGGCACTTTCTCTAGAAACGTTTTGGAAGGCCTGGCGTGAAACAGCGACCGAGCCGCAGGTTCCGATCCCAGAACGTTCAGCGCTTGTGCCTACGATAGCGCTTGGCTTTCGCCTAACACGGCAAGTGCGGGTGAATATCCCTACGTTGAATGTGCGCAAAGAACCTGCTTTGCATGCCCAGCAGGTCGGTACGTTGCGCAAAGGCCAGGTGGTGGACATTGTGCGCGAGGTGAATGGCTGGGGTGAAGTGCCCGGCACAGGCTGGATTTTGCTTTCTTACACCGTCGCCGCCGGCGCGTGAAACTGCTTTACAGGAGTGCCGTTCATCGAATGGCTGCTTCTATCATTTGTCCAAACGTTAGGCGGGCCGTGCCGGTAATTAAGGGGTAGATTTTCTTGTAACTATAGGGGTAATAGCAGGGAAGCGCATAGGGGTTGGGGTCTTTGAACAGGATACTGCGGTCTTTGAGGCGTGAATTGCCGGCAAAGCCTAGTTGATAGCCAAATAGTTTTAGGAGTGAGCCAGGGTTGTTGGGGACGGAATCGTAGGGAAAGGCAAAGAATTTGATTGGGTGGCCGAGTTGTGTTTCAAGGATGCGCTTGCTTTCGCGGGCATCCCAGACACGGGTAGGGGTGGGCGCGGTGCGATAATCCGGGTGGTACACGCCGTGAGAGCCGATTTCAATTAAGCCGGTTTGCTCCCATTCGCGTAGATGGTGCCAGCACACGTCGTTGACTCGGCTGCTTTCTTTGATGGCGCTGGTCAATACAAAAAATGTGGCGCGAAACGAATATTTTACAAGGGTCGGAACGATGATTTCTTGCAAGTTTTGGTAAATTGGCATTCCTACATCAAAACGCAAAAAACAAGAACGCTTGGGTGGCTGATATTCCCCTCGAACGAAGCGCAATATCTCGTCGTTATTGAGCGTGTAATAGCCATTTTCGCTCAGCCAGGCCATCTGTTCCAGAAACCAAGGGGTGGTCATTTGCACGGTTTGCCCCCCTTTGTATTCGGTATCGTGGTATTCGATGGCAGGGATTCGGCGCGCAAGAGCAGGGTCTTGGGCGAGGGTCATAACAGCCTCCGAAGAATGAGCCGCTTCCATTGTCATTTTTATTGTAGTACATCTACATACGATTTTTATCCCCCTTTTTGTGGAAGCAGCATTCACTTATTTTCTTCTTGGATTTTTATAACATTTATCTTATTGATTGTGGATAGAATGAGAACGACTTTAACCAGAGAAAACCGCGCTTGTCTGTTTGCGCAAGTTTGGAGGTGATTTATGAAGTGGCAATGGAAACTTGGCACGTTTGCAGGAATTGATGTGTTTGTTCATGCCACCTTTTTGTTGATTGTTGGCTGGTATGGGCTGGTTTACTGGCAACAAACCGGGACCTTGCTCGGCGCGCTCGAAGGGGTGTTCTTTATTCTGCTCTTGTTTGTAGCGGTGACGCTGCATGAGTATGGACATGCGCTAACAGCGCGTAAGTTTGGTGTGCGCACGCGTGACATTACGCTGTATCCTATTGGCGGTGTAGCCCGTTTGGAACGTATGCCCGATGAACCGATTCAGGAATTATGGGTGGCGTTGGCGGGGCCAGCGGTGAACGTGGTCATTGCTGCCTTTTTGTTTGGCTGGCTGTTCTTTACGAATACGTTGGTGCCGCTCAGTGATTTGACGTTGGCAACCGGTTCCTTCATTGAGCGGCTGATGATTGTCAACCTGTTCCTGGTCGGTTTCAACCTGATTCCGGCTTTCCCCATGGATGGTGGGCGTGTGTTGCGGGCTGTTTTGGCCATGAATATGGATTATGTCCGCGCTACGCAAATCGCTGCAGGGGTGGGTCAGGGTTTGGCCTTCCTATTTGGATTTATCGGTTTGTTTAGCAACCCGTTTTTGCTCTTCATTGCTTTCTTTGTCTGGATGGGTGCTTCGCAAGAGGCCAGTATGGTGCAAATGAAGAATGCCCTGGGTGGTATTCCGGTGGCGCGCGCCATGTTGACCGATTTTGAGTGCCTCTCTCCGCGTGATACCCTGGCGCGTATGGCGCAGCTGGTGCTGGCCGGTTCCCAACGGGATTTTCCCGTTGTGGATAATGGCCAGGTGCTTGGGATTGTCACGCGTGATGATTTCCTAAAAGCGCTGACGCAACACGGTGAACACTGGCCGGTTGTACAAGTGATGCACACCAACTTGCCCACGCTGGATAGTTATGAGATGGTGGAAAGAGCTTTGCATCGGTTACAGGAGAGCGGTATTCCTGTGTTGCCTGTCACCCATGCGGGTCAACTCGTCGGTATCATCACCCCAGAAAACATCACTGAATATCTGATGATTCGCTCAGCGCTTAAAGCCCGCGCCGGTATGCCTATCTTGTAAATAGGCGCTCTCCCGAAGGTCAAAAGGCCTTCGGGAGATTTTCATAGGGGAGTGATATAATCAAAGTTATCCCTATTCTTAAGGAGAGCCTGTGAGCGACGCCCGCATTGAACGCTTTGCGCGTATTTTGGTGGATTATTCCACCCATCTGGGGCCGGGTGACCGAGTTCTGATTGAGGGCACGACCGCTGCCGAGCCATTGATCCGCGCTTTGTACCGTCGTGCGCTCGAAGTGGGCGCACATCCGCATATTTTGATGGAATTCCCAGAGCAGCAGGAAATTTTCTTTGAAAAAGCCAGCGAAAGTCAGTTAGATGAGCCTCCAACGTTCCAAAAACTGGCCTATGAGAAATTCGAGTCCCGCATTCGTATTCATTCCGCGACGAATCCGCGCGCTCTCTCCGGCTTTGACCCGGCCAAGTTGGGCCGCAGGCAAAAGGCGTTGGCGCCTCTTTTGCAAACCCAGATGGAGCGCGGGGCCAGAGGAGAACTGCGCTGGTTGACCACTCTTTTCCCAACCGAAGGCTATGCTATTGAGGCCGGTATGGGTTGGAATGCGTATCAGGATTTCGTCTTTCGCGCCTGCCATGCCGACGAAGATGCCCCGGTCTCTTATTGGAAAAACGTAGAAGCTGCCCAAGCGTTGATGATTGAACGATTACACGGTCATCATTTGGTCACTTTGCGTGGCCCAAATGTGGATTTGAGTCTCTCTATCAAAAATCGTACGTTCATCAATTCCTGTGGTACACATAACATGCCCGATGGTGAAATCTATACGGGTCCGGTGGAACAATCGGTCAATGGGTGGGTTAAGTTTACCTATCCGGCGATTTATAACGGTGTAGCGGTTGAAGGGATTGAGTTGGTATTCACCGATGGGCGCGTGGACCAGGCGAAAGCGGAGAAGAACCAATCTTTTTTGCTGGAAATGCTAGGTTCAGATGCGGGTGCGCGCTATGTGGGCGAATTTGCGATTGGGACGAATTTTGAGATTGACCGTTTCACCGGCAATATTTTGTTCGATGAGAAAATCGGAGGCACGTTTCACATGGCGCTTGGCGCAGGGTATCCAGAGACTGGCTCTAAAAACAAGAGCGTCATTCACTGGGATATGATTTGCGATATGCGCCAAGACGCTGAGATGGCGGTGGATGGCGAGGTGATTTACCGAAACGGGCAATTTGTTTTTTGAGCGTTGGTGGAGGCATTAATAATACCCAACCGAAGCATCCACAGAACGGGCATAGGCATCAATTCCGCCTGCTAAACTATACACGTTGTTCCAGCCATTCTGGCGCATCCAGGCGGTCACCTGTGCCGACCGGATGCCATGATGACACATCACAATTACCGGCGCATCCGGACGGCGCAACTCTGCGGGAAATGCCTCCTGTAATTTTTGGGCTAACACACTCATCGGCAACACCAAAACGCGCTCATCGCGAATGGCAGCCAGGCGAACTTCCCAGGCTTCACGTACATCGAGCAGGGTAAATTCTTCACCCTGCTCGAATTTTTTGGCTAATTCTTGCACACTTATTTCCGGTATCAAATATCACTCCTATAAACACGCGCATAACTCGGTTTTCTTTAGCGCTCCGTTAAGTCTTGTGTGGAACGAATTGCTTGATTTTGGTAACCAGTTCTTCGATGGAAATGGGCTTTTCAAGATAAGCATTGGCGCCGGCTATCAGCGCTTCAGCAATTCGTTCTTTGTTTGTGACGGCGGAAACGACGATAATTGGCACTTGGCTGAATTTGCGAATTTCGCGACAGACTTTCCAGCCATCTATGACCGGCATCATCAAATCGAGCAGTATCAGGTCCGGTGATTCTGTTCGCGCCAATTCGATGCCGCTGGTGCCATCGTTTGCAACGATGACCTGCATCTCATAAATTGTCAGCAGCACATTGAGGAAGGTTGTGATTGAAGGGTCGTCTTCGATGGTCAAGATTTTTAGGGGCATTTTGCCTCCCTACAGACCAGGTTGTTTTGTGCTTTCTTCAATCATACAACCATTCTGGGAATTGTCAATTGCAACTGGATGTTATTGTGTGGCTTTTAAGAACTTCCGCGTCGCCGCAATGTGTTCGGCGGGCACTTTTCCGGTTGCTTCCCAGTCATCCAACATCTCGCGGATGGTAAGGACAGCGTGCAAATGTAGCCCGGCTTGCTCGAGGGCTTCTTTTGCCCCCGATTGCCGGTCAATCAGCACAACCACATCGCGCACCACCAAGCCGGCGGCGGTCAGTTTTTCGATGGCCTCGAATTTGCTGCCGCCGGTTGTGGCCAGGTCATCTATGATGAGTGCGGTTTCGCCAGGGTGATATTCTCCCTCGATTTCGGCTTTTGTGCCGTAGGTTTTTGTTTCTTTTCGTGGGTAAATCATTGGGTAGTTTCCGGCCAGGCAAACGGCTGTGGCGATTGGGATGGCGGCATACGGCAAGCCGGCCAAGCGGTCAAACTTTAAGTCTTGTAGGAGTGGCAGGTAGGCTTGTCCGATTTGGGCCAGGAGTTGGGGATAGGAGATGACCTGGCGCAGGTCAATATAAATCGGTGATTGCAGTCCCGATTTAAGCGTAAATTCCCCAAATTTGATGCAGCCGGCGGCGAGCAGACCATCGGCAAGGGCAAGTTTGGAAAGATTCATCAGGCAAAATATCCTTTCTCGATGTCCTGCCAGGATTCGTTCGGCAGGCGCATGAATTGAGATAAGAGAGGGTGCACACGCCGAATCTCTTCAGCTATCCGTTGCGCGATACGGCGAATCGAGAAGTGTGCGTTGGGTGCGGCCCGTAACTGGCAAAAGGCATAAGCTTCGCGCAGGTTGAAGGTGGCTAACACCCGGCGGTTAAAGCCGTTAGGGACGATGTATTGCGCTACCAACGGGTTGAAAGCGTTGATTTTATGCCACAACTCGGCGGCGCGTTCCATCGCGCAGCGATATTCTTCCCCCAGGCCGGCTTCCACGATGCGGCGCGGGGTGATGTAGCCTAGCGCCGCAGTTTGCAACTGGGGGGTTTGAGTCATCATGCGGTGACGTTTGAACTCGGCATAAGCGCCCTGGTCCATCACAAGGTCAAAGGTGTATGCGGTGTGTTCTAGCTCGCGCACAGGCGTATCGAAGCGCCCAAGACGGGAGAGCAGCGTTTGGGCCAGGGTGCTGGTATCCGCTGCTTGGACAGTCTGCAGCGCTTGTTGGTAATTCATATTGCCATAGCGATATAGCGCTGCCGCTAGCACTTTGCGTTCGCCTTCCGGGTCGTAGTCTACCAGTGTACAAAAGTCATCCGATATGGTGCTTTCCGCGTTTTTCTGTTTACTGATGCTTGCCAACTCCTTGCTGGTTTCTATCAGGTACTCTACCGGCTCGGCATATTTGACCAAGGTGGGAATTTCGCTCTGCGCCACAGCTTTCACTGTTTCTCCAATCGAGCGTACTTCGGCCAGGCCGTGTGAGCGCCATTTGCGAATGGCGTTTTCGAGCGCGCGGCCGTTGACCGTCATCCCGACGTTTGCTAACGCAGCGGCAGGCAGCAGAAAGCGACACGAATCTACATATTGTGAGCGAATGCGCCGGTCCCAAGCTTCTTCGCTTTCATTTTCACGACGCGGCGATTGTTGTTCAACCAGGTTGCGCACCGGTTCAAGCGATTTTTGGTACGTTTTAAACAGCATTCGGCAAGTGGCGATGTATTCCTCTCGCAGCGGATGTCTCTCTAGTTCGGCGGGGATGTGAAAGGCATCCGGGTTCCACTTCTGGTAACGTGTAGATTTTTCGGTATAAGAAGCCAAGCGATTCGATTCGATGGCTTCCATGGCTAGGCGCGAGGCATTTTCGATGGCGATGTGTAATACGGCATGTTCTGCTACCGAGGCATGGCCGTAACCGACCACCCATTTTTCGTGAAATTGTGCGCTTTGCTCATCGTTCAAATCGGCGGCAATTTCACGGAATGACTCGGGTGAACGGCTGGTCTTGGCAAAAGCAACGGCAATCGTTTCTGGGCTATATTGTTTGGGAGAAAGCAGATAAATTTCTCGCTCAGGCGCGGGCATCAGATAGACTCCTTCGATTTTATTTCAGCGATAATATAGCGGCTAAGTGGAAATTGGTAAATGGTAATTCCCAAGAAAAATCGTAAAATCGGTAGAGTGGGAAACGCGATAACTGGATTACAATAGCCTCATGAGCGAAATTTTGCGTCAAAAGACCTTTCCGGGTGACCGCAGGCTAGAAGTTGCCCAAGGTGATATTACCTTAGAGCCGCTTGATGCAATTGTCAATGCGGCCAATACCTACTTACAGCATGGTGGTGGCGTGGCGTGGGCTATTGCCCGGCGTGGCGGCGAAGTGATTCAGCGTGAGAGTGATGAATGGGTGCGCAAGTATGGCCCGGTCACCCATGAAGAGCCGGCTTATACCAGCGCGGGCAACCTGCCGTGCAAATATGTCATTCATGCGGTTGGGCCGGTGTGGGGTGCTGGCAACGAAGACCAAAAACTGGCAGCCGCTGTACAGGGTTCGCTGAAGCGTGCCGCAGAACTCGGTTTGCAATCCATCGCCTTGCCGGCTATCTCGACCGGCATCTTTGGCTTCCCAAAAGAACGGGCAGCAGCAATTATTTTCTCTCTAATTCAGCGCTATCTGGTAGAACATCCCGACACATCGCTCCGACTGGTCCGCCTAACTTTATTCGATGCGCCGACCGTCCAGGCTTTTTTGAAGGTTTGGGATGAAAGCAGGGTAGAGTAATTCGCATTAAAACGATACGCTGTGCAGTGATGATTACCTCCCCGCAGAACCCCAAACTCAAGCAGGTGCGTGCGCTGGCTGCCAGACCCAAAGAACGGCGCGAGGCTGGTCTCTTTTTGGCCGAAGGGGTGCGCCTACTGGAAGAAGCGTTGGCGGTCCATTGGCCTTTTGCGTATGCCTTGTATAGCAGCGACCTCTCTGCGCGTGCCAGAGTGCTGATAGAACGCTTACAAACCAATGGTGTGCCAACCGAAGAAGTGCAATCATCACTTTTGCGGTCTATCAGTGACACCGAATCGCCACAAGGTGTGCTGGCTGTCTTAAAGTTGCCCGCAACACAATCTCTGAACCAACAGCGATTGACATTTGTCCTGATTCCCGACCAAATTCGCGACCCCGGTAACCTGGGGACCTTGATTCGCACTGCGGCGGCGGCAGGGGTAGAGGCGGTCTTGATTCCTCCTGAAACGACCGATCCCTGGGCGCCCAAAGTCGTGCGGGCCGGTATGGGGGCGCATTTTCGCTTCACAATCGTTAATTACTCCTGGGAAGAAATCCGCACTGCATTGTCTGGCTTTAATGTTTTTCTGGCGGATGCCGAAGGCCAGGTCCCCCTTTGGAAAGCGGATTTCCGCGCTAAAACCGCCTTGATTGTGGGTGGCGAAGCGGAAGGAGCGAGCGCGCAAGCCCGCCAGATTGCAAATGTGGTTGTGAATATCCCAATGCCGGGTAAAATAGAGTCACTCAACGCAGGCACTGCCGGCGCAATTCTGCTCTTTGAAGTTGTGCGGCAGAGAAACGAGGCTGTATGAAAATTCGCTCCATTACCTACTTCATGAACGTTGGCTGGCCGATGAAAGAAGACCGTATTCAATCGGCGGGGATTTTTCTTTCTACAGCGCGCAAAGCCTTTGAGGAGGCCGGTTACGAAATCCAGACCACCCGTTTGGCGAGTGTGCCGTTTACGCGTTTGTTGGGTGCGGATTCGATTGGCCTGACCCCGCGCTTTGCGCAGCGCTTAAGCAAGGCCATTGCCGAAAACGGCATTGATTATGCCTCGCTGGGTCCGGCTTTGCCCGATGTGCCGGAAAGTTACGAAATGATTCCCGATGCCATTGCGGCCTCGAAAAATATATTTTTTTCCGGTGTGATGGCGGATGCTGAGCATGGGGTGTATCTTCCGGCGGTGCGTTCTTGCGCCGAAGTGATTGTTCGCAATGCCACTCTCTCGCCTGATGGATTTGCGAACTTGCGTTTTGCTGCTCTGGCGAATATTGTTCCGGGTGGGCCGTTTTTTCCGGCGGCATACTACGATGCTGAAACACCGGCTTTTGCCCTGGCGCTCGAAGCTGCCGATTTGGCCGTAAGCGCTTTTGAGAATGCCCGCTCCATAGAAGAAGGCCGCCAGGCTCTTATTAAGGAAATCGAAAATCACGGTCGCAAGTTGGCTTACGCTGCCGAACCGCTCAAGTTTCGGTTTAATGCGCGTTTTGGCGGAATTGATTTTTCGTATGCTCCCTATCCAAACCAAGCCACTTCGCTGGGAGCGGCGTTTGAGAAGTTGGGCGCTCCCAAAGTGGGATTGCATGGTTCGCTAGCCGCGGCTTCAATTCTAACCGACGCACTCGACCGCGCCGACTTTCCACGTTTGGGGTTTAGCGGTTTGATGATGCCTGTGCTAGAAGATGCTACTTTGGCGGCCCGCGCCGCGGAGGGTATACTGGGCGTCAAAGATTTGCTCATGTATGCAGCGGTCTGTGGGGCGGGGTTAGATACCGTTCCTTTGCCTGGTGATGTGACTGTCGAACAAATTTCCGCACTCCTGCTTGATTTGGCGGTGCTTGCTTTGCGCTTGCACAAGCCACTCACGGCGCGGCTGATGCCTGTTCCAGGCAAAAAAGCCGGCGAGAACACTGCCTTTCACTTTGAATACTTTGCCAACAGCCGCGTCATGGCGTTGCAGGCTGAACCACTTGGCAGGCTCTTTGCTTCTAACGAAACATTTACTGTAAAACCGCGGCAAAAGTAACAACAGATTGAGTTATCCTAGAGGAATATCTATGCCAATCATTTACCCTTTTACTGCCATCGTTGGGCAGGAACGTATGAAACGCGCCCTGATTCTCAACGCGGTAGATACCCGTATCGGTGGTGTTTTGATTCGTGGCGAACGTGGCACAGCCAAATCTACAGCAGCGCGTGCGCTGGCTGCTTTGCTGCCCAAAGTACGTGTTGTCAAAGATTGTCGTTTTGGATGCGACCCGGATAGCCCCAGCACCTGGTGTACGGAATGCAAGGAGCGTGCGGCAACTTCAAGCGCTTTACCTTACGAAATTCGTCCTATCCCGTTTGTCAACTTACCGGTTTCGGCCACCGAAGACCGCGTGGTTGGCACGCTTGATATAGAGCAAGCCATTCAAAAGGGAGAACGACATTTTGAGCCGGGTGTGCTGGCTTCGGCCAATCGTGGCTTGCTCTACATTGACGAAGTCAACCTGCTCGATGACCATGTAGTAGACCTGCTGCTTGACTCGGCGGCGATGGGTATGAACATTGTCGAACGCGAGGGCATTTCCTTCTCGCACCCGGCACGTTTTATCTTGGTTGGCACGATGAATCCCGAAGAAGGTGATTTGCGCCCACAATTGCTCGACCGTTTTGCTTTTTCGGTCGATATTACCGGTATTCGTGATGCCCGTGAACGTGTCCAAATCATGGAATACAACATCGCTTTCGAGGCTGACCCGGCGGCATTTCGTCAACAATTTGTTGAAACCGAAGAACGCTTATCCCATCAAATTGAGCAGGCCCGCAAACTGGTAAGCCAAGTAAAGTATTCCAAGCGAGACTTGCTTTCGATTGCGGCTCTGACTTCTTCCCTTAACGTAGATGGCCACCGCGCCGATTTGGTGATTCTCAAAGCAGCACGGGCTCAGGCAGCCTTTGAGGGCCGCACGATGATTAATAATCATGATATTGCGCTGGCTGCCGAACTGGCCTTGCCGCATCGCATCAAACGAGGTCCCTTCTACCAAGCCGAAGTGACCGCCGAGCAATTGCAAGAGCGCATCGAAAATTTAGTTGGGCAGTCTGTCGAGGGTGAGCAGAGTGAAGATTCCTCGCAGCAAGCAGAAGCGCAGGAAAAAAAAAGCCACTCTTGGACGATGAAAGGATAGAAGACGATACCCAACCTGGCACCACCGAACCTGCTCGGCAGGATGTGTTTGCTTCTCACAATGCCAATTGGTGGGAAGGCGGGCAAAAGGTCAAACCGGGAGAAACCTTTGCCCCGCGCAAACTCGATACGCCACTCGATAAACTCACCCGGCAAAAGGCCGGTCGCCGTTCTGAAACCGTCACCGAACGGCGGCGAGGCCGCTACATCAAGGCACGCCCGGCCAATGGTTCAACGGACATTGCTTTCGATGCGACCATTCGCGCGGCTGCACCCTATCAGATGCGGCGCAGCGAACAACGTAAACGCCTGGCTTTCGCTATCGAAAAGAGTGACCTGCAGAAGAAGATTCGCGTCAAGCGCAGCGCCAATCTGGTCTTATTCTTAGTGGATGCCTCTTGGAGCATGGCCGTGGCTGAGCGCATGAATGCTACCAAAGGGGCAATCCTTTCTCTGCTAACCGATGCCTATCAGCGGCGTGACCGTGTTGGGTTGGTTGTCTTTCAGAAAGACCGTGCGACATTGGTTTTGCCGCCTACCAACAGTGTGCAGCTTGCGCAGCGTGCACTGGTAGATATTCCCGTCGGTGGCAAAACACCACTTTCGGCTGGTTTGCTCATGGCGGCGGATGTGCTGAGGCGCGAAATGCTGGTTCACCCAGATATACAACCGTTGCTGATTGTGCTGACCGATGGGGCAGGAAATGTCTCCGTTGGCTCTTTGCCCCCTCAAGAAGAAGCCTATCACTTTGCCGATTTAATTGCCGAGCAAAAAGTCAAAAGCGTGGTCATCAATATGGAGCACGCTGCCTTTGACCAAGGGTTGGCCCAGCAACTTGCCAATCATCTCAAGGCACCTTGCTATTCACTCTCTGATATGAAGGCTGAAAATCTCTATCATGCTGTCCAGCAGGAGATGGGGAGGAAGTAATTCCTTGGACCGGTCTCTACTCACCCGCTATGCCTGGCTTTCCATTGGCGCTGCCCTGACGACCATTCTGCTCAAGATGGTCGCGTATTTCTTGACAGGCTCCGTCGGGCTGCTATCTGATGCGATGGAATCGCTGATAAATTTGGTGGCAGCCTTGATGGCTTTGGGCATGTTAACCATCGCTGCGCGCCCTCCGGATGCAAGTCATCTGTATGGTCATGGGAAAGCCGAATATTTTTCCAGTCTCCTCGAGGCCGTGCTCATCTTGGTGGCGGCGGCTGGGATTATCTATGCAGCCGTTGAGCGCCTATTGAATCCTCAGCCCTTACAGCAGCTGGATGTTGGCCTAGGAGTCTCATTGCTGGCCACACTGATTAACTTTTCGGTGGCAAAGATTTTGCTGAAAGCTGGCAAACAATATCGCTCTATCACCTTAGAGGCTGATTCACATCACCTGATGACGGATGTCTGGACTTCGGTAGCAGTCATCGGCGGTGTGGCTGCGGTGGGCATCACCGGTTGGTTGGTGTTAGATGCACTGGTGGCGATAGCGGTAGGCGCGAACATTGTGTGGACGGCGGTGCATTTGCTGCGTCGTTCGGTGGCTGGCTTGATGGACGCCTCCTTGCCACCGGAAGATATGCAGGCCATTGAGCAAGCACTTGCCTCTTACCGCGCGCGCGGCATTGCGTTTCACGCCCTGCTCACTCGTCAGGGCGCAGCACGCCGTTTTGTCTCCGTACATGTTTTGGTGCCCGGACAACTCACGGTGCATGATGCACATCATTTAGCGGAAGACATTGAAGCCGATATACGTAATGCCTTGCCCGATTCGGTCGTCATCACTCACCTTGAGCCGTTGGATGACGAAATTTCCATGGATGACATTCCACTCGACCGCTAAGTTCCATCATAAAAAAGCCTGCTGGGTTTTATCGAAAATTGAATTCTTCGTAGTGAATTTGTGCAGTGGGCACGCCCAATTCTTCCAATTCTGTTGTGAAACTCTGAATCATCCCCCAAGGACCGCACAAATAAATCTCACGCAGACGCAAATCTCCGCTTTTGGTCATCACTTCGCGCAGTGTTAGCGCGCCTTCTTCCAACGAAAACCGCACAAAAGCGCGGAAGTTGAGATAACGCTTGGCGGCTGCTTCGATTTCATCCAAAAACAGCGCTTCTTCGCGTGAACGAACGGTGTAGTAGAAGTCTATCTGCCGGTCTAAATGCCCATGCCGGATAAATGCAAGAAACGGTGTAATGCCAATGCCGCCTGCAATCCATACTTGTTTAAGGCCGCCAAGCTGATATTGAAACAAACCATACGGCCCTTCCAGCAGGGCTTGACTGCCTTCGCGCAAATTGCGGTGTAGGTAACGGGTAAAATCACCACTGGCTTTGATGGTCAGACGCAAACTTTCTTCTGCTGGGGCCGAGGAAATCGTAAACGGGTGAGATTCATCCATCACCTTATCCTCCGGGAAGCGCACAAACACAAACTGCCCCGGTTGATGTCTCAGTCGCTTGACCTGTGGACTCAGTGTCACTTCGGTTGTATTGCCGTTTAGACGACGGACGGCGCTTACACGGTAAGGCAAGGCCGTGTGCAGAAAACGAGAGAATACTTCTGTATACAGATAGGCCGCCAGTCCAATCAGAAAAATA
>QEXW01000012.1 GCA_003130845.1 Anaerolineae bacterium
AGGCAGCGGATGGGGCAGCGGATTGCGAAACGGATAAGCGGATGAGGCAGCGGATGGGGCAGCGGATTGCGAAACGGATAAGCGGATGAGGCAGCGGATAAACGGATGAGAAAGAGAAAAATTCAGACAGAAACCAAGTTAAGTGCAGACCTTTCGTTACATCCTTAACAATCCCTTAACTCGCCTAAGAATTCTTGTGGTATATTGCGGCTGAACAAATTAGGAAACCGTCTATGTCCGAACTCATTCTGGTTGTTGAAGATGAACCTAGCCTGCAAGAGACGCTAGCCTATAACCTAGAAAAACAAGGCTACCGCGTTGAAACGGCTAGTGATGGCCGCACTGCTTTGGAGACTGCTCGGCGTCTTAAGCCCGATTTGATTGTCCTGGATATTATGCTACCAGCACTGGATGGTATCGAGGTCTGTAAAGCGTTACGCCGTGAATCGTTCTCCAGTCCTATTCTGATGCTCACTGCTCGCGATGAAGAAATTGACCGAGTAGTAGGTTTGGAAATTGGCGCTGACGATTATCTGACCAAACCTTTCTCGATGCGAGAGCTGCTGGCACGTATCAAAGCGCAACTGCGACGCATGCAGGTTGTACGCGAAGAATTGGATAAAATCAAAACCGCCTCTCCCGCGCAAGATACTCTTATCTTCGGAAATTTGTCCATCAATCGCACTAGAAGAGAAGTTTTGGTAGATGGAAATGTGATTCCGCTCAAGCCGCAAGAATATGAGCTGTTGTTGTTTTTTGCCGAACATCGCGGTCAGATGCTCTCACGCGAGTTCATCCTTGAGCGGGTTTGGGGGTGGGATTATATTGGTGATAGCCGTACGGTGGATGTGCATGTTCGCTGGTTGCGACAGAAAATCGAATCTGATCCGGCTAATCCGGCACGGATTGTAACGGTACGAGGGGGCGGTTATCGCTTCGAAGGATAAATTAAGATGGCCTGCTATTCTACGCTCTGAAATATGTCGCTTCTCCACTGGTTTTTGGTTGTTACGTTGCTATGCATTGCTCTGTGGGTATCTTGGCAGTATTGGTCACTCCGCCGCAAGGTGGACGAGTATGCTCGCACGCTTCGCTATATCGCAGAGAACGAAAAATCTCTTAATGAACTGAATACGAATGTAAAGGGGATTGAGTCACTTTCAACTGCAGTTGAGAGTTTGATAGCACATTACAAAAAACAATTAGATAGACTGCAAACCGAAAGCGCTCGTTTGGGTGCTATTTTGGACCAGATGACCGATTGTGTCTTAATTGTGGATGCCACCGGCACAATTCAAATGTCTAATCCAGGTGCGGAAAAGTTGTTTGGCGAAAACCTGGTCGGACGGTCGGTTATCGCTGCTCTCAGACATCATCGCTTGGTGGAAACTTGGCGTAAAGCCCGCCAAAGTGGGGAAACGCAGAGCGAATCTCTCGAACTGCCTAATACGCGCCGCTTTTTGCAACTCACTGCTATTCCTGATTCTTCTACCGGTAGTTCTCTTTTGATGGTGCAAGACCTGACCCGCATCCGGCGGCTGGAAACGGTGCGGCGTGATTTTATCTCGAATGTCTCTCATGAGTTACGTACACCATTGGCCTCGCTCAAAGCGTTGGTTGAAACTCTGACCGATGGTGCACTGGATGACCCTCCCGCAGCGCGTCGCTTTTTGGCACGCATACAGACAGAGGTAGATGCTCTAACCCAAATGGCCTCTGAATTGCTCGAACTGTCGCGTATCGAGTCGGGGCAAGTACCACTCAAAATTCAGCCGCTTTCCCCGTCTCAGTTGCTGTGCTCGGCAGCAGACCGAATGAGAACACAAGCCGAACGGGCTGGATTGGAATTGATTGTCGAATCGCCCACAAATTTACCCGCTATTCCGGCTGACTCTACCCGGCTCGAGCAAGTTCTGGTCAATTTGATACACAATGCTATTAAGTTCACCCCTTCTGGTGGGCAAATTTGTCTGTATGCTCAAATGGAGGGGAAATATGTCCGGTTTGATGTGAGTGATACGGGGGTCGGTATTGACCCTGATGACCTGCCGCGTATTTTCGAGCGCTTTTACAAAGCCGATCGCGCTCGCACAAAGGGTGGTGGTACCGGCTTAGGGCTTTCAATTGCACGCCATATCGTCGAAGCGCATGGCGGCAAAATTTGGGTTGAGAGCGAACTGGAAAAAGGTTCAACGTTTCATTTCACTATTCCTGTTTTTTAGTTATTCCTTATTCGGCTATCCAATTTTCCAGACTTTACACTGTTCGTTCCGGTTTGCCTTGGTAATCTTTACGCACTGTTAACAGCCCGTTGCAGGGGCGTTAAACGTCTGCGAATACACTGTAGGACAGGTCAATGACCTGTCCTACACTTTTTTTCAGGCTTTTAGGAAAGAGAAAATCATGGGACTTGCCGATTTACACATGCACACCATCTATAGTTACGATGGCACAGCAACTGTGCCTGCTGTACTGAAGCGCGCCCATCACGTTGGGTTGGATGTGATTGCGATTACTGACCATGACGAAATCCGTGGCGCGCTCTTGGCCGAGCAGATGGCACCCAAGTATGGCCTTGAGGTTATTCCAGGCATCGAAATTAGCACGCTTGAGGGAGATTTACTCGCTCTGGGCGTTCACACCCTTATTCCAGCTGGTTTGCCACTTGTTGAGACGCTTTTGCGCATCGGCGAGCAGGGCGGGTATGCCATTGCTCCTCATCCTATGGCAAGCGGAATGGGTATGAAAAGCTTAAGTTTTTACTCCGTGCGTCAAGCCGCTCGCCATGCCGAGGCCGGGCAGGTTTTGTTAGGCATTGAAACCTATAACGCCACCGCTATAGACCGAGAAAGCCGCATGTTTGCCGAAGTATTGGCGCACCGCACAGGTTTGGCGCGAACCGCTAGCAGTGACGCACACTCGCTCGAGGCCATCGGACTGGGCGCAACCGAATTTCCGGGCAGTACTGCTGCGGATTTCCGACGCGCCCTGGTAGAGGGGACAACTCTGCCTCGCCATCAACCCGCCTGGAGTTTTGCACATGTTGCAACCAACTGGGTCTGGAGTTATTTGTTAAGCGTTCCGGCTCGCCTTGTTCCTACCATGCAATCCTAGGGAGGAAATCATGCAATTTACTCTTGTCATTTCGGTGATTTTATTTATGACCATTGTGGCGATAGATGCCATTCAGCACCGTCGGTCAGGCATTCGTAAATGATTGCGTAGGCGGTTCTTCAATACTGAAAGCCTATCGTTTCTTAACAAAACGTTAAACAAACTTTCCATTGTCCTTAACGGGCGAGTGAGAGAATCTCGTCCGTAGGTAATTTTGTTATATCAAAATGAGGAGAAAAGAAACAATGCGCAACAAACTGTTTACCCTTTTTGCCGCGCTCATGATTGCCAGTATGCTGCTGGTAGCATGTGGCGCTCCGGCAACCCCCACCGCTGCGCCGGCAGCAACAGACACCAAAGCGCCTGAAGCCACCAAGGCTCCCGAACCAACCGCCACGCCAGAACCAACGCCTACCGAAGTGATTCTTCCTATCGTTTTGCCTGTCATTCCGCAACCCGATGAAGTCACAGGTGACATTATCACAGCTGGTTCTTCGACCGTCTTCCCGCTCTCTGAGCGCATGGCGGAACTCTTCCAGCAGGAAGGTTACACCGGTAACATCACCGTGGATTCCATCGGCACC
>QEXW01000158.1 GCA_003130845.1 Anaerolineae bacterium
CGCCTCGAGGCGAAGTACACCGCCTTGTCATGCAGGGTGCCTTCATACAGGTCAATGCCTGCGGTGGTCAGGCGCACCTGGTCGAAGGTGCCGCTACCGTCCTTGCGCCAGGCCACCTCCAGGTAGCCCTTCTCCGCGCAGTAGCGCAGGGCTGCGTGCAGGTCGTTCTCGGCTGGGAGCTCGCCCAGTTGCTCCAGTGCCGCCACCAGCACCCCCCTGCTCATGGTGTAGGGGTCGTCGGGGTTCAGGGCGTCGCCCATTGCGGCGAAGTAGACCACCTCAATAAGCCGCCCCCGGATCAGGGCAGCCCGGCGGGGGTTGTTTTTGTTGAAGATGCTCATTTTGCTCCTTTCAGGGTTTCCAGTTGATGCCCACTGCCGCCAGGGCGGCGCCAATGAGCGTGGCGATGAAGCGGAAGAACCATTCGTTCTGCCACCAGGCCGGGGCCCGGGGTTTGGGGATTTGCAAGATGACCTTCCGCGCTTGCAGGATGTTTTCCGCTTCCTTGAGCTCGGCTTCCCGCTCGGCCTTGCGGGGGGCGCGGATGGCCCGGATGAGATGTTCCAGCAGTCGGTTTTCGTTTTCGTCCATGCGCCTCCAAACAAAAAGCCCGCCGCTGGTTATGCGGCGGGTTACGTTACGGAAATGGTATCAGATATTTTGCTGGTGGGCCGGTTTGTCCAACACCTCGGCACAGCGGGCCAGCTCCAGCGTCCACTGGGTCAGGCCCCGGTGTTCGTTGCCTGGCCGAACCCGCTTGTTCCGCGAGTCGTAGTACCACAGGCTAGACCATCTGGAACGGTGCAAGAAAGCGGCCCATTCGTCCTTGATGGCCGGATCCATCTGTTCCAGCAGGCTGGCATAGGCCGACCGCCAGAAGCGCAGGGTGTGCCGTTCAATGTCCAGGGGCGGCAGTTCCATTACCCGGACGATCAGGTAGCCGGGTCGCACCACCCGCCCGGTCAGCCGTTCGAGTTCCGGGGCATAGCTGATGTGGTCGGTCTGCCACTGCTTCAGCCCGGAGGCCACCCACCACAGGTACTTGGCCAGGTGTTCCGCCCGCCAGCGCAGCAGGTTATCCACGTTCCACCTCCCGACGGACGTACCCGTCTGGGGTCTGAATGACCAGTCCAGCCTCCACCAGCCGGGCCGCCAACCGGTAGACCGTGGTCTTGGGCAGTCCGGTCTGACGGGCCAGGGCGGACGGCCCCAGGGGCTGGCTGGATAGCTGGGCCATCAGTTGTGCCGCCCGCTCGTCCAGGGTAGAGGCTTGTGTTCCAAATGCGGGGGGTAGCGTTTCGGAATGGGTGGACGAAGCTGTTTCATGCTGGACTCGGTTGTTCCCGCTGGACTCCACCTGGGTGGACTGGTGAACCATAGTGGTCTGCACATGGGTCTGAATGTGGACGGCGGGGGAAGCGCCGGTCGGCTGGAGTGGGCTCGGGGCGGGCAGGGGATCCAGCCGCAACAGTTCGCCGATGGCCTTGCCGGCCACCAGGGGCCCCAGGGCGAACAGGCTCTGGAGCAGCACCTCCCAGCCGGGGACGTCGGCCACCCGGGCCATCGCCAGCAGGTTGCCCAGCCAGACCAGGAGCAGGAAGAAGAGCCCCCCGGCCAGGCTCCAGCGCAGGCGGGGCTCGAGTGTGGAGGCCAGGGAGAGGGTGAAGGCCAGCAACTCGAGGCCCACCGCCAGTCCGATAGAGAAATACCAGGGCAGGTCGCCCAGGCTCAGGTCGAACCACTTCGTCAGGTGGCCGGCCGACATGACCAGCGTGGCCAGGTAGGCCAGCCCCAACAGTGCAATTAGGGTGTTGCGCAGGGTTGCGTTCAATCTACCACCTCCTGAAAATGAAATCCTCCAGGCGTATCGGGATTTAGAGGCCCGCGACCTCGCGGGCCAGCCGGGTGAGGTCGGACGGGATGAAGGGGTCAATTTTCCCGTGACGATCCAGGTTGGCCAGGGCGCAGATGTTGACGATCTGCGTGAAGGCCCCATTGGCCAGGCGATCAGAGTCATGGCGCATGGCGTGGGCATAGCCCACCACGGCCTGAACACCTTTTTCGTTGAGCATCTTTTGTAGATGCGCGGCCATCTGGGCGCTGGGGCCCTTCTTGTTGGCCCACGGAATCTCCGCTAGCCGACGAATGTAGGCTTCGACATGAGGGTATTTCATACCTACCTCCTGAGAAAGAAATCCTCCACCCGCACCCACAGCCGAGTCAGGCCCAGGCGTACCACCCAGGCGGGTATGACGTTGAGAACTTCGTTGACCTCGAGGCCATCCGCCCGCCAGTCGGCGGCATGTTCCGGGGTCCCCCAGCGGTACCAGCCCCAGGTTTTACGGTTGCCGCGCACCTCGAGTTGATAAAGCCGCATTCTACGCATCTGGGTTCTCCCTCTGTTTGCGCAGGGCCCGGTAGGCCCGATTGCCACAGACCTTGGAGCAGTATCTGGAGTCCTTTCGGCTTGCCCTGTACGTCTGTCCGCACCAGTCGCATTCCCGTTCGAAGGTGTGGCTCGCCGTGGTCTGCTCTTCGGTGGGTTCGGAGGCCTCAGCCTCCTCCGGCTGAGGATCCGGGCCGGGGTTTACCAGCCAGTCGCTGTACTGGCCGACCAGCCGGGCGATAATCCGCTCGGCGTGCAGTGCGTCCACCAGCCCGATGGCGTACATCTCCACCGTCTCGCGGACCAGTCGCACCTTGATTTCGCTGGTGTTGGCGGGCTCGTCTACCACAACAACGCCTCCTATATGTTCTTCAGTTCAGTTCAGCTCTTCTCGGCCCAGCACTTCGATGGGGGCCTGGTCTCCGTGGGCTTTGTGCCAGTTGGGGCCAATCAGCACGATGGCCCCGTCCTTAAATTCGCAGCGGTACTCGTCTACGTGGCCCCCCTGGGTATAGCGCACGAACAGGCGCTTGCAGGTCTCCATTGCCGCAGGGGTGAGATCCAGCCGGATCTGCAAGGGGCGCGGCTCGGCTTTCAGTTGGGCCATTTCAGCCTCCAGCCGTCTGAGCCCGACATGGGCAGAAAAGGCCAGCCAGCCTAGACCACCCGCGACGAGCAGTGTGGCCAGGGGTCTCAGTGTCGCCACCTTTTACCCACCTCCTCAGCCTCAAAGAGGGCCTGCTGGATGGCCGGGGGCAGTTCAGTGTCGCCCCAGCGCAGGGTGCGGGCCTCCTGATAGGCCAGAATGCGCTCCAGCCCGCTGCGCACGTAGCTCAGGGCATAGGCAATGATCCGGTCGGCCTGTTCCGGGCTGTTGGCGATGTGGTAGCGCCGGGTCATGGGATCAAAGCCCACCACCTCGGGTTTGGCCCCGGGCAGGGTGGGGCGGGCCGAGAGCTTGGCACACAGTTCCACCGCTTCCCGCATCTCCCGGTCGGATGTGTGGACGGCGTGGGCCAGGGCATCGCGGTCGAGGCCTGCCGGGCCCGCTTCCCACAGGGCCTTGAATACAGCCCGGGCCAGATCAATTTTCGGATCGCTCATAACTTTCCTCGAAGGCCTTAAACAGGCGCTCCAGTTCGGTGGCCGTGTCCCAGTGTTCGGTCGAGATGCCAAGGTCGGCCAGGGCCTCGCGGATTTCCCGAATCTGCGACCACGAGACCCGGGCCTCGGCGGCGTAACGTCCCGGCTGTTTCGGGGCGTACTGGGCAATCCGGTACGCCGCTCTGAGGAGCCGGTGGCGCGGGTCGGCCGGATTGGTGGCAGGACTAAGCATTCGTGACCTCCCAGGTGTAGGGGCCG
>QEXW01000138.1 GCA_003130845.1 Anaerolineae bacterium
ATGTGTTCTGGGAGCCATGGTTTTCTCCTTGTTTTTGTCTGCTAACCTGCAAGGATACCGGCTCCCATCTTTTTACACAAGATTCGTTATACTACCCCCTTCTTTTTCTAACCGCCGAACACTCACGAGGATGCGGGCGGTGTTTAGCACACGCAAGGGGCGAAACTGGCTGGCGCGTTTGACCAGGTCGTGGTCTTCGGCTAGTTTTAGTTTTTCGTTGAATCCGCCTATACGTCGAAATAGCCGCCGTGAGATGATGATGCAGAAGCCGGGCGCGTGTGGGTCGGCAAACTGTCCAATTTTGATGGCTAAGTTGGTAAAGTCGTGTAAGATGCCATCCAGCGGGTGTGTGGAGATGGGTTCAATTTCACAAGTAGCTAGGTCCAGAAATCGTTCTTCCAGTTCGTTGTAAACTTGTTCGAGGAAATTCGGCGCGATGCGTGTATCGGCATCGAGAAAAACGAGAAAGTTGCCGCTGGCTGCTTGGGCGCCGCGGTTGCGCCCGACAGCGGGCATGCCGCCGGGGACAACTTTTGCTCCCATACGGGTGGCAATTGCGACTGTTTGGTCCTGTGACCCAGCATCGGCCACTATCACTTCAAAATCTCGTAAGGTTTGGGCTTGCAAATCGCTGAGCAGGTTAGGTAGTAGGATTTCTTCGTTGAGCGTGGGAATGATGACGCTGAATTCCATCGGGGGTTTCCTTGCCATGTATCTGTTTGGGCTGGGCGCTTGCTGCGAAATCGGCGGCCGCTAGGCGGTTATTTCAGGCTGTGTTTCATCTTTTCGATTTGGTCTTGCGGCAAGTCGGGCAGATGGCGCTCGGTTTCGATACCCAGGGCACGTTTTTGGGCTTCGCGCCACTGCTTTAGGCGTTGTTCGATTTCTGCTTCATATCCCTGCTCGGAAGGCCGGTAAAAATAGGTTCCGAGCAGTCGCTTGGGTAGGTATTGCTGTGGTACGAAGTGGCCGACCTGGTTATGAGGATAAATGTAGTTTTGACCTTGCCCAGTTGCTTGGCCGTCACGATTTTCATCCTGAAGGTGTTTTGGCACTGAGCCAGCACCTTCTTGTTCAATTAGTTGCATGGCCTTGAAATAGGCGGTGGTACTGTTCGATTTGGGTGCAGTGGCCAAGTAGAGGGTGGCTTCGACGAGTGGGTAAATTCCTTCGGGTAGCCCAATGTAATCAAAGGCCTGAGCCGCAGATACGGCGACGAGCAGGCCAAGCGGGTCGGCTAGGCCAATATCTTCGCCGGCTAGGATGATGAGACGGCGCAGAATGAAGCGCGGGTCTTCGCCAGCATATATCATTTTGGCGAGCCAGTAGAGTGCGGCATCGGGGTCGCTTCCACGAACGGATTTGATGAAGGCAGAAATGGTGTCGTAATGGGCATCGCCGTCTTTGTCATATAACACAGCGCGTCGTTGAATGGATTCTTGTGCCACTTCAAGCGTGATGTGGATGGTACCGTGTTCATCTGGCTGTGTGGATTCGACGGCTAATTCGAGCGCATTGAGGGCGTTGCGCGCATCTCCACTGGCCATGTTGACTAAGTGGGCACGTGCTTCGGGTGTTAGATGGATTCGGCGTTGTCCATAGCCACGCTCTGGGTCTGTGATTGCGCGGTCCAGCAGTTGGCCAATTTCTGCCTGGTTTAAGTGTCGGAGTTGAAAGATGCGTGAACGGCTGACGAGTGCGCTGATGACTTCGAAGAAGGGGTTCTCGGTGGTGGCGCCGATGAGCGTTATGGTGCCGTTTTCTACAAAGGGCAGGAGTGCATCTTGTTGGGCTTTGTTCCAGCGGTGGATTTCGTCTATGAATAGGATGGTGCGTTGTTGGTATAGGCGATTGCGTTCTTGTGCGCGCTCGATGACCTCGCGTAGGTCGGTTTTGCCGGCCAGAATGGCAGAAAGTGTCTCGAAATGGCTGCGGGTTTGATTGGCAATCACCTGCGCCAGGGTGGTTTTGCCTGTTCCTGGCGGTCCCCACAGGATGATGGAGGAGAATAAGCGGTCTGTTTCGATGGCGCGGCGCAGAAGTTTGCCTGGTCCAATAATGTGCTCCTGGCCGATATATTCATCCAACGTGCGCGGTCGCATGCGGGCGGCCAGGGGAGCCTGTGATTTCATCCGCTCGTTCATGGCATGGTCAAATAGGTCGGTCATGAGGGTATTATACAGTGGAGTGGGGCAGTGTAAGTTGTTTTACCTTATGTTGGGTTTGGAATAGGCTTGGTGATTGTGTATGTAGCCAAAGTGTACCTGTATGTTTCAATCCACGCCTTCCGGGGGGAAGGCGACCCGAAGCAATTGAGCGGATGGTGGGAATGCTGGCGGTTTCAATCCACGCCTTCCGGGGGGAAGGCGACCGAATCGCGTCTTCCTCAATGTCACTCATGCCCCAGTTTCAATCCACCTCGACTTTGGCTCTTTGAGCAAAGTCGGGAAAGAGAAACGAACAAGAAAAGGGTGCGAAAGCGCCCTTTTTTGTTTAGATTCGGGTATTGAGAGCG
>QEXW01000139.1 GCA_003130845.1 Anaerolineae bacterium
CCAGGCCATAATTCTCCAGCACAGGCGGGTGCAATTCAGCCATGATGTCGCGAATCTTGTCGGTTACTTCTTGTAGCAAATCCAGTGCTGAATTGAACAGCTCAGCAGGAATTTCGTGGGCGCATCTCACGCGTAGCAGATTGAGATTGATACCCAGGGCGGTTAAGCTTTGCCCGACCTGGTCGTGTAGTTCTTTGGAGAGATTCAGGCGTTCGGTTTCTTGCACTTCGGCTAGTCGCAACGAGATTTTTTGCAGCGCCTCCTCGGTCTGTTTGCGTTCGGTGATGTCGCGGGCAATGCCTTCAAGCGCAATCAAATTGCCTTCCTGGTCGTACACGGGGACATTCCTTTGCTCGGTCCACAGGATACTTCCATCTTTTCGCCTCCAGCGTAGCACCAGCGGCTTGTCGAAACGGTTTCTGTTCGTAGCCTGCTCTAGTAAGGGACGGTCTTCAGGCACCACCAATTTGACCCCCAAATCAGGGTCGGCGTAATGCTCTTCGGGAGTATAGCCAGTGATTGATATGGCTGCGGGATTGACATAGGTAAAGCGCCGTTCTGGCACAAACTCATAGCGGTAGATTAGGTCCGGCGCGTTTTCGGTCAATCGGCGATAGCGCGCTTCGCTTTCACGCAGAGCATCCTCAGCCTGTTTTTGCTCTGAAATGTCATTCACCATCACCATGCGTGCGGGCTTTCCAAAGTATTCAATTTCGTGCGCAAAAATCTCTACATAGCGCACTTGGCCGCTTTTGGTGATGTGTTGCCAGGGGCCAGAGCGTCGGTATTTGTCGCGTTGTGCGTGGATAACATCAAGCAGCTTAGCAACTTCCTCCTGTGGGCGAATTGCTGTAATTTGCATCGTGAGAAACTCTTCTTTGGAATAGCCATACTTTTCTTGCGCCATTTGGTTGACTGCTAAAAAACGCAGCGTTTGGGGGTCGTAAATCCACATCGGCAAAGGGCTGCTCTCAAACAACAGCCGATATTGTCGTTCTGCTTGCTCAACTTGTTTTTGTTTTTGCACCAACTCTGCTTGGGCCAAGCGCTCTTTGCGTAATGACTGCCTCAATAAGCCAAAAATAAGCAAAGCGCTGGCACTTACAAACAGCCAGCCCTTATAGGTTTGCGCCTGTGTAAGGGTTAACCGATTGCTAACCAGACTTTCGACCAGGCGGTCTGAAAACAAAATCCACAGCGCACCAAAGGCCAAATAGGTCAGCGCTATAGCGGTTTCGAGGCAGATACGAAAATTTTTCATGCCGGCTTGCTCACGCGTAAATTTTTGAATTTAGTATACAGTACTTCACACTCATGTATACTTGTAAGATGGTACTAAATTTTTTAGAAAGGATGACCATGACAACATTCCATGCGCGCCCTTACGTAATTATCAATGCTGCCATGAGTGTGGATGGAAAAATAGACACCATCGAGCGTAACGGCGCTTCCATTTCATCGGAAGAAGATAAGCGCCGGGTTTTAGAGCTGCGCGCGCAAGTAGATGCCGTGATGGTGGGCGGAAACACGCTCCTCAAAGAAAGCCCAAAGCTCACAGTCAAGTTACCAGAACTCGAAAAATTGCGCATAGCCAATAAATTACCTGCAAACCCAGCCAAAATCGGCATCATAAGCAACGCAAACGGCCTAAACATCCACGGCAACTTCATCACCGCCGGCCCGGCCCGGCGCATCGTATTCACCACGAACCAAACCAGCGCAGAACAAGTTAACGTTTTGCAAGAGTTGGGGGTCGAAGTCTATCAAATTGGAGAAAAACGAGTAGACTTGCAACAAGCACTCGACACACTAAGCAGGCTAGGAATCCGAACCGTTATGCTCGAGGGTGGGGGAACACTCATCGCAGAGTTCATTCGTCTCGGACTAGCCGATGAATTGCGGGTGTACATCGCCCCCAAAATTTTTGGCGGTTCTAGTGCTCCAACCCTGGTAGATGGTGACGGCTGGACTGAATCGGCTGCCAAAAAACTTACCTTGGTTGATGCACGTGTTTTTGACCAGACTGGCGGCGTTTTAATTGTTTACCGATTGTAGAACGATACTCACGCGTTCTGCCAAGCAAACAGGAGAACACCATGGCGCTTATTCAACTTCCGGTACAAGATTTACTTCGTGAAAACGAAAACCATTGTTGCGATGGTTGTGGGCCTTCAGGTATTTGTGTCAAAATTGTCTCAATTGCTGAATTACCCACCCGCTTTGGCGATTTCCAAATCGTCGCTTTTTCTAACGACAAAGATGGCAAAGACCATGTTGCTATTGTGCGCGGAGACGTCACCGATGGAGAAGATATTCCTGTCCGCTTGCACTCCGAATGTCTAACCGGCGACGCGCTCGGCTCGCTGCGCTGTGACTGTCGCGACCAACTCGAAGCCGCACTCACCGCAATTGGCAAAATGGACAAGGGCATCGTTCTCTATCTACGACAAGAAGGGCGGGGCATTGGCTTGGCAAACAAAATCCGCGCCTATGCCTTGCAAGATGCAGGACTAGATACCGTACAAGCCAACCTTGCCCTAGGCTTTCGCGATGATGAGCGCGATTACGAAGTTGCTGCGCACATGCTCATGTCGCTCAAAGTCCAATCCATTCAACTGATGACCAACAACCCGCGCAAACTGGAAGACCTAAAGCGTTATGGTGTACGCATCATCGGCCGCATTCCACACATTTTGCCACCCAACCCGCACAATGAGTTCTACTTGCGCACCAAAGCCGAAAAATCAGGCCACATGCTCGACTTAAAAGACTTTAAAGGCAAAGTCCACTTAAAAGAACAAGATGACCGCCCAATCGTGAAAGGAATGACACCGACCCAAATTGAGGCCTTGCATGAATAAGCCCGTCGTAGTGATTACTGGTGCCACAGGCGCCACTGGGCAATCTGCCTCGCACGCCTTTGCCAGGCAAGGTGCTTCTCTGGCTCTACTGAGCCAATCCTCGGCCAAATTAGAAGCACTCATCGCCAAGCTAAACCTACCCGAGACGCGTGTCTTAACTCATGCTGCTGACCTGCGCAACCCAGAGCAAGTCGCCTCGGCGGCCAGGTTTGTTCTCACCCGCTTTGGACGCGCCGACATCCTCCTGCACCTGGTGGGGGGGTGGACAGGCGGAGAAACAATTGCAGCCACATCACCTGCCGAGCTGCAAACCATGCTCGAACAGCACGTCTGGACGACGTTTCATCTTCTGCGTGCTTTTACACCGAGCATGATTGCAAATGGTTGGGGGCGCATCATTATTGTTTCTTCGCCGGTTGCCGCCCAGCCGGTCGCCAACCTAGGCGCCTACACGGCCGCCAAAGCTGCCCAAGAATCCCTGATTCTCACCCTAGCGCAAGAAGTGAAGAACACCCGCATCACAGCCAACATCTTACAAGTTCGCACCATTGATGCAGAAGGCACAGGACGAGGAACTTCCCCTGACGAAATTGTGGCCGCTATGCTCTACCTGTGTAGCGACCAAGCAGAAAAAATCAACGGTGCGCGCATCCCTTTGTTTTGAGATTCTGGTTTTCAGCTGTTGCGATCCTATGCAAGCCATCGCCTCCCCCGACATCTGGTCTTTTCAGGATGCGCTCACCCGTCGCCTGACCCTCTGGTCCATTTTCAGCATCCTAGCAGGTGCCTGGATGACATGGGGTGTGCCGCTTTTCCAAAACCAACCTAGTATCGAATACTGGCGCGGGATAGGCATCCAATTTCTGGCTTGGGGTGGCATAGACCTGGCAATTGCCCTTTTGGGGAGAACGGGAACGAAAAAGCGGAAAGCCAAACTGACGCCAGAAGAACAGCTCTCCACACAACCTCAAGAGCGCGCTCGACTCGCCAAAATCTTATGGCTCAACACAGGGTTAGATGTTCTATACGTAGCGGCTGGAGTCGCCCTAATTGTGACCCTCGGCAGATCCAATCTCTTTTGGCGGGGTGGTGGCTGGGGCATCATCATTCAGGGTGGCTTCCTCTTCTTCTTCGACGTAGTGCATGCCTGGCAACTCCGCTAAACCCAAAAATTCATTAACATCCTCCGCTTGCCGCCTGCAGCACTGCTCCCTCAGCCACCAACTGGCGTACTTTTTCCATATACTCTGCTAAAGGCCTATCGGTTTCGATAAAAGGAATATGATGGCGTAGCAACGCATACACACCGCGCGTTCCCTGGCCCAACATCTTATCGTGGCCAATGACTTGTTTACGAAAATCAACCCCTTGGGCGGCAGCCATCAACTCAATTGCCAAAATCTGCTCCACGTTATCCAGCACAGCGCGCAACTTGAGCGCAGCCGTTACCCCCATACTCACATGGTCTTCCACATTTGCTGAAGTAGGAATAGTATCCACACTCGCTGGATGCGAAAGCACCTTATTCTCCGTGGCGAGTGCAGCGGCAGTATACTGCAAAATCATAAACCCGGAATTCAGCCCGCCTTCCCGAGTCAGAAAAGCCGGCAACACATGAGTATTTGAACACTCATCAGTTAAGCGCATAATGCGCCGTTCAGAAATATTCCCCAACTCTGCCACCGAAAAAGCCAGATAATCCATTGCAATCGCCAGCGGTTCACCGTGGAAATTCCCACCCGAAAGCACGCTGATTTCATCGTCATCATTGATAAAAATCAACGGATTATCCGTCACCGCATTTAGTTCAATTTCAAAAATCCAACGTGCATACGCAATCGCATCGCGTACAGCACCGTGCACCTGAGGAATACAGCGCAACGTATAAGCATCCTGCACATTCAGCGAAGCGTGTTCACGCGTAAACTGACTTCCATCCAACAAATGGCGCAAATAAGCGGCGCACTCCTGTTGCCGTGGATACGGTCGCAAGGCATGAATGCGTGCATCGAAGGCCAAATCCGTACCGTGTAGCGCCTCCAGGCTCAAACAGCCGGCGATGTCGGCGGTTTGACTATAACGCTCGGCACGCAGCGTTTGGAGTACGCCCACCGCAGTCATAACGGCTGTGCCATTTGTCAGCGCCAACCCTTCCTTAGCCGCCAACTTTACCGGCTCCAGCCCGGCGCGGCGCATCGCTTCTGCCCCGCTCAAAATTTCGCCTTGATATTCGGCCCACCCCTCGCCAATCAGTGGCAACGCCATATGTGCCAAAGGAGCCAAATCACCGCTCGCCCCCAACGACCCCTTCTCTGGAATGACCGGATGAACCCCTCGATTCAGCATCTCCACCAACAATTGCAACGTTACAAGCCGAACACCGGAATGCCCACGTGCCAGCGTATTAGCGCGAATCAACATAATTGCGCGCGTAGTAGGAATATCAAACGGCGTGCCTACCCCCACGGCATGGCTGACCAAAATATTACGCTGCAACTGCTCCACTTGCTCTGATGGAATGATGCGGTCCTTAAAAGCCCCGAACCCTGTTGTAATCCCATACGCTATCGTCCCCTGGCGCAACAACCTTTGCACAGCCTGCGCTGCCCGCTCCACCTGATGAGCTGCTTCCTTGCTAATTTGCACACGTGGCGCATTTGGCCGCCCATACGCCACCGCCTTAACCTGCGCGAACGTCAGACTTTGTCCATTCAAAAAGATAAATTCACCATCCATTCGAAAAAACCTCGCCGAAATGAATTTTTAGCAAATAGTATAATCCCGTTATGCCGGAAACCACACCACCTTTCGACTTTTTTACCGACCCGCGCCTTGCCGAAGCCGCCATGCATAGAATCGCATCCAAAAACAACGGCTTTGCGCAAGTGTCCCCCTTGCTACTTACCGCCCTTGCCTCTGCGGCTGACCCAGATCGGTCACTGATTAACTTTGAGCGCTTTGCCGAAAACTACGGTGAAGATCTATTCACCGTCTTGCAGCACAATCCACGCGTCATTGAAATTCTCGTTACCCTCTTCTCGGCCAGCCAATTCCTGACCGAAATTCTGCTCCGCCATCCACGTTTCCTCTCCCTATTATTTGACCGTCAAAAACTGACCCATCGTAAAACCATCGAACAAATTCAATCTGAAGTGGAATCAATCTTGCGTTCCGCTGCCCCATCCGCTCCCGACCTCCGCTTATCCGCTTCCTCATCCGTTGCCTCATCCGCTGCCCCCGACATCCGCTTATCCGCTTCCCCATCCGTTGCCTCATCCGCTGCCCCATCCGCTCCCGACATCCGCTTATCCGCTTCCTCATCCGTTGCCCCATCCGCTGCCCCATCCGCCGCTTCTGCTGCCGACCTACTCCGTCTTTACCACCAATCGGAATTACTACGCATCGGCGCCAGCGACTTCCTCGACCTATACGACCTGCGCGCCGTCATCTCGCAACTCTCGCGGCTAGCCATTGCGCTCATCCGCACAGCCCTGACCCTAGCGTGCAAACAAACTGGCATCCATGCCCAAGGATTCGTTGTACTTGCAATGGGCAAACTGGGTGGGCGAGAACTCAACTACTCGTCAGACATAGACTTACTCTTCCTTGCCCGTGATAGCACAATAGACTACCTACCGTTAGCCCAAAAACTAATCGAAATCCTCTCCGCCAACACAGACCAAGGCTTCCTCTACCGGGTAGACATGCGCCTGCGTCCTTGGGGAAAAGACGGCCCACTGGTTCCCACCCTGGTCGGCTACCTCAAATACCTAGAGCGCGATGCTCGGCCATGGGAAAAACAAGCCTTGCTCAAAGTGCGTCCCATTGCGGGCGACCTAGCCCTGGGCGAACAATTTCGCGAAGCCATTCAACCCCACCTGTTTGAGCAACCGCCGGAAGAAATACGTGCCCAAGTCTTTGCCATGAAACAACGCACCGAAGAATTCCTGCGTGAAAAAGGTCGCACCTGGGGAGAAGTGAAACTTGGCATTGGCTCCATTCGAGACATTGAATTTGTTGTGCAATACCTGCAACTAGCATACGTTAGGCAATTTCCCCACATCCGTACCCGTGCGACACTCAAAGCACTGCCACGCCTGCGGGCTGCCGGATTGCTTTCCTCGGCAGATACCCGTATTCTCACCGATGGCTACATCTTCCTGCGCACCATTGAGCATTACCTGCAAATGATGGACTATCGGCAAACCTACACCTTACCATCCGAACCACGTGCCATCACCCTGCTTGCCCGCCGGCTAGGCTTCCCACATGCTGAAGCCTTCCTACAGCGCTACCAAGAACACTGCCAGGCCATTCGCGCTGTTTACCTGCGCCACATTGGGAGCGAACCGATGACAGAAGAAACATCCCCCCTCGTCCGTCAACACCTTGCCCGTATGGACGCATCCTACAGTGAAATCTTCACACCTGCCGAAATTCAGAACCATGCTGCCCTAGCGCAAAAACTTAACGAAGACACTCTGGCAGTCGTAGAAGCCATTCCGCTAGAGCCAAACACCTGGCGCGTGACCATCGTGGGCTACGACTTCCCCGGCGAACTGTCCATCATCTGTGGGCTATTCTTTGTACATGGCTTTAACATCTTGGAAGGAGATGTCTTTACCTACGAACCAGACGAATCCGCATCGCAGCCGCTCCAACCGGCCCCGGGAGCGGCATCCCCCTTTCTGGTTGGTCGCCGGCTCTTGCGGCGGCTGCGAGCCTCGGTATCTGCCGCATCCTCCCGCCCCAAAATCGTAGATGTGTTTACCGTCAAATCCGTCTTCTTTGAACCGCACGGCCCGGAAATTTGGTCGCGCTACGCCACAGAACTCCAAGAACTCCTGGCCAAACTTCGTGCTGGGCAGCGCCGTGAAGCGCGCGGTGCACTTGCCAAGCGGGTGGGGGCCGCCTTTCAGGCAGTGCCGGGCAAAGCCTCGCCGCTGCTTCCCATAGACATTGAAATTGACAACACCGTCTCAGACCGTTACACCGTTCTGCGCATTGATGCCCCTGATACAGTTGGCTTCCTGTATGAATTTTCCAACGCCCTGGCCTTCACCCGCACCAACATCGCCCGCATGGTCGTGCGGACTGTAGGAAACCGCGCCAAAGACGTACTATACGTCACCGATGCCGAAGGCCGAAAAATCGAATCACCCCAAAGACAGCGCGAACTACGCGCCGCCATCGTACTGATTAAACACTTTACCCACCTTTTACCACACTCGCCAAACCCCGAAGCCGCCCTGTTGCACTTTCGCGAATTCATCTACCAACTCTTCCAGCGCCCCAACTGGCCTGATGAAATTGCCTCCCTCGAGCGCTCCGATGTACTCAAAGCCCTAGCGCGCGTCTTAGGCATCAGCGATTTCCTGTGGGACGACTTCCTGCGCATGCAATATGCCAACCTATTCCCCTTAGTGCGTGATGTCGAATCACTGGCTGCTGGCAAACCGCGCGCCGACCTCGAAGCAGAACTGACCCTGGCCGTTGAAACCTGCGCAGTCGGAGAAAGCGAATATTCCAACTGGCGCGAAGCACTAAACGCCTTCAAAGACCGTGAACTCTTCCGCATTGACATGCGGCATATCCTGGGCTTGACCGCCGAATTTTGGGATTTTGCCGCCGAACTCACCGACCTGGCGGAAGTTGTCATCCTAACCGCTCTGGAACGCTGCCAAGCCGAGCTCACTGAAAAATACGGCCTGCCTGAGCAGGAAGATGGCTCTCCCTGCCCTCTGTCCGTCCTAGCGCTTGGCAAATGTGGCGGTCGTGAACTGGGCTTTGCCTCGGATATTGAATTGATGTTCGTCTACGCTGGCCAAGGCCGCACAACCGGACCGGAAATCACGGATACCGGCGACTATTACGAAAAACTTGTGCAATCTGTGCTTTCAACAGTGCATGCCCGTCAAGAAGGCATTTTCCAAATTGATTTGCAATTGCGACCGTATGGCAAAGCCGGCAGCATGGCCGTTTCACTGGAGTCCTTCCGCCGATATTATGCCCCCAATGGCCCAGCCTGGGCCTACGAGCGACAAGCACTTGTCAAACTCCGCCCCATTGCCGGCGACCCAGCCCTCGGCGCGGAGATAGGCCGGCTGCGCGATGAATACGTCTATCATGGCGGCCCCTTCGATGTGACCGCGATGCGTGCCATGCGCGAGCGCCAGATTCGGCACCTTGTCACCGGCGGCACGTTCAATGCGAAATTCAGCCCCGGCGGCTTAGTTGATGTGGAATACCTGATTCAGGGGCTACAAATCAACTACGGCGCGCAAAATCCGGCCCTGCGTGTGACCAATCTGCGCGAAGCCATGACCGCCCTCTACCAAGCCGGCATTCTCTCCGAAGCCGATTACACTACCTTACGCAAAGCCCACACCTTCCTGCGTTGGCTCATCGATTCCCTGCGTGTCGTGCGCGGCAACGCCAAAGACGTGACAGTGCCACCCTACGACAGCGAAGAATTCCATTTCCTTGCGCGCCGTCTGCGGTATGGTGATGACACTGCCCGCCTACGAGATGACCTATTGCGCTATCAGACCGAAGTGCAGGAAATCAATCAGCGTTTATTGGGATAGCCTTACTCAAAAATTTCCCGATACCCTCGGTCCAACTCATCATCACTCAGGTGCGCATAGCGCTGGGTGACGGCAATATTGGCATGGCGCGCCAGCTCCTGAGCCAGTTTCAAGTTGCCCGAAGCACGCAAAACCGTCGTCACAAAATAGTGCCGGAACGAGTGCGGCGTGATTTTGCCGACCGCCTCCTCGCCCAGCGCCTCGCGCGCCCGTTCCTCGACGATATTCCTGCCGGTAGCGGTCGTAATTGGCTTCACCTTCTTCCCCGCGCCTTTATCATGCCGGGCAAAAAGCGGCAAGGAACCCAGTGGCCGCCCCGCACCGCCATCGAACTTAGAGCGCGCTTCCAAATACTCTTTGAGCGCCTTCAGCGCCCGGCGGGAAAAGCGAATCACAGCCTGCTTATCACCCTTGCCAATGATGACTGCCCGGCCCTCGTTCCAGTCAATATCGCCGCGCCGCAAGCCGCAGGCTTCATGCACCCGCAACCCGGTATCGGCCAAGGTGATGAGAAACGCCCGGTCGCGCAGCCAACGTAATCGTTCCATTTCTCCCTCTCCCTGTTTGTCCCTATCAGGGGCTGAGAGCGAGCCGGGGCGAGGGCCTTCATCCTCTCCCGCTGGCAAAGGGCCGGAGTGAGAGAGCGGGGTAGGGGAGGCAGAAACATATTCCAAAATCCGCTCAATATCTTCGCGCGGGAACTGCGGCAGACGCTGACCAACCTTGCGGGCGCGCATTCTGATTAACTGCTCAATGCGCGGCAGGGTGGGGGAGGCCAGCCGTTCGGCTGACAAGAACTTGTAAAAGCCCATCACCGCCTGCAAATACAACTGCTCGGTGGCCGGGGCGTGACCCTTGAGCCAAGCCGCGAACCAGCCGACCGCGTCCTCGCGCAGCTGGCTGACCGGCGTGGCTGCCGCGTCAATTTTGTTATCAGCCAGCAGACCGGCAAAGGCTTGCATGGCATACCGGTAGGTCTCGTAGGTATTCTTGCTGCGCGCCGTTTCAATCAGCTCCAAGTAGTTCTGGATGGCGGTTTGAATGGTGGTGGTCTCATGCGTGGTTTCATTCATAGTTCATCCTCTGCGGCAGATTCTCCTGATAGCGGCCAAGTTTGTCAGACAATTTCGTGTAGTATATCAGTTTTCCCTGGATATTGGAGGGGTTCAAGTCCGTTTCGCACCCCAAAGGCCGCGTCCAACCTAAACGGGGCCTGCCGCTTTGCCAGGGGAGAACCGCCCGCAACAATAGCGTGTAGCACAGGGTGACGATTGGAATTGGGCAGCGTTTTGGCTTACGCACCGTCCATCCGCCACAGGCCAGAAGCAGCCATGCCATCGCAAGCCATCGCGTCTTACTACAACGAAACAACTCTTCATATCTAGGCTACGGCTTCCATACTCTCACACGACCTGCAATGCACGTTTTTTCTGCGCAAAACAGCCCAAAAATCGGCTGTCGAAGCACAGCTGTTGGCCGCTAGGCTTATGTTTTCATTAATAATACTTAAGTGAAACATAAACCCATTATACCCCATCTTTCCACAAACACCACCCACGAACGCAACCACGAATGCTATCCACGAATTCGACCACGAATATCCACGAATGCCCGCCCTCATTCGTGAATTCGTGACCCTATTCGTGGACGGCGCCCTCATTCGCGCATTCGTGGCCCCATTCGTGGACGGCCCCCTACCCCCTCAACTCCTCCACCACCCGCCGCATCGCCTCCGGCAAGCCGCTCAAATCAGGATTTCTCACCCCGGCCATATAATCGCGCAGGACCTTGCCCAGAGCGCGCAGTTCGGGCGGCAGCGCTCCATCCGTTGCCATTTTGGAAAGCGCCTGGAACAACTGCTCTGTTTCGGGGCGCTTTTCTTCCACCGCCTGCTTCACCCGGCGGACCAAGCCCCGCAACTGCGCTTCGCCGTCTTGTTCTGTTTCCTGCCCATCCTCGCCATTTTGCATTCCTCCTTCTTCATTCTGCATTTGTTGCGCCAGCCTTTCCCACCCCTCCAGCCCGGCGGGCATGCCAAGTTGCGGCGCGAGATTGGACAAGGCTTGCAAAGCCTGATACTCATTAATCTGCTTGGCAATCACATACACTGTCACCCACGCGCTGACTGCCTGTCGTATTTCCCCCTTCTGCGCGTGGATATGCCCGATGTTGAACAGCGTGGCGCACAGCCCCGCCCGGTCGCCGATTTGCTGACGGATGACCAGGGCGCGCTGCAGATAGTCGAGCGCTGTGTCGTAATCGCCCCGCGCCTGGTAAATCTGACCGATATTGTTGAGCGTCGCCCCCTCCCCTTTCTTATCGCCGATTTGCTGAAGGATGACCAGGGCGCGCTGCAGATAGTCGAGCGCTGTGTCGTAATCGCCCCGCGCCTGGTAAATCTGACCGATATTGTTGAGCGTCGCCCCCTCCCCCGCCCGGTCGCCGATTTGCTGACTTATGACCAGGGCGCGCTGCAGATAGTCGAGCGCCGCCTGGTAATCGCCCCGCGCCTGGTAAATGCCAGAAATATTGTTGAGCGTCATCCCATCCCGGTCGCCGATTTGCTGACGGATGACCAGGGCGCGCTGCAGATAGTCGAGCGCTGTGTCGTAATCGCCGAGATGAATCCACAGTTTGCCGGTCTGCCCGAGGGCCTCGGCCTGGGTCTGCAGGTCGGGCGAGTTGCAAACGGGCGGCAGCCAGCGCGCCAGCAGTTCGGCGTAGCGGCCATCCAGGGTGTATTTGCCCACCAAAATATCAAGGGTGAGGCGGTCGGCTTCGGCATGGCGCTCGGCGCGGCGCAGGGCTTGGATGGTGAGCGCCAGGTGGGGGTAGGTGTTGCGCTCGTGCGCCAGCAGCCACAAGAGCAGGCTGGCGGCGGCGTGATACAGGCGCAGGTCTTCGTCCGTCAGGCGCTCATCCCGCAGGTAATCCAGCAGGGTCGGTTCGAGCTGGTATTCGAGCGTTTCGTACTCGTGGTTTTCACTCACATCCAGCAGCGAAAAGGCCAGCAGGGAACCGAACGCGGCCTCGGGGTCGGGCAAATCCAGGCCGAGTTTGATGATCCCCTCGCGTGGGACGGGCGCTTCGTAGGCGTGCAGGCGGCAGAGCAAGCGGTAGGCCTCGGGCGGCAGGCGGCGCAGGGTCTCTTCCAGGGCCATGTCCTGGCGCTGTTCTGCTTGGGCTTGTTGCAGTGCTGTGATGAAATCCGCCTGTTCCTGGGGGTTCATGGTCAGCGTGGCGGCGGCCAGCCGTTCCAGCCCGCGCGGGTTGTGACCGAGCGCCTTGTAAGCGGCGTGCAGGCGGGCGCGGTCGGCCAGCAGAAGCGGGTTCATCTGCCCGCGTTCGGTCAGGGCCTGGGCTAGGCGCAAAAAATCGCCTTTGCTCATCCCCGTCAGCGGCAGGTGTTCTCCGTTCCAATCGGGCAGCGCCCAGCGCGAGGTGGCAAGTACAACAAAATTCATTTTGTCGCTGCACGCTGCCTGCAACCAGGCTTGCACAGTCTCATCCTTCAGGCGGAAGGTCTGGTCGTCTTGAATCGCTTCCAGGTTGTCGAACAGGAGGACGATCTTCCCGTTGTATTGCGCGTCCAGCAGGCCTAGGCAGGTTTGCGCCAGCCGCTCGGGCTGCTCGGCAAAGTGGATGGCGGCGCGGTCGTATTGTTTGGCCGCTTCGCCGGTCAGCGCCAAGGCCAACTCTGCTTGGAAATCGCGCCAGGGGGAGCCGGCGCGCCATTCGAAGAACCGGTACCCGCGCGCTTCCAATTCGCGCGCCAATTTGCGGGCCAGGGTCGTCTTGCCGTGTCCGCCTGCGCCGGTGATGAGCAGGCGGTTGAGCGCGCCCGTCAGCAGGCGATGCTTGTACTTGCGCAATTCCCTGCGCCGCCCGATGAAGAGCAGCTTCCCCTGCTGTTTGCTTGCCCTCGGTAAAGAGCCAGAGAAGGCCGAGGCGAGGGCGAAATCGGCTAACGAGCGGCCCGGGTCGGGTGAAATCAGCATGGGCAGGCACCACTGACCGCTCAATTGTTCTGCCGCAACGCTCCATCCGCTTTCGCGGCGCGCCGGGCCACCGGAGGGAGCGGTCATGGCGGCGCGGGCGGTTTGCAATGCCACATCGGGGCGCTCGCCTTCGGCCAGGGCGCGGCACAGCGCATCGGCAAAAGCAATCCCGGCCCGGTCTTTGACCGATTCGCGCATCCCAATCACATGCGGCACGCCCAACGCCGCCAGCCGCCGCGCCAGGCCGTTGTTCAAGGCGTCCGAAGCGGCCTTGCCGCTCTCACAGGCCGAAAGCACCACCATCTGCACTCCCCGGCCCACCAGGGCTTGGGCGATTTCCGCCTCGCTGGCCGGTCGGCCCGCGCCGCTCTCATTTTCAAACAGGAAGATGCCGAACGGTTCGCGCTTTCCGCCAGGGTCGTACACGAATTCGCCGTGCCCGCTCAAAAAGAGAACGTGCGGCTGGAAGCGTTCCAACAGGTCTTTCAGCGTCTCCAGCCGCCCATCGTCAGGCGTTTCCAGCAGCGCTTGGCCTTGTGCCACCAGGGGCAGCACGGCGTCCTGGACGCGCTCTTGCTCTTTTTCCACGTCCAGGCGTTCGGTTTCGGGGTTCAGGTCATCGGGCAGGGCGGTGAAGTGCAGGATTTTGAGCGGCGCCGGGCGCGGGGGCGCGCTCTGTGCTTGGGGCGGGGCATAGCGGCGCGAGAAGGCAAAGCGCGCCTCGCGCGCCAGGAAGCCATACGCCGGGTGGTAGAGCGTTTCCCAGGGCAGGGCTTGAATCGCCGCGCTGGGGCTTTCCAAGATGACCGGCAGGATGTTCATCCCGGCCGCAGCCAGGGCGGCCTCGAAACCTGGGGCAGTTTCCGGCGGCAGGGCGCTCCACAGCGCCGCGCCCATCTTCTGCAAGTCGGCGTCGGTCACAATTCTTCCGCTGGCGTACGCGTGCGCCAACTGGCCGGCGGCATGGCGCAGGTCGGGCCGGCGTTCCAACAAGTCCTCCGCAGGGCGCAGGATAAACGGCTCAGGATGGACAAAAGAAGGCATGGCAGACTCCTTTGGTGATAGAGTAACTGTTCACGAATTCGACCACGAATGCACGAATGCTGTCCACGAATTTGACCACGAATGCACGAACGCCCGCCCATATTCGTGAATTCGTGACCCCATTCGTGGACGGCACACCTACCCCCAAACACCATCCACGAATTTGACCACGAATGCACGAACGCCGTCCACGAATTCGACCACGAATGCACGAACGCCCGCCCATATTCGTGAATTCGTGACCCTATTCGTGGACGGCACACCTACCCCCAAGCACCATCCACGAATTTGACCACGAATGCACGAATGCCCACGAATGCACGAATGCCCGCCCATATTCGTGAATTCGTGACCCCATTCGTGGACGGCACACCTACCCCCAAACACCATCCACGAATTTGACCACG
>QEXW01000140.1 GCA_003130845.1 Anaerolineae bacterium
AAAAATGGTGAGGGCATGGCTGCCGATGCCGCGTTCGGCTTGGCGCAACTCGGTCAGTGGCAAGTGCGAGGGACGGGTATCGGCATTGATGAGAATAGGCGCAAAGCGCAGACGGGCGAGTTCTTCTACGACAGCCGGGGAAAGTTTGCGGAAGAGATTCGGTAAGGCCGAGCGTTTAATCCGCGCCAGGTCGGCTAAGGGCGCGGGTTGTGCAGCGGGTAAGGCCAGCAGGGCAGCAAGTTGCGCGCGGACCGTTTCGGCGTTGAGCGGCTGGTCGCTTTCAGGGGCGCAAACGGGGAGCAGGTAATAGTTGCCGCGCAGGATGAGGCCAACATGGGCTTGCTCAAAGTTGTAGGGAATGCGCGTTTCACCGTATTGCCCTGGTTCTAGATATGCCAGAATGGACATTTGTCTTTGGTAGGCGGGCAGGTCGCGCTCTGCTTCGTTCATGCGGCGCTGCCACTCGGCGCGCAGGTCAGCGGGCAGGCTGCGCATGGCATCTTGCAAGAAGTGTTGGAATTTGATGCGACGATAATCGGGATAATCATAATTGGCTGCTTCGGCGCCGCGCCGGTAGGGGCGTTGAATTTCCCATTCGCGGTACAGGCGGGCATAGCGGGCTGCATTGGGCAGGGAGCGTGTCAGTTCGCGCAAGATGGCGGTTGCTGTGCGCTCGCGCCATTCGATTTCGAGCAGGGCATCATATTGGTGCAAGACGCTGATAGCAGCCATGACCCAAGCGGTGAGACGGTCTAGTTCACTGAGGCGGATGTGATGTTGTTGTAACAGGGTTTCGAAGCCGTGTGTTTCAATGACGTGTCGAGCGGTGTCTTCGCGCAGGGCATAGTCTACGTAGAATTGCCAAATTCCCTCCGGGAAGGCCGATTCAGGGTCTTTGCCGGCCAGTTTAAGCAGGTTTTGATAACCCCAGATGACGGCGGCAGGCGCTACCAGCACCGCGCCGGAGGTGACTTGGTCGAATAGAAAATCGAGCGCGCTGAACAAGGCCGTGATGTGCTTTTGGACCGTTTGCTGGGGCAGACGCTGACCCGAGAGGCGCGTTAGGCCATTTAAAATCATGCCGGGGATGTTGCCCGCCGGGATGATTTGGGATGTCACTTCGACAACGGCGTCAATTTCGGGCAAACTTAAGCGCGAAAGGTCACGCACCGGCGGTGATTGCGCGATGGATTTCAAATCGGTAGCGGTTTCGATGGTGGCTTGTTCAATTTTGGAGGGTGTCATAGTTGAAATGCACCTGTTCTGCCTGTATTATACAACAGTCGTGCCAATCGATTTCGCAATAGCAATCGGGTGCAAGACCGATTCTTGTGTGCGAACAAAAAATAGCAAAACGGTATAATAGGTTTATGACTGTGGGTGAGAGATTGCGTCTGTTGTTGGTGGAAGACAGCGACCTGGATGCGCAGTTGCTGATGTATGAGTTACGGCAGGCGAAGTTTGATGTCAGGATGCGGCGTGTCGAAACGGGGGATGAGATGCGCCAGGCCTTGCTGGAAGACGAATGGGATGCTGTCATTTCCGATTTTCGATTGCCATCTTTTAGCGCACCAGACGCTTTGGCGGTGTTGCGCGAAAGTGGACTTGATTTGCCGTTCATCATCGTCTCTGGCACGATTGGGGAGGAGACGGCGGTGGAAATCATGCGCTCAGGTGCGCATGATTATCTGATGAAGGATAATCTGAGCCGGCTGGCTGAGGCGCTACGGCGTGAAATTCGCGAAGCCCAGATGCGGGCAGCCCGCCGCCAGGCAGAAGTCGCGTTGCGGCAGAGTGAAAATCGGTTTCGGATGCTATTTGAACGTTCGAATGATGCGATTTTTGTCGTCGAACGAAAAACGGGTCGTTATTTGGATGCCAACCATGCTGCCGAGCGATTGACAGGCCGCAGCATTGCTGAAATTAAGGAGTTGACCACTTTCGATATTACCCCAAAAGGGGCGCAAGAGCGACTGGAGCGAATTGCACAAACCGAGGAGACGATTGAATTCGGCGAGGTGGAATATGTACGCCCAGACGGTGCGGTGTGTATCGCTCAACTGACCGCGGTGCCGATTAATCAGGAGGTGGTGTTTGGAATTGCGCATGATGTCACTGAAGCACGTCAGGCGCAACTGGCTTTGCAACGGCGGGCGCAAGAACTGGAGGCGTTATATACCACTTCGCTCAGAATTAATGCCCAAATTGACCTGATGCCGCTGCTCCATACAATTGTAGAACAAGCGGCGTTGTTGCTCGATGCCCCGATGGGTGGGCTATATCTCATGCAACAAGATGGTCAGACGCTGGAACTGGTGGTTGCTCATAATTTTCCTGAGCGCTTTTTAGGGACGCGCTTGCGATTGGGCGAAGGGCTTTCTGGTCGGGTGGCACAAACGGGCAAGCCCCTCATGGTGTTCGATTACTCTCAATGGGAAAACCGTGCGAATGTTTATGATGCGGTCAAGTTCCGGCGCATATTAGGCGCACCGCTGATTGTAAAGGAACGGGTGATTGGGGTCATCAACGTGACCGATGACCAGCGAACCGACCCGTATTCCCCCGAAGAGCTGCGTTTGCTGCAATTGGTGGCAGACCAGGCCGCGATTGCGGTGGAAAATGCGCGCTTGCTCGAAGCCTTGCAACGCGAATTGACCGAGCGTCGTCAGGCCGAAGCCGCGCTGCGTGAGAGTGAAGAACGCTATCGAACGGTTGTGACCGGCGCGGATGTCGTTTCGTTCATGTTGGATAAAAATGGGGTGTTTACCCTTTCTGAGGGCAAAGGGTTGGCTCAACTTGGGTTAAAACCCGGTGAGGTAGTAGGTCGTTCGGCGCTGGAAATGTACCGAGATTACCCCTCTATTGTCGAATCGATTCGGCGGGCGCTCTCTGGGCAAACTGCCCGCAGTGAAGACCACATTGGGGAGATTGTTTTCGACTCGACGTATGCTCCCTTTTTTGATGAACATGGCACGGTGCAAGGAGTGATTGGTGTGGCGGTAGATATTACCGAACGCAAGCGCGCTGAGCAAGCCTTACACCGTCAGGTCAAAGAGTTATCTATGTTGCACACCATTGCCGGTATGGCGATTCGTGTGCGGACAATGGATGAACTGATTGAGTTTGTCACTCAGGAAATGGGTCGGGCTTTCTATTCCGATAATTTTGGCTTTGCTTTTCTTGATGAGAATAGAGAATATTTGTATCCTCACCCATCTTATCGTGGGTTAACCGAGAATGTGTCCCGGCAATACCCGTTACATGGCTGTGTTTCTGGCTCGGTTGTGCTGAGTGGTAAGCCGCGCCGCATTGGAGATGTCAGCCAGGTGTCAGATTATCTGATGGTGACACCGGATATCCGTTCAGAATTGTGTGTGCCGATTAATCTCGGTGAACGGGTGATTGGCATTATCAACGCCGAGAGTAAACAGCCAGATTTCTTTACGGAAGATGATGAGCGTTTGATGGTAACCATTGCCGGGCAAATGGCCAATGCGATTGAACGCTTTCGGTTGTTCGACGCGGAGAGCAAACGCCGTCATGAGGCAGAAACGCTGATCGAAGCGATTGGCGCGCTCTCTTCTTCGTTGGAATTAGAAAAAGTACTGGAAATCATCATCAATTCGGTGGAACAAGTTGTGCCGTTTGATAGCGCGAGCATCTTCTTGCTGGAAGGCAGCGTGTTGCGCATTATGATGACCCGCGGTGTTCCGAATGCGGAACAGGTGCTCAATACAACCTTTCCGGCGGATGACCCCTTGTTTCGTGAAACTATCCGCAATGGTCATTTGCTCATCTTGGATGACGCTTCTCAAGACCCGCGCTTCAACCAATGGGGAGGGACTACGTATGTACGCGGTTGGATGGGAGTTCCCCTGGTTGCGCGCGGTGAAGTGATTGGCTATATCACATTAGATAGCCGTACCCCTGCGGCATACTCAACGGAACAGGCCAGATTGGTGCGCGCCTTTGCTAACCAAGCGGCAATTGCGATTCAAAATGCTCGGTTGTTTCAGGAAATTCAAAAATCGTTGCGTGAACTCAACGAAGCCTATGAAACCACGATTGAAGGTTGGTCGCGCGCCTTGGACCTGCGTGACCGCGAAACCGAAGGCCATACCTTGCGCGTGACTGAGTTGACCCTGAAATTAGCCCAGGCAATCGGCTTTAGTGAAGAAGAATGTGTGCATATTCGACGCGGCGCCTTGTTGCACGATATGGGCAAATTGGCTGTGCCTGACCGCATTTTGCTCAAGCCGGATAGTTTGACCGAAGACGAGTGGGAGATTATGCGCATGCATCCTTTATATGCTTACGAAATGCTCGCTCCCATTGAATATTTGCGCCCTGCTTTAGAGATTCCCCTTGCTCATCACGAGCGCTGGGATGGCAGCGGCTATCCCCGCGGATTAAAGGGTGAAGAGATTCCCCTTGTCGCGCGCATTTTTTCTGTGATAGATGTATGGGACGCCCTAACCAGTGACCGTCCTTATCGTTTAGCCTGGAGTCAGCAGGCGACGTTGGAATATATCCGCAAGAATGCGGGGGTGCTTTTCGACCCGAAAGTGGTGGAGGTCTTTTTGAAATTGTGGGAAGATGGTAAATTGGTTTGAAATGGCTTTTCATCAGGTAAAATTAGCTTGCTCAGGAGAAAAGCCTATGGATAAACGCCAAGTGTTGATAGACCGACTGGCACAGGCCCGAACAAGCATGCTGGTGCATTTAGAAACAGTGGATAAGAATCGCAAAATCTACCCGCTGTGGACGATTCGCGAAATTTTAGCCCACATCGCCGGTTGGGATGATGCGACCATTGCTTTCATTCAAGCGATTGTGCAAGGGGGACAGCCTGGTCTAACACTGGCGGCGCAAGGAATTGATGTGTATAACGCAGAAACGGTTTCAACGCGCGAGGGGTTGAGTTACGACCACATTTATCGCGAGTATATCGAAACGCGCCGCACGTTGCTTGATTTGATACGCCAAATGCCAGAAGAATTGGTAACAAAAGCGTACATTTTGCCTTGGGGTGGTTATGGCACCCTGGAAGATATGGTCAACATCTTTGCTCCGCACGAAGAAGACCATGCCGAAGATGTACGCAAAATTGTTGCGCAGGCCCATTAAAATCTGAGATAGTCGAGGGACTTGTTATGGCTAACGTTCTAGTGACCGGCGCTTTTGGAAACGTTGGATATTATGTCACCGCTGAGTTGTTGCGCCAGGGGCATGTTGTCCGCTGTTTTGACTTGCGCACCCCGCAAACCGAGAAAAAAGCGGCACATTTTCCAGGACTGGTGGAAGTGGCTTGGGGGGATATCCGTAATCCTGAACTGGTGAAACGCATAGTGCAAGGACAAGACGTGATTCTGCATCTGGCTGCCATCATCCCCCCGGTGAGTGATGAACAACCCGAATTGACCCGTGCCGTCAACATCGAAGGGACACGCAATCTGCTCGAGGCTGCCAAAGCCCAAAAAAATCCGCCGCGGTTCTTTTACGCTTCCACCTTCGACCTGTTTGGACATACTCAAAAATTACCTCCCCCACGCCGCGCCGAAGACCCGATCGAGATTTCCGATGTTTACACGGAGACCAAGGCCGCCGGCGAGCAAATGGTGCGCGAATCGGGTTTGCCCCACCTTATCTTTCGCTTCAGCGATATGCCACTGATTGGCCTGCGTGATGCGCACCCCATTATGTTTGAAATTGGCCTATATAACCGCATGGAGACCATGCACCCGGCCGATGGTGCATTGGCAGTGGTCAACGCTATTGCGCATCCCGAATTGTGGACAGGGCGCTTGCTGTTAGTTGGTGGCGGCAGAGAGCATGGCTGTCAGATTACGTATCGTGAGTTCTTCAGCAAAATTTTGACCGCCATGGGAATTGGCATGTTGCCCGATGAAGCCTTTTCGGATAAAGAATATGTGACCGATTGGCTGGATACCGAGGAAAGTCAGCGTTTGCTTCAGTATCAGCGGCATACGTTTGACCAAATTGTGGCCGAAATCGCTGCTCTGTTGGGGTGGAAACGCTTCATCATGCCGTTTGTGCGTCCTTTTGTGCAACGTTCTATTCTGAACATGTCACCCTATTGGAAGCAGAAAAAAACATGACCCCGGCCGACCGACAGGCGTTGTTCTTTTTTCCTTTGATTGTTCTCGTTGGGTGCGGCCTGGCCTGGCTGGGGGGGCAAGGCGGGGTGGTGCTGTTTGGTTGGCCCCTCTTTGCTCTGGCGGTTGGCATGGCCTATTTGATACAGTGGGTGGTGTTTCTCCCGTCTTTTCTTGCGCAGACGGAAAAGTTTTTTGACCTAACAGGCAGCTTCACCTATATTTTCATCACCGCGTCGCTTGTCTTGCTTGCTCCCATGCGCGATGCGCGTGCGCTGCTACTTGCCGGACTGATTATTGTTTGGGCCGTTCGGCTAGGGAGTTTCCTATTTTTGCGTATTCAACGAAGCGGCAAGGATGAGCGGTTTGATGACCTGAAGCCTTCGTTTTGGCGGTTTCTGAATGTCTGGACTTTGCAAGGTTTGTGGGTGTCTTTCACCGCCGCTGCGGCTTGGGCAGCCATGACCTCGCTCCGACGCCCGGCGCTGGATGGTTTTGCCTGGGTGGGCTGTTTGCTGTGGCTGGTGGGCTTCCTGATTGAATTGGTGGCAGATGAGCAAAAGCGCCGTTTTCAGGCCAATCCGGCTAACCGGGGCAAGTTTATTCGCAGTGGCTTGTGGCGTTATTCACGGCACCCCAATTATTTTGGCGAAATTTTGCTATGGTTTGGTGTAGCCATCATTGCTTTGCCGACGCTGGCCGGCTGGCGTTGGCTGACCCTGCTTTCGCCGTTGTTTGTGATTGTGTTGCTGACGCGCATTAGTGGCATACCGCTCTTGGAACAACGTGCTGATAAAAAATGGGGCGGTCAGCCTGATTATGAAGCGTATAAGCAGAATACACCCGTGTTGATTCCGCGCTGGTGGTGGTAGGGGATTTTTGATATTTTTCTGATATTTTTTGTCTAAATTCGTGTTATACTTTTTTGCGCATGAGAGCGCAGTCCGCTGAGGGTTGTTCGGGCGGCGCACTTTGTGAGATGTTCGTCTTATCTTTCGTTTTTCATCAATCTACCCCGGAGAGAGACCCTATGACCACTCGCACTTCATCCGCTGAATGGAAAGGCACACTTAAAGAAGGCGCTGGAACGATGAAACTGGGCAGCGGTGCATACGAAGGACCGTTTACGTTTGCTTCGCGTTTTGAAAGCGGGCCCGGCACAAACCCCGAAGAATTGATTGGCGCGGCACACGCTGGTTGCTTTTCGATGTTTCTCTCGGCGTTGCTGACCAAAGAAGGCTTTACCCCGACGCGCATTGCAACGACGGCTACTGTGCATCTTACGGAAGGTCCAACCATTAGTCTGATTGAATTGGATTGCCAGGCAGAAGTGCCAGGCCTGAGCGAGGAAACTTTTCAGGAGAAGGCAGCAGCTGCCAAAGCCAATTGTCCGGTCTCCAAAGCGTTGGCCGGCCCTGAAATTCGCCTGGTGGCGAAATTAGTATAAATTGCTTTGCAAAACCAGTTGCCCCGCCCAGGCGGGGCTTTTTTCATTCAAGCGCGTTTTGCTTCGCTCTCGAAGCCGGGGATGACCGCTTTGCTTTCGCTCCATTTCATTAAAGCATCGAGCAGATAGACCATGACCAGGTAAATGAGCGCTGCTGCCAAGTAGGAACCAATTGGGTCGTAGGTTTTGGCGGCTATGGCTTTGGCTTTTGCCATCAATTCCGGCACGGCGATTAGAAACACGACGGCGGTAGATTTAAGCAACGAGACGGGTTCATTGGCCCAGGCCGGGATAGCCAGCCGAATTGCTTGCGGCAGAATGATGTGGAAGATGGTCGCCCAGCGCGAAAGGCCAATGGCACGCCCAGCCAACATTTGCCCTTCGCCAATGGCGAGGATGGAACCGCGCAGATACTCGGCCTGATAGGCGCCAGAGTTCAGACCCAATGCCAGAAAAGCGACCCATTCACGGCTCAAGGTGATGCCCAAGCCGGGCAAGCCGTAATACAGCATAAATACTTGCATCAGGAGCGGTGTGCCTCGAAAGAGTTCAATATACGCTATGGAAACACTGCGCCACAATTTTCCCCCGTAGGTGCGCCCCAGAGCAGCCAGTAAGCCTAGTACAAAACCGGCAGTCAGGCCTTCGGCGGTCAGAAGCAGGGTCATTCCGGCTCCGCTCAACAAGTCGGGTAAAAACCGCAAGAAGAGTTCCAAAAATGCGCTCATGGTTTTTCTTTCTTGCCGTATAGTTCGGTAATTTTCCAAAGAAATTCACGCGTGCGAGCATGCTGTGGCCGCTCAAATAGGTCATCGGGCGCGCCCTGCTCCACAATGCTGCCCTTTTCCATGAACACAATACGGTCAGCTACCTCGCGTGCAAAACCCATTTCATGAGTGACAACGAGCATGGTCATATTATCGCGCGCCAGTTGTGCCATTACACCCAACACCTCGCCAATCAGTTCTGGGTCGAGTGCTGAAGTTGGCTCATCAAACAACATCACTTTGGGGTCCATGGCGAGGGCGCGGGCAATTGCTACACGTTGCTGCTGTCCACCGGAGAGTTGTGCTGGGTAGTGTCCGGCGCGGTCGGCTAACCCCACGCGGCTTAATTCTTGCATGGCTTTTTGGCGCGCTTGTTCTTTAGGAAGTTTCTTGACCTTGGTGAGGCCGAGCATGACATTCTCAAGCGCTGTGAGATGATTGAACAGCAGGAAATTTTGGAAGACCATCCCAATTTGTTCACGTACTTGGTCTTCGTTTGTGCCGGGGGCAGTGATTTCGCGCCCTTCCAAGAAAATTTGACCGCTATTTACGCGAGTCAGCAGATTGAGACAGCGTAACAGGGTGCTTTTGCCTGTTCCTGAAGGGCCAATGATGACAATGGTTTCTCCTTTGCGGACATCCAGCGAAATATCTCGAAAGATGACGTTTTCGCCATATATTTTGGTTAGATTTTTGGCTTGTAAAATGAGAGACGATGCCATACGGTTTGCGCTCCTAAACCGGTTGTGTGGGAAGCTTGGTTTTTTCGGCCAGGTAATCTAGCGCGCGGTTGGTGAGAAAGACCAGGCAGAAGTAAATGAGGGCAGCTGCACCAAATGCCAGAAACGGCTGACCGGTGGTCGCGCTGAGTTGTTGCGCGCGCCGTAGAATTTCTGGCACACCCAGTGCATATACCAGGGAGGAATCTTTCAGCACGATGGAAGCCTCATTGGACCAGGGTGGAATAGCAAGCCGAATGGCTTGGGGCAAAATCACATAGCGAATGGCTTGCAGACGAGTCAAGCCGATGGCGCGCGCGGCGGTCATTTGGCCTGCTCCCACGGCAGCCAGCGCGCCGCGTAAAATTTCCATTTGATAGGCGCTGCTCACCAAGCCGAGCGACAGAGAACCAGCCCAAAAGGGTGAGAGATTAATCAAGCGGCCTGATAGGATAAAGTAGAGAATAAACAACAGCACAATTGGTGGGACGCCGCGCATGAGCAGGCTATATATCCCGGCACTGCGCGCTACCCAGCGGTTGCCGTAGTTGTACAGGAGCGCTAACAGCAGTCCAATCAGCAGCCCAAATGGCAGGGCGATCAGCGTAACAGCAATGGTCACCCCGGTGCCTTGCACAATGTAAGAAAGAAAATTTGAAAGCATGGGCATCTTCTCTCAAATAAAATGGCCTGGCAGAGGGCGCTGACCTGCCAGGCCGGGATAGTTCACTCCGCAAAGTATTTGATGGCCAGGTTCTCAATGAACCCTTCGGCTTTTAATTGTGCCAGAATTTCGTTGATGGCCTTTGCTAAGTCTGCCTCCCCTTCGGGCAGCACAATATTCATGGGGCCGCTCGAAAGCACACCTTTGTAGATGACTTTCAAGCCGCCGAGTTGTTTGGCAAGGGCTTCAGCCGGCACCGCGTCAGACATCATGACATCAATTCGTCCGTTTTTCAAATCCAGGGCAATCTGGTCCACGCGGTCGTATCGTGCAAGATTATCCGCAGGCAGTTTTCCCTCATCTACAAGGGCGGTCAGCCAGTCATCTTGGGTTGTGCCGGTTTGCACGCCGAGTTTTAGGCTGAGCAGGTCTTGGGCCGGGTCGTTGATGGTCAGGCTTGATCCTTCAACCACCGTAAAGGCATCTTCGGAGGTGTAATACACATCCGAGAAGTCCACGACTTTGTCACGGTCTTCACTGTAATTGAAGGCCGCGATGGCGGCATCAATTTTGCCTTCCTGCACGCCGGCAATCAGGCTATCGAAGGGCATATCCACCCATTCGACTTTGACCCCTAGCCGTTTGCCAATTTCGTTCATCAGTTCCACGTCGAAGCCGGTTGTGTTGCCATTGGCATCTACGAACTCGAAGGGCGGATAATCGGCACTGGTGCCGACTTTGATGACTCCCGCTTGTTGAATGGCCTTTAGGCGGCTCCCGCCTGCATTTTGTCCGCAGGAGGCGAGCAGCAGGCTCAAGACCAACACCAGAGAGAACCACAGCCATAGTCGTTTCATAAAGTTTGTTTCCTTTCTGAGAGCAATGTTGTAAGTTTGTATCACGCCATAAGGTTGCTGTAATACGCTGTTCCGGTTTGGATGGCGCCCTTGTTTTTGTGCAAACCGATGCAACCTAACAGGTAGGGCAGAGATGAAGCCTGGTTGGGCGAGGTTGTAGAAACTGCTCACAACTATAACATGTCAGACAATTGCTTGGGTAGTGAAGATTGTCATAAATTTAGGACAGTTGGCGAACAGATTAAAATTTCATAAGAATTTCATGCAACTAAATGATGTTCAATTCATCAAAGGTTATGTAAAATAGATATGGCTGTTGACGCCGGTTTCGTGGCACTTTGCAGCGCATTGCACTTTACCTTGTCGTCTCTTTATGGTTAATCGCCGGTTGGAAATGCGGCGCGGCAGACGCCAACTTTTCATTTCACCCCAAGGAGGATGACGTATGAACCGAAGAGATTTCCTCAAAGTTGCCGGGATGGGCGCCGCAGCAAGCGCTTTGGCAGCCTGCTCTGGGCCAGCGGCTGCAACGCAGGCTCCCGCCGCTGCCAACAATGACCTGCCTCAGCTGGAATGGCAAATGGCCACCAGCTGGTCACCTGGGCTGGGTGTGTTGTTCGGCGGGGCGCAGAAGTTTGCCGACCGGGTGGCCGAGCTGACGGGTGGACGTTTCAAAATTGTGCCGCGCGCCGGCGGCGAATTGGCCAAAGCAACCGAAGTGTTGGATGTCGTCTCGACAGGGGCTGTGCCGATTGGGCACACGGCATCGTATTACTATCTCGGCAAAAGTTGGGTGATGGGCTTTGGCTCCAGCGTGCCGTTTGGGCTGAGCGCCTCGCAGCAAAATACTTGGCTGTATCATGGCGGTGGGTTGCAAATTCTCCAAGATTTCTATGCCAAGAAGTTCGGCGTTATCCAATTCCCAGCGGGCAACACCGGCGCGCAGATGGGCGGTTGGTTCCGCAAGGAGATTCGCACGGTAGCCGATTTGCAAGGTCTGAAGATGCGCATTCCTGGTTTAGGCGGTCAGGTCATGTCCAAACTGGGCGTGCAGGTGCAAAACCTGCCGGGTGGCGAAATTTATCAGGCGCTGGAAACCGGTGCGATTGACGCTGCCGAATGGGTTGGCCCGTATGACGATGAAAAACTTGGCTTGAACAAAGTGGCGCAATATTACGGCTTTCCGGGCTGGTGGGAACCGGGTACGACTCTGGAGGTCGAGATCAATTTGGCTGAGTGGAACAAATTGCCGGTTTTGTATCAGAAGGCGATTGAAGTGGCCGCTGCCGAGAGCAATCTCAAAATGTTGGCAGAATATGAATCGGTCAACGGAGAGGCGCTTAAACGACTGGTGGCAGGTGGCACCAAACTAATGCCGTACGGCAAAGAAATTCTTGAAGCGGCGCGCAAAGCAGCGTTTGAACTCTACGAAGCCAAAGCCGCCGAAGATGCTGAATTTAAGGCCGTTTACGACCAATGGCTTGAGTTTCGCAGCCGAGTGCAGAGTTGGAACTTTACCAACGAATTTGTGATGCTTGAAGCCCTGCGTGCTTCGCAGTAATTCCTGCCAATTTAAACACATCGGGCTGCTCCTGCTGGGGCAGCCCTGTTTTGTTTCATCGGTCTTTATGGCCCGCTCCTGGCGGCTAGGCCAATCAGCCAGGTGACGGTTTCGGGGAAGAAGATAACGATTAGCAAGGCGAGTACCTGTAGCGCCACGAATGGCAACGCTCCACGGTGAATGTCTATCGTTTGCACTTCTTTGGGCGCAGCGCTTTGTAAATAGAACAGCGAAAAGCCAACCGGTGGGGAAATGAAGGCGGTTTGCAGGTTGATGGCGAATACCACCGCCAGCCAAACCATATCTAATCCCAGTGCTTGGGCGGCTGGCACAAAAATGGGCATGGCAATAAAACTGATTTCAATGAATTCGAGTGGAATGCCCATTAAGAAGATGGCGATGTTGGCAATGGCCAGGAAACTCCATTTTCCGCCCGGAATGTTGGTCAGAAACTCGGTAATAACTTTCTTGCCACCCATTTCGGTGAACACCAGGCTGAACAATGAAGAGGCAAATAAAATGGTGATGACCAGGGCGGTGACCCGCGCTGTGGCGAGCGCAGCATCGAAAATCATCTGTTTGTTTAGGCGTTTATTGGCCCAGGCCAGTATAACTGCCCCTACGGCACCGATACTGCCGGCTTCCGTTGGCGAGGCCAAGCCAAAGAAAATGCTGCCTAAGACAAAAAAGACCAATACTGCGGGTGGCAGCACCACCGTCAGAACCTCGCGTAAGAGCTCTGCTCGGCTAAAGTTCATTACGTCTGCTGGTAAATCGGGTGCTAACGAAGGCCGCAGACGGGTGATGATGAACACATATAGAAAATACAACCCGGCCAGAAGCAAGCCCGGGATGACCGAGCCGATAAACAAATCACCGACTGACACACCAATCTGGTCGCTTAACACCACCAGTACCAGGCTAGGCGGGAGCATTTGGGCCAGCGTTCCCGAAGAGACAATCACACCGGTTGCTAGGCGTTTGTCGTAGCCGTACTTCAACATGGTAGGCAAGGTAATCATGCCCATCATGATAATTGTGGCAGCTACTACACCGGTTGTGGCGGCCAGCAAGGTGCCAACCATCACGACCGCCAGCGCCAGCCCGCCGCGCGTTTTGCCCATCATCTTGCCAATCGTTTCTAGCAAGCGTTCGGCCAGCCCGGAACGCTCGAAGACTGCTCCCATAAAAATGAAAAATGGAATGGCCAGCAGGGTGAAATCGGACATGGTGCCAAACCATCGGCTGGGCATCATCTTGACCAGGTTGGGATTGAACGAACCGGTCAGATAGCCAATTACCCCGAACAAAATTGCAGTGGCTGCAAACGAATATCCAACCGGATACCCGCTCATGATAATTACGAAAAACCCAAAGAACATGACGAGCGCGAGCCATTCGAAGTTCGCCATCTTGGCCGCCTTTCTGTTTACTTACCTTCAAAGGGGATTTCTTCCCCGCGAATGCGAGCGATGTTTTTGAAGATTTCGGCCAACCCTTGTAAGAAGAGCAGGGCAAACCCGATTGGCATCATCGTCTTGATGGGCGCGCGTGGCAGACCATCGGGGTCAGGTGAGACTTCCCACTGGCCAAACGTGCCATCAGGCAGTAAACCCCACGATTGCAAAACCGGATAAAAGGTGACCCAAATGCCGATGATACAAAACGTGAGCAGGAAGAGATGGCCAATGAGATTGACCCACGCTTTGGTTTTCATGCTCCAATTTGCATATAGGAAATCTACCCGCACGTTTTCGCCGATTTTTAGAATGTAAGGAAAACCCAGCAGGAAAATGAGCGAAAATAAGTACCATTGCAGCTCAATCAGCATGTTTGTGGTTAATTTGACCCCCACAAATCGCCCGAGGTAACGGGCTACCACATTATAGAAGCCAATCGCTACCGTCAGAATGACCAGGAAAGCAGCAACTTTCCCCAGGTACATCGAGACCGAGTCCATCCAACGCGAGAACTTGAGCATGAAATTTGTCCTCCTTTGGGGTTTGGTGTGCGGGCAAGTATTCTATATTTAGATGCAAAATAATGTGGTGAGTTACTTTTGGGGTGTTTTTATCTACACTAAAGAAGATGGTTTTGCGAGGCACGGCATGGTTGATTTTGTGAATGTTCTCGCCTGCTGTTTCCAGTGCGATGGAGGCTGATGTTGGTAGTCGGATTGTAGCAAAGGTACTAATTTTTTACAACAACATGTTTGTAAGGTAAGTTAACGCTTCGCTGCTCTTAACTTGTCTCGACCAGGCGACGTGCAGAGCGTTTTCAGCGAAGCGGGCAGGCGGATTGGGGTGAACTATCACCAAAGGTGCGGGGTGCGTTCTCAAGGGTCAGGATGGATTGAGTCCAGAAGTATGATATTCTTGCCCCGATGCAATGCAAGTTTTGAACAGGAGCTTTTCGCAATGAAAAATTCGTCTCATGACCGGCTGTTTGGATACAAATTCGCAGAGATTTACCTGCTCTATGTCCAAAAAGCAGAAAGAAAACACCGCACAAAAGAGGAAGTTGACCAAATTATCGTTTGGTTAACCGGCTACGACCAGGCAGGACTTCAGCAGCAAATCCAAAAGGGGAGTGATTTAAGCACCTTTTTTGCTCACGCTCCATTCATGAATCCAAAGCGCACGCTGATTAAGGGTGTGGTGTGTGGCGTTCGCGTGGAAGAAATCGAAGACCCGCTGCTGCAAAACATACGCTATTTAGACAAATTGATTGATGAACTGGCACAAGGGAAAGCACTGGATAAAATTTTGCGGCAGTAGAAGAATCTATGCGGTCGCACGCCGTGGTCACCGACTAGGTCGTTGACGTTTTCGGTTGGCTTTCAAATTGGGCTTGCGGCACGCCTTAATGTACCCGCCATTCGCGCAACCGCATCATGATAGCCAACACAATTACTGTAAAAATCAGAATGCCGAGGAAGGCAATCCCGTTGGTATCACCCGCCGGCCCGCTGGCAGGCGGGCTAGGGGTAAGCGTGGGGGTAGCAGTAATTTGCTGGAAAGATGGAATGACCACACTCGAGGCGCTATTGATGAGTACTAACATTCCAAAGACAAACGCAACAACAAAAGAATGAAGTTTGGGTTTCATCTCTTTTTCATCACAATGGGTGATAAAGTTTCACCCTAGTATAACACGGCGTAAATTAAGCCTGTTCTTATCAAATATTAACTTGTCTTGTATAATCCTTGCCGGTTGGGACGCCCAAATTTATGAGGAGAGATGCCGATATGCGAAATTCCCTTCGCTTTTTTTTCTCTGTGCCCCTTGTTCTGCTCTGGCTGAGCGTGAGCGTAGTCAGTGCTTTGGGCAATTCCTTGCCAGCGGCAGATGATGTGACGCGCGGAGCGTTGCTCTACGATAAATGGTACGCTGCACTCGGGCAGCCTGCGCCAGAAGGGGATATGCCGCTCTGGAGCGCGCAAACCACTAACACTCGTTCTGGCCCTGATACTTGGCGCTGCGTTGAATGTCATGGCTGGGACTACAAGGGCAAAGATGGTGCGTATGGCAGCGGTTCGCACTATACCGGTTTCCCCGGTGTCTTTGGAACCCAAGCCGATGTGGTGGCTGTTTTGAAAGGGGCAACAGACCCTGGGCATGATTTCTCCGCCTATTTAGATGAAACCAGCATGAAGCAGGTGGCCGCGTTTCTTCAAAGCGGGCTGATTGATGATTCGGAATATATTGACACGGTGACCCTCAAAACCAAAGGCGGCGACCCAGCCAAAGGAAAAACGTTGTACGAGGCGAACTGTGCCAGTTGTCATGGCTTGGATGGGGCGAAAATCATCTTCCGCACCGAGGGCATCAACGAGACACTTGGTGCGGTGGCCAACCGTGACCCATATCGCTTTTTGCATCGCACCCGCTTTGGGGTGGCCGGAACGCAAATGCCCATTGGCCGCGATTTGGGTTGGACGCCCAAAGACGGAGTAGATGTTTTGGCGTATGTTCAGAGCTTGCCGACCGGCAGCGAAGCGCAGCAACCCTCTAACGTAGGCCAAGATTCGGGTGCTTCGCCGCAAGTGGGCGGTCCGCCGGCGGGGGTGGCAGGGGGCATACTGACGGGTATCCTGGCCTTCTTAGGCACGTTTGGTGTCAGCGCTTTCTTCTTGTTTGGCCTGGTGGTTTTGGGCTTCTTGGTCGTTTGGGCTTTGCGCAGCCGCAAATGAACGAGCCGAAGCGTAGCGTTTGCAACTTGAAGCGAGCAAAATCTTGCCTGTAGCATGAATTAGCCGAGGAGAGAATCAATGCAGAGAGTGTTTGAGTTGTTGAAAAAGAAGGAAATCCAACTCCTTCTTTTGATTGCCTTCATGGTTATCCTGAGCGGGGGCGCATGGGCGCTCTATCAGACCCAGATTCCGCCTGAACAACCTATTCAGTTTCCACACGATATTCACGTTCAGCTGCAGATTCAGTGCCTGTATTGCCACCCGGGTGCCCAACGACAGGCTTCAGCGGGTTTACCAACCCAGCAGAAATGCTGGGCTTGTCATGGTCAGCTGCGAAAATACTGGGACCCGGCTGCGCCCGTGCCGTTGGAACAATGGCCGGTGGAATTGCAAAAACTCGCCGGTTATGTGGAGCGCAACGAGCCGATTCCCTGGGTGCCGGTGTACATTGTGCCTGACCATGTACATTTCAACCATCGCCCCCATATTGCGGCCGGCTTTGCCTGTGAGCAGTGTCATGGCGATATGAGCAAACAGAAAGTGGCCGAATTACAGCAAACAATCAACATGGGCTGGTGCATTACCTGCCATCAACAAAATTCGGTGAACGACCCGCAAAAACGCATTAAATTGATTGATTGTGGCACGTGCCACTATTAGCACGTTGGCACGGGATGCTCTAAAACGAAACCTGCATCGAACAACCGTACATTGCGAGTGATGAGAATGTGTAAACAGGAGAGCGTTGAATGACCGATAAACTTTCGCGGCGAGATTTTCTCAAGGTGGTTGGCGCGGGCGCGGCAACGGCAGCCGTCCTGACCGGCTGTGGCCCGGCTTCCCGCTATGTGACGCGCGAACCCTATACCAAAATGCCGGAATACAACTACAACGGCCAGAGTACCTACTTTGCAACCACCTGTCGTGAATGTGCTGCGGGCTGCGGGTTAATTGTCCGCACCATGCAAGGACGCGCCATCAAGACCGAAGGCAACCCCTATCATCCAGTCAACTTGGGCAAAACCTGCGCACGTGGACAGGCGACCCTGCAAGGATTGTACAACCCCGACCGTCTGCGCAACCCCGTCCGCAACTCACGCGGCGAGAGTTACCAGACCGGTGAAAAAGATTGGACCGAAATCAATTGGGATACAGCCATCGAAGTCGTTGCCCAGGCCCTCAAAGACCCGGCCGGTGTACAGTTCCTGCTTGGGCCGGCGCCAGACCATCTTTTTGACCTGGTGAGAGAGATATGCAAGACGATTGGCGCACCTGCTCCCATTCGCTTTGGGGCGTTGGGCATGTTCGAGGCGCGGGTTACCCTGGGCGAGGCGGCCCGTGCCATGTTTGGCCGCCCCGATACGCTCTTTTTTGACCTAGCAAATGCCGATTTGGTGATTTCCTTCGGCGCGAACTTCCTGGAGACGTGGATTTCTCCGGTGGCGTATACGCGCGGTTACTCCAAGATGCGCAAGCAGCGCACACGCGGCATTCTGGTGCAGCTGGAAGCGCGCCTGAGCCAAACCGCAGCCAAGGCCGACCTGTGGCATCCCATCAAGCCGGGCAGCGAGGGCCTGGTGGCTGCTGCGCTGGGCAAATTGTATGCGGAGCAAAAATTTGGCATTGCCCCGGCGGCTTTTGAAGCGGTGGATGTGGCCGCTGCCGCCGAAGCCGCCGGCTTGCAACTCGAGGCATTAGAAAACTTGACAGCGCTTCTGCTGGATGCCGACCGGCCGTTGGTCATTCCGGGCGGGGCAGCGCTAGCGCATGAACACGGCTTAGAAATCGCCAAAGCCATTTTGGCGCTCAATGCCCTCTTGGGCAATTTGGGCAAACCGGGCGGCGTGTTTCATACTCCGGTCTCCCCGTTGGGCGAGGAATACCGCCGTCCGGCCTCGCTGCGCGAGATGGCCGAGCTGGTCGAACGCATGAAAGCCGGCAAAATCAAAACGCTCTTCGTGCATGGTGTGAACCCGGTCTTTGAGTTGCCGCAAGCCCTTGGTTTCCAGGCGGCTCTTGAGAAGGTGCCAACGCTTATCTCTTTTGCCACCTTCCCTGATGAGACCGCCATGCTTGCCGATTACATCTTACCCGACCACCACGGCCTGGAATCGTGGGGCTATCAGCGAGTGACCGATGGTACCGGGCAGGCCATGCTATCAGGCGCGCAGCCGGTGGTTGCCCCCTTCTACAACACCAAATCTACGGTAGATGTGTTGCTCGCTGCTGCCGGTTTGCCTTTCAAAGACGAAGTGGAATACCTGCAAAACCAGGTGGCTCCGCTGGTGGAACAAACCGGCGGCTTTTACAGCGCTGCAGACCTGCCCTCCTTCTGGGCGCTCTTCCAGCAATTTGGCGGCTGGTGGAAAAATGATGTTTCCTTAAGCGCACCCAACGCAGCTGGCGCTACCGAAAAGAAGCTTAACTTGAAGGCAGTGGAAGCCTCCGAGCAACATGAAGAATTCCACTTGCTGGTCTACCCCTCGCCCATTTTGGCCGAAGCCGGCGCGAACAAACCCTGGTTGCAAGAAATCCCCGACCCCATGACCACTGTCATGTGGAACTCGTGGATTGAAATCAACCCGCATACAGCCGAAGAGCTAGGCTTGCACAACGATGATGTGGTGCGGGTGGTTTCTCCCTTTGGGGCGGTGGAAGTTTCCGTGTACAAGTACCCTGCCATTCGCCCAGATGTGGTGGCGATTCCGTTCGGACAAGGCCATACCGCCTATGGACGGTATGCTGAAGCGCGTGGCATCAATCCGGCGGATTTATTCGGGCCGAATTTCAACGAGGCCGGTGACCTGGCGTTTGCCGACCTCAAGGTGCGCATTGAAAAAACCGGTAAAAAGCGCGAACTTTCGCGCCTGGAGAGCAAACTGGGTGTGTATGGCGAAGGTATGGAGGAACATTAAGAATGGCGAGTTTACCGAAGATACCCGAATATAAAGCCGAATGGGCCGAAGGCGAAGCAGGCCGCTGGGGCATTGCCATTGATATGGATTTATGCACCGGCTGTCAGGCCTGTGTCGCCGCCTGTTCGATGGAGAACAACGTCCCCTTTGTGGGTGAACACGATGCCGGTTATGGGCGCCAAATGGCCTGGATTCGTGTAGAACGTTTATGGGAAGGCGAATATCCTGAAGTAAAGGCGACTCCTTTTCAACCGGTGATGTGTCAGCAATGCGGCGCAGCGCCTTGCGAGGCGGTTTGCCCGGTCTTTGCCACCGTTCACAGCCAAGCGGAGCAAATCAACCTGCAGGTCTATAACCGTTGTGTTGGCACGCGCTATTGCGCCAACAACTGCCCGTATGTGGCGCGCGTCTTCAATTGGGCCGACTACTCCAACTACCCCGAACCACTGGCCAATCAATTCAACCCGGATGTCACTGTGCGCCGACGGGGCGTGATGGAAAAATGTACCTTCTGCATTCAACGCATTCACAAGGCCACCGACCAGGCCAAAGCCGAAGGCCGCGAAGTGCGCGATGGCGAAGTGCAGCCCGCCTGCGCCCAGGCTTGCCCAGCGGATGCGATTGTCTTTGGCCGTTTGGATGACCCAGAAAGCAAAGTCAGCAAACTTTCCAAAGACAAGCGCGCCATCAAATTGCTCGAAGACCTCGGCACGCAGCCGCGCGTGACCTATCTCAAAGGAGGCTATCATGGCAATCTCGGCTAGTGCCTTGCCCCATGCTCATGCAGAAGAACATCACGCGCACGACCACGAGGCCGAACTGCGCCGTGAACATTTGATGCTTGACCCCAAGCCGCGTGGGGAATTGAACGCGATGGTCATGGAATCCATGACTTCAACCTCCTGGAAATTTTGGGTGGTAGCAGGCATTTTGGCAGTGATTGTGGCTGTCGCCTTATTTGGCGCTTGGGGCTACATGATTTCCGAAGGCTTGTATCTTTCCGGCAAGAATCGCCCTGGGTACTGGAGTTTGTTCCTGGTGCATACCGTGTTTTGGGTGGGCATCAGCCATGCCGGCACGTTTGTTTCCGCGCTCTTGCGCGTGTTTAAGGTCGAATTTCGCCGCCCGTTCACCCGCGCCGCCGAATTGATGACGACCTTTGCGCTGGCGCAGGCCGGTATTCAGATTTTTGCGCACATGGGGCGGGTTTGGCTGGCTTACTGGATGTTCCCCATCCCTAACCAGCGTCAACTGTGGGTCAATTTCCAATCGCCGTTGATGTGGGACTTCCTGGCCATCAACACTTATCTGCTGGCCTCTACCATGTACCTGTTCCTGCCGCTCATCCCCGACCTGGCGATGGCGCGCGACCGTTCCACCGGCTGGCGCAAATCCGTCTATCGCATTTTGGCGCTCGGATTCCGCGGCACCGAAGCAGAGTGGACTCACTTGCGGATTGCGCTCAACATCTTTGCCTTTGCCATTCTGCCGGTCATGTTCTCGGTTCACACCATCGTTTCGTGGGACTTTGCGGTGGCCATGCGCCCCGGCTGGAGTTCTACCATCTTCGGTCCGTACTTCGTCATCGGTGCTTTGCAATCTGGCGTAGCGGCAGTGGGGATGGTGGTTATCGTCATCCGTTACACCATGAAGCACATGGATTACTTCATCCGTAAGGAACATTTCGACGCCATCGGTAAACTGATGCTGGTGATTTCGATGGGCTGGGCCTACTTCTTCTTCAACGATTACATGATTCAGTGGTACGGTGGCGACTCCTTTACTGATGCCCTGTTGCACTTCCACGAGGCCGGCCCCGGTGGTTGGATTTGGTTCATGATGCTGATTACCAACGTCGCCATCCCTTGGCTGGTGTTGTGGAACAAAGCCTGGCGGCGTAACCCGGTCCTTCTATTTTCGGTGGGCTTGCTCATCAATGTTGGCATGTGGGCCGAGCGTTATATCATCGTGCCGGTTTCTTTGCAAATCAACCGTATGCCTTTCCTGTGGGGACAAGATTTCCGTCCTGGGATCGAAGTGCCTATCTTTATCGGCACGGTAGCCTTCTTCGTCCTGCTCTATATGCTCGCCTCGCGCTTCTTGCCGCTCGTACCGGTATGGGAAGTGCAGGAAGGGCAGATGGCGCACTCCATCCGCCGATACGGCAAAGAGCCGGTGGTCTCGGTGGCGGAGTTGGAGTGATTGGCAGCCGTGCTCTCACATGATGCACCCCCAAGGAGCAAACCATGACAGAAAAGAACTTACTGCTCGCCATCTTTGAAGATATTGACCCGGCGGCGCGCGCCGTAGATAAACTGCGCGAACTAGGGGTGACGGATGAACACGTGACCGTCATCTCTGGCACACCTATCACCGAAGCCATGCTTGGACGCAAGCCCCAGTGGAGCAACGTCACCCGTTTTGCGCTGGGAGGCGCCTTTGTCGGCTTGTGTGTGGGGATTTTCCTGGCCTACGGCACGCCGCAACTGTATCCCATTGTGGTCAACGCCCGCTGGATTGGCGTTCCCCCGACGATTGTCGTCATGTTTGAACTGACCATGCTGCTTATGCTGATTAGCACCTTTCTGGGCGTTTTTCTTGATAGCCGTTTCCCCAACTATACGCCGACCGAATACGTGCCGGAGATTAGCGATGGGCGCATCGCACTGCTGATTGAGTGTGCCGGTGAACTGGAGCGCGCCGTCGAATCGGCCATGCACGCCATCGGTGCGGAATCGGTCAAACGCGCTCAGGCGGAGGCCCTATGAGCTTGTTTCAACGTCTGATGATGGTCATTTCTGCGGCCGTCTTATTGCTCGGCATCGTGTTGACCTTTACGTACGACATCATCAAAATCGAGTGGATTTCCTTTATGGAAATCCAACCCTCCTATAAGCCGATGGAAAACCCCTTGCCTGTGGCGGTGCGCTCGATTCCCTTCGAGGGTGCGGCGTACATCCCTGGGCAAGGTTCACCGGTCAATCCGGTGCCGGCCGATGCCGTTTCTGTTGAGCGCGGGCGCGTTTTGTATGAAATCAACTGCGCCCAGTGTCACGGCGCCACCGGTGAAGGCAATGGGATTATTGGTGGGGCATTGGTCAACCCCCCGGCTAATTTGACCAGCGCGGTAGTGCAAACCAAAGCCGATGGCGCGCTGTTTTTGACCATTTCCAATGGCATTTTGGGCGCCAATGGACAGATTCGCATGCCGGCTCTCAACGAAAACCTGACGGTGCGTGACCGCTGGGACGTGGTCAACTACATTCGTACGCTAAAAGCAACTCCCTAATGGAGGTTCGATGAAAGACCTGAAAGGAATTGTTCTGGGTATTTTGGCTGGCTTGCCCGCTTTGGTGATTGTATTTGCCTTTGGTTTGTATTTTTTCGGCTGCCGCACAAACAATACGTGCACCGGTATTGCCCTGCCGGTTACAACGCCCATCCCCACCCTCATCCCGGCCACACTGCCCGCGCCTAAAGTCGGCGCAGAATCTGTCGCCGCCGTCCCTAAGTGTCGTGTGGCGGCTGCCGACTTGGTTGCCGCTTGGATTGATGCTGGCTACCCGGAAAGCGAAACCTTTGCGTTTACCGACCTTAAAGGCCAGAGCTGCACGGCCACTTTTCAGGCCGACGTGCAACGTCTGTTTCTCGAGGCGAATCTGTGGTACGATGGCGCGCCCGCTTGCACCACTTGCCACAACGCCGATATTGCCAATAACCAGAAGAATATGGATTTGAGCAGTTACGCTGGTATCTTGGCTGGCTCCAACCGCGTGGGCGAGAAGGCCGCCAAAGGCGATGACATTTTGGGGGGTGGGGATTCGCAGAAAGCCCTGCTTTACCTGATGCTTTATGCGCCCAACGGACAAACGACCATCAACCGCCCGGCTATGCCGCTTGGCCGGCCTGCTAACGTACCGGAGAAAGGCCCAATTATTTCCGCCGGCACGCCACCAACCCAAGCCCAAGGACAGTAATTCACTCAGAAAAACAGGCCGTATCCAAACGGTCTGTTTTTTTGTCGTTTGTTGCTTGGTCTTTCGAAAATCACAAGTACAATATACTTATTTCACCTTTGAGCAGCACACGAACGGAGGCAGCATGACCGAGCAAAAATCTGGCGCGCAAATCAGCACCCAAGCCTTTCTGCAAGCCGTTCTCATCCTGTTTGCCCTGATGATGGTTTCGGGGATTCTCACGCGTGTCATCCCGGCCGGGGAATACGCCCGCATCGAAATCGAAGGCCGCGAAGCGATTGACCCGGCCTCTTTTCGCTTCGTAGAACGCCCAGCGTACCCCGTCTGGCGCTGGTTCACGGCTCCCTTCGAGGTGCTGCTCACCCCCGATGGCCTGACCAAGGTCGTGCCGATTATCGTCTTCATCTTGCTGGTCGGCACGGCCTTCGGCATCATGGACCAAAGCGGCATCTTGCGGGCGGTCATCGCGCGCCTGGTGCAGGCCTTTGGCGGGCGCAAATACGTTCTCCTGCCGGTCATCACCTTTTTCTTTATGGCGCTGGGCGCGTTCTTCGGCATCTTCGAGGAAGTCATCCCGCTTGTGCCGCTCATGATTGGATTGGCCTACTTCCTGGGCTGGGATTCGCTCACCGGTCTGGGCATGTCGGTGCTGGCGACCAACGTCGGCTTTTCCACCGCCATCTTCAACCCCTTTACCATCGGAATCGCGCATCAACTCTCCGGCCTGCCGCTCTACTCCGGCGCCGGCCCGCGCCTGGTCTTGTTCGTGGTTGTTTACATCATCCTGGCTGTGTTTCTGGTGCGCTATGCCCGCAGCATTGAGCGCCGCCCCGAACGCTCCTCCGTCTATGCCGAAGACCAGGCCGAAAAAGCCAAATACGCCGCTTTCGAGATGGAAGACGCCTTGGCGCGCGACCCGCGCATGAAACGCGGCGCGATTTTCCTGGGGATTTTCTTTGCACTGATATTGAGCGTGCTGGTGGCCTTGCCGCTCGTGCCGCTCCTGCGCGATATTGCCCTGCCGCTCACCGGCCTGCTGTTCGTCATCGGCGGCATCGGCGCCGGGCTGATTTCTGGCGCCGGAAAGAACGCCTGGAAAGCCGCCTGGCAGGGCTTCCTCGGCATCCTGCCGGCCGTCCCGCTCCTGATGATGGCGGCCAGCGTGCGACACATTATTGCCTCTGGCGGCATTCTCGATACCGTTTTGCATTGGGCCAACAACGCCCTCACCGGCACTTCTCCTTTCGCTGCCGCCCTGCTCATCTACGCCCTCACCCTCGTGCTAGAACTCTTCATCACTTCCGGCTCGGCCAAAGCCTTCCTGCTCATCCCCATCCTCATGCCGCTGGCCGACCTGGTGGGCGTCAACCGGCAGATTGCCGTCAGCGCCTACACCTTTGGCGATGGCTTCTCGAACATGGCTTACCCCACCAATGCCGCCCTGCTGATTACCCTTAGCCTGACGGTCATCTCCTACCCCAAATGGTTGCGCTGGGTGGTGGGGTTGTGGGTCTGGGTCTTGCTGGCAACGGTCATCTTCCTGGCGGTGGCAGTCGCCATCAACTACGGGCCGTTCTGACCCAACCGAATCGGACAGGTGGAGAGAGGAGCAAGGAAGATGAAAACAAACAGCCTATTTCTGGCCGCAATGCTTGTCCTCTTGCTGGCTTGCAGCCTGGGCGCGCCGCCCAACCCACCCCTTGCAACTGCTCCTCCGCCCCGCCCCACCCAAGCCCTGTCAACTGTTGCCTCTGCTCCTGCCGAAGCCCTGCCAACCGCTCCACCTGCCTCCCCTGCTCCCACCGAACCAGCCGCCTCCACGCCTTTATCACGCCCGGCGCGCCCGCAAGTTGGCCTGAACTTCATCCGCTTCTATGTGGATGACTCGCGCCGCGGAGCGATAGACACCCGCACCCCCTATCTGCAGCCCAACTGGATTTTCGCCGACTTCCGCGCCCTGGGCATTCAGGCCTTTCGTCAGGCGCCCCTGGCCGACCTGTTTTGGGACGTGGTCGAACCGCAAGCCGGGCAATGGCATTTCACCGAAGCCGATACCGTCCTGACGGTTGCTGATTTTGAGCCAATTGTCACCCTGTTTGCCTTGCAATATGCCTCGCCCACCCCGCCCTGGGAACGCGACCCGGCCCGCTTTCAAAAGACTCTCGGCCCCGAAGCGCGCGCTTACCTCGAAGCGGTGATTGCCCGTTACGGCCCCTACATCCGCTATTGGGAAATTGGCAACGAAATGGACCACTGGCGCGCGGCCGACCCCGGCGAAAAACGGCCCGGCGGCGCGGAGCGTCTGCCGCTGGCCCCAGCCGATGGCTTCCGCCCGCAGGAACAGGGCATTTTCCTGGCTCAGGCCGCCGCTTTCATCCGCGAGCGTGACCCCGATGCCGTCATCGTCCTGCCCGGCCTGAGCGCTCCCGCCGACTACCCGGTAGAGACCTGGTTTGCGGGCGTCATCGAGGGCGGCGGCACAGATTGGTTCGATGTGGTCAACTACCACTATTACGGCAACTGGCAGGGATATTGCCATCAGCGCCAATCGTTTCAAACCTTTTTAGAGCAGCATGGCCTGACCGATAAACCAGTCTGGATGACCGAAAGCGGCGCTACCCGCGACCCCAGCCTGACCACCCGCACCAACTACCCCAACAGCCCCCAAGCGCAAGCCGCCGAAATCTTTCGCCGCCTGGCCCCGGCCTACGCCCTCGGCGATGACCTGGTGATGTGGCACACCTACCTCGATTCGCCCGATTTGCCCGGCAACGACTGGCGCGGCTACGGCCTCCGCACGCACGGCGGCGAAGCCCAACCCGCCTACTACGCGCTGCAACTCTTCATCCGCGAACTGATTCCCTTCCGCCAGGCCGAAGCCCTCTCCTGCGATGGGCGCGGCGCGAACATCTTCCGTTTCGTCCGTCAGGACGGCGCGGAGCGCTACGTCATTTGGGGAACGGGGCAATTTACCGTCCCACAGGGAATCAGCGAACAAGTCAGCGTCATCCCCGCTGGACAGGGAAACTACGCCTGGCAGCCCACCACGCCAGGCCAGAACATCCGCCTGACCGAGATTCCCCTGCTCTTGCGATGAACCCAGTCGGCCAAACCCATATCTGTCCCCTGTGTGGCGCGCCGTTGCGCTTCGACCCGCGCTACCCGCGCCGCGTCTGCCCGCAGTGCGCTGCGCATACTTGCGATTCGCAAGGCCGCCCGCTTGCTTTCTACAACGAAGCGTTGAGTGGCGGCATCCGCGCTGTCTTGCGCGAAAGCGGTCAACCCTATCCTTCGCAGATTTGCTACATCGGGGGCGTGCGCTGCCTTGCCCAGGAAGCCCGCTTTGGCGGAATTGTCATTCAAGTTTGGGAAGGAGGATGAACCGATGACCACACTCCCCGATTCCTACGAAACCTCCCGCGCCCGCTTCCGCGCCCGTCTGGAGACCCTGCGCCCGCTGTGGCCGTCTGCCCATCTCCAGAGCATTTCCCACCCCTGGGAAGATGACCTGACCACCGACCTGCTTGCCGCCGACCCGCTCCAGCAACGCAAACGGCTGATTGTCCTCTCCACCGGCTTGCACGGCATCGAGGGCTATGCGGGTTCGGCCATGCTGGAACTGTTCTTCGAGGAATACCTGGCCTGCCTGAACCCCCCAACCGATGGCCTGCTGCTCATCCATGCCATCAACCCCTGGGGTATGAAGCACTGGCAACGCAACAACCCGCAAAATGTGGATTTAAACCGCAACTTCTTCGAGGGCGATTTTGCCGCTTTGCGCACGTTTAATGCCGATTACCCAGCGCTCTCCGCCTTTCTCAACCCCCGCCGAACGCTGCAAAACCTGGCGCTCGAAAAGCTCCGCTTCGCCGCCCAGACTGTCCAAAAACTGTTAACCTTCGGTCCGCGCCGCATCCGCGAGGCCGCACTGATGGGGCAATACCATCAGCCAGAGGGGATTTACTTTGGTGGAAGCGCACTCCAGCCCGAAACACGCGCCATGATGGAACTCTATCGCTCGGCCTTTGCCGGCTACCAAGAAATCTTGCATCTGGATATGCACACCGGCTACGGGCCGCGCTTCCAAATGACGCTGGTGGCTTCGCCGCACGAAAAGATGACCGCCGCCGAACTCCGCGCCCGCTTTGGTCTGCCGCGCGTGGCCGCCGCCAACCCCGAGGAATTCTATACTATGCAAGGCGATATGACCGACTGGGAATATCAGATGGTGGCCAAAGAATTCCCCGGCACAAAGTTCTTCGGCGCCGCCTGCGAGTTTGGCACCTTTGGCGAGGGCATTTTGGCCGGGGCGCGCAGCCTGCGGGTGACGATTTTCAAAAACCAACTCAACCAACACGGCGCCAGCCGCGCCGCCGCCTGTTGGGTGAACGCCGAATACCGCGAACTGTACCTGCCCACCGAACCTGCCTGGCTGCAAAAAGCCTTAGCCGATGCCCGCCAGACCTTCGAAGCCTTTATGAATGGCTCTTCCGCTCGAGTCTGACTGTCTGGTCGTCATACCATCCATCAGTGAAATGGACAGACATCTTCTGGTTGATAGAAGTGGCTTTGCCAGCCATGATAGTTGCTGCCCAGCACAGCAAGAACCTCTTGGTACTCTTGCGCGGTTGCAATGGTTGCCTGGCAAGCATTCGAGATGCTTTTGTCTGACCGGTAAGCATTCCAGAAATCGGTAGCCATTTTTGCCCAGGGGTGCCCGGGGCTTTGCGATTGGAATTTCTGCTGGAGCGTGTTGTATTTCACTTGCGCCGCATCCAGTTCTCCCAAAAAAACGTGCAGTATCACCATGCGGTAGTAAGCATAGGCTGCTAGGATGGGATATTCTTTCGGGTCAGGGGGAACATCGGTTGGCGTTACGGTTGCCTGCAATCCAATCGAAGCATTCCATCGCTCTTGCAAATTTCGCTTAATTTCGGGAGAGAATGGCTTGAGGCTGGCATCGAAAATGGCCTGCTGGTAGAGAGCGATTGCTTTCTTGTATTCGTGTTGGGAGACCGCTAAATCGGCATCCTGGATGGCCTGAAATCGAAATTCAGGTGGGCTGAACTCTTGATGACGGGGAACGTAATGATTGCCGTTCCAGCCGTAAATGGTTCGTTGATTGCGCCATGGAAGACCGGAATAATAATTTGACCAACCCGGCACGCCGCTGTCAACGATAACTTCCTGGATTCCGTCTTCGTCCAGGTCTGAAAACTGTATGTTTCCGCCGCGTCCTTCCAACCACCACAGGCCTTCGTCCTGATTGTTGTCGTTCGTCTGGAGTAGGCTGACGAACGCTATACCATTCCAGGAGTACATATCGTATTGCTGACCTCCCTGCGAAAAAGTGGCAATGCGCATCGTAATTTCAGGGATGTTATCTCGATTGACATCCGTCACTGCGTAAATGCTGGGAGGAGACAAATATCCATCCGGGTCCAACTTGAGCAGCGTAACATATTCACCGTTGCGGCACCCGAAAACAAAAAACCACATGGCACCGAGTATCATTTCGGGTTGGCCGTCGTTTGTCCAGTCCTCCAGTCTCACATCGTTGAAACCGGTAAGGTGACGTGTTGTGACCATCTCGAACAAAGCAGTGCTTCCATACTGATTGAGGAAGGCTAACAAATTTTCTTCTAGATTTCTCAAGTTTTCTTGTTGCACGAGTGAGATGTCCAGAAATCTCAGGTCAATCTGCTCTGGTAAAGAAAGCGTTTTGGGGCATTTCGCTTTCGGTGCGGGCGTCATGGTGAGCATGTTTTGTGCATCGAATGTTGGGGGTGTCGTTGGAAGAGCCTGCAAGGGGGCCATGGTGGCAGGCGCAGCCGAAGGGGAAACATCCAAACCACTTACGGTGTGCCGGGTGATGATTGGCGTGGGAGAGGCAAAGTCTGTACTTCGTTGAGCGCAGGCAGTCACCAGCCAGGCAGCAAGCAGTGACGAAAAAATCAAGGCAAAACGAGACATGGCACGCCCTTTTGATTCAACCCAGACGAAAACCGGCCGATAATCATAACCCATGTCGCTGGTCTTGTAAACCGGTTAGCGGAGTTTGCCCCGGCCCCTTTCCCATCGAGAGAGGGGAAATACAACGAATCTTGACAGTTTGCGCAACGACATTGGCACCGCACACATAAGCTCCCTCTCCCTTGCTTGCCCCTGCAGTGTGGACAGGGTTAGGGATGGGGGAAGACAGTTACAAAATTCGTGAGATTTCGCCTGATTCGCTTACGGTGGTACAATACCCCCTATGAACGAATCAGCCCTCATTCATGACGCCCAACGCGGCGACCTGGAGGCTTTCAACCGGCTGGTGTTGGCCTACCAGGACGCGCTCTACAACACCGCCCTGCGGATTTTGGGCGATGAAGACCAGGCCGCCGACGCCACGCAAGAGGCCTTCATTTCGGCCTTCCGCGCCATCAACAGTTATCGCGGCGGGTCTTTCAAGGCCTGGCTCTTACGCACCGTCACCAACGCCTGTTACGACGAACTACGCCGCCAAAAACGCCGACCGACCACACCGCTTGAACCTGAAAACAATGACGATGAAGAAATTGAATCCCCTCGCTGGCTGGCCGATTTCTCCATGACTCCTGAAGAAAAACTCGATGCTGCTGAACTCGAACATGCCATTCAACACTGCCTAGAAGCCCTGCCAACCGACTTCCGCGCTGTGGTGGTGCTGGCTGATGTACAAGGGCTGGACTATGCCGAAATTGCTGCCGTCGTGCATACCCCGCTTGGCACGGTCAAGAGCCGCCTGGCGCGCGCGCGCCTGCGCCTGCGCGAATGCCTGCAAGACTTTTGGGAACTTTTGCCCGCCGCCTTCCGTCTGGAAAGTGAGGCCGCGCCATGACTTCTCCCTCTTTCCGTGACGTTGAACAACTCTCTGCCCTGCTGGATGAACAACTTCATCCGCAGGAGGCTGCACGTTTGCAGGAACGTTTGAACAGCGACCCGGAACTGGCCGCTATTTATCGTCAATTATCGCAGGCGCGCACCTTGTTGCGCAAATTGCCGGCGCGGCGCGCTCCTCGTAACTTTACGCTTACGCCCCACATGGTCGGTGTAAAAGCCCCGGCGCCGCGCAGTTTTACGTTTTTCCGACTCGCTTCGGCCTTTGCCAGCCTTTTATTGCTGCTAACGTTTGTGGTCAATGGCTTAGGACAACGAATACCCACGGCCCCCTCTGCTGCACCTGCCTATGGCATGGGTGGCGGGCCGATTGCTGAAAACATGGAAGCCCCGGCAGCACCCGAATCTCGTCCACAATCAGGGGGTGGGGCCGGTGAACTTCCTGCTCCTGAAGCCACCGCAGCCCCCGCCACCGATGCGGCGGTGCCAACCGAAGAGACGTTGCGCAGCATGGTTGCCGTCCCAACCGAAACCACCCAAGAACAACCTGCTGCCAAAATGGGCGGGGAAGACGATGCGGCTGACTCGACACCGCACGCTTCAACGCGGCCCTCTTTCCAAGTCCCTGCTTGGTTACAACTTGTCTTACTCGGATTGGCCGTATTGACAGGTGTGGCCGCTTGGCTGGTCAATCGTCAAGCACAGGCCAACTTTACGCGACGATTTAGAAAATAACCTAAACTTTCATGCGTGCCGAAGACGTTCGCTATTGCCCGCGTTGCGCTACGCCGGTCGTTTCGATGGTCAAATTTGGCCGCGAACGACCGGTTTGTCCTGCTTGCGGCTGGATGTTCTTTGCCGACCCCAAGGTGGCCGCCGCCGTGTTGGTGGAGCAGGATGGGCGCGTGTTGCTCGTGCGGCGGGTTAATGAGCCGTTTCGCGGCCTGTGGACCTTGCCCGCCGGCTTTGTCAATGCCGATGAAGACCCCGCCGAAGCCGCCGCGCGCGAATGCCTGGAAGAGACCGGCCTCGAAGTGGCGCTCTCCGGCATTATCGAGATTCGTCACGGTAGGGAACACGCCCGAGGGGCTGATTTCGTCATCTTTTACCGGGGACAAGTGATAGGGGGCATTCTCCAGGCGGGGGATGATGCAGATGCTGCTGCTTGGTTTGAGCGTTCCAATCTCCCTGAACTGGCCTTTCAGTCTACTCAACATATCCTGAAACACTATTAAACCGCTTTATTGGGCTTGGCAAGAATGCTACAATGAACGGTGGAGGTAAATATGGTGGTTGCGGAAATTCGTCCTTCACCCATAGCAGGAATCTGGTATGAAGCCAATCCACAGCGGCTTAGCCGTCTGGTAGATGGGTTCATGGATGCGGCGGAATTGCCCCCCCTAACCGGTCACCCCCTGGCAGTCATTGCACCACATGCTGGGCATCGCTATTCTGGTCCGGTGGCTGGTTACGCCTTTGCCGCTGTGCGCGGCCTGACCCCCGAAGTCGTGGCGGTTATCGCCCCCATGCATCATCCCTATCCCTCTCCGCTACTGACAACTGCTCATCGTGCCTATGGTACGCCGCTCGGTGTTTTGTCTGTCCATCAGCCTTTGTTAGATGCCTTAGATGAAAAGCTCAAACAGCGGCTAGGTTTTGGCCTGAAGCCAATTGCCAACGACCCGGAACACTCGCTTGAAATTGAACTGCCCTTCCTCCAGCGTGCTCTTCCGTCCACTTTCAGCCTGCTGCCGGTCATGGTGCGTACCCAAAACCCCGAAACTTGCCTTATCCTGGGGCAAGCCCTGGCGGAAACCTTATCCGGCAGAAATGCCTTGCTGGTAGGCTCCACCGACCTTTCGCACTTCTACAACGCCGAAACTGCGCAACAGCTTGATCGCACTATGCTGGCGCAGGTGGAAGCCTTTTCCCCAGAAGGGGTGCTGGAGGTCGCCGAGCAGGGCAAAGGGGAGGCCTGTGGACTCGGGGCGCTGGCAGCCGTCTTATGGGCCGCTAAGTGGTTGGGAGGAAAAAGCGTCAAAGTATTACGATATGCCACTTCCGGTGATGTGACCGGCGATTTGCAGAGTGTCGTTGGTTACGGCGCGGCGGTTGTGCTGCGCGACTAAGCCCCTCATGACTATCAAATGCCACGAATAACACGAGAGAGGCGCTTTCGTGCTATTCGTGGCACATCTTGTAACAGGGTGGAACGTTTGGTGCTTTAGTTTTTCTTCAGCAAATCCTGATATTCCAAATTGCGGTCCAAATAGCCATTGATGAACCAGCACGTTGAGACGACTTTTAAGCCATTCTGACGGGCGTATTCCAACCCGGCGCGCGCTAGTTTACTGCCCAAGCCACGCCCTTCCAGCGCCGGCGGCACCCCGGTGTGGGTAAAGGTAATCACACCATCTTTTAGGGTGTACACCAGTTCGGCCAAATATTCGCCAATCCAAATCTCAAATCGGTTGCGGTCAGGGTTATGCTGGACGGTCAATTCAGCGGTCATCATATTTACCTCCAGGAGTAAACAATCATCATAATTTGGGGTAGAAAACCCACAAAGAGCGCAAAAGATACGCACAGCACGCTTAATTTCTACCCATCATATCCAGATTTTGATGAAATACTATACTCCTGAGAGATGAATTGGAAATTACCCGAATGGGTTAACTTTCGACTGGATAGAAGCACAATCCCGCTGTGCCTGGCCCAGTATGCACTGCCAGGGCTGGAGAAAGCTCAGCCACCAGCGCTTCGACCACATTGACTCGTTCCTCCACCAGCGATTTGAGCTTTTCAATTTCATTGAGCGCACCGGCATGGACGTAGGCCACACGTGCCTTACCTTGACCAACAGCGGCGGCCACGTAATTGGCCATCTCGGCATAGGCCTGCATCCGTGAGCGCGCCTTACCCAGCGCCACGATCACTCCGTCTTTCATTCCAATCAATGGCTTGATGTTAAGTAAGGTGCCAACCAGGCTTTGTGCCAGGCCAATGCGCCCGCCCATGTACAGATACTTTAAGGTGTCGGCGGTTTGTATCATCTGTGTAATCGGAATCATGCGCTGCACTTTGTTGGTGATTTCGCTTAAATTGGCCCCCCCCAACGCCGCCCGTGCTGCTTCGATGACCATCCAACCCTGGCATAACGATACATTCCGCGTGTCAATGACCTGGATAGACACCTGTGGATACTGCTCAGCCATCATGGATTGCGCTACCGTCGCTGCCTGATACGCTCCGGAACCGCGTGAAGTCATGTGAATACTGATAATTTGCTTGAACCCATTGGCAATTAATTGCCGATACATTTCCAGGTAATCACCGGGGCCAGGGCTGGCTGTAGTGGGCAATTGTGTCGCGGTTGGTAACCAGCGTAGAAACTCCTCGCGTTGAATGGTGACAAGGTCTCGCAAGACTTCTTGCCCGCGGTGAATATAATAGGCCACCGTGTGAATGTTTAACTGACGGAGCAGCGTTTCCGGAATACTGGCGCAGCTATCTGTAACAACGGCAACTTGGGCGGACATGTATGCCTCCTGATGGTCAATGTGCGTGCTACGCTTATTGTACCCATATTTCTGCGGAGTTGATTATTGACCCGAGTCTGGTTTCCTCTTACAATACTTTTATGACCCAGCGCAGTACGTTTTGTCAGGCAGGTAGCTCTCCGTATTACGGCGGCTTCTTCCGCCCCGACCATGATCCGCCCTGGGCATTGGATGCTCTCTGTTTCGCCTTTAAACGTACCTTTTGATGGAGATGTTGCTGGTTGTCCAGGGCTTTACCTGGCGGAGCGCATCTCTCCTGTGAAGTTGATACGATTCGACCTGCTTTTTTAACCTGAAAGGAGTTTCCTATGCCCGCACCGTTTGTTTCCAAACGCGCTCCCCTTTATCGTGATGTCCCGGATGAAAAATGGAATGATTGGCGATGGCAGCTGAGCAACCGCTTGAATAGCGCCGAAGAAATCGAAAAAGTCCTGCCTCTTTCTGAGAGCGAGCGCAAAGCCCTACAAACACAGGGTTTATTCCGCGTGGATATTACTCCCTACTTTATCTCCCTCATTGACCCCGATGACCCGCAAGACCCGATTCGACTGCAAGTTATTCCTCGCTCGGAGGAAATGCAGGCTTTTACAGCGATGATGGAAGATTCGCTGGCAGAAGACCGACATTCGCCGGTGCCAGGGTTGGTTCATCGCTATCCCGACCGGGTGCTCATGTTGGTCACCACGCAATGTGCTTCGTATTGTCGTTATTGCACGCGCGCGCGCATTGTGGGTGACCCGGCGCAAACCTTCAAGCGCGAAGAGTTCGAAATGCAAATTGAATACATCAAGCGCACCCCTCAAGTGCGCGATGTGTTGCTTTCGGGCGGTGACCCGCTGGTGCTGGCCCCCAAAATCTTGGAAGAATTGCTCTCCCGCCTGCGCGAAATTCCACATGTCGAAATTATTCGCATCGGCTCGCGCGTGCCGGTCTTTATGCCCATGCGCGTTACCGACGAATTGTGCGATATGCTTCAGAAATACCACCCGCTGTGGATGAACATTCACGTTAACCATCCCAATGAAATTTCTTTGGAACTTCAGCAGGCCTGTGACCGTCTTACAAGAGCAGGCATTCCGCTCGGCAACCAATCGGTGCTATTGGCCGGCGTGAACGACAATGTTCATATTCAGCGAGAACTGGTGCAGAAATTAGTGCGGATTCGTGTACGCCCCTACTATCTATACCAGTGTGACCTAGTAGAAGGTGCCGGCCATTTCCGCACCCCGGTTGCCAAAGGGATTGAAATTATGGAAGGCTTGCGTGGTCACACCAGCGGCTATGCTGTGCCGCAATACATCGTAGATGCCCCCGGCGGTGGTGGCAAAATTCCGCTGATGCCGAATTACCTGTTGAGTATGTCAGACCACAAAGTGATCCTGCGCAATTACGAAGGCTACATTACCACCTATGAAGAACCGACCGATTACACCCCGGAACGCAGCGCCACGTTTAAGGGGCTTAAACGCCCTGAACCGGGGCAAACTGGTATCACCGGCTTGCTGGATGGAGAAGAAATGTTCATCAAGCCCGAAGGTTTTGACCAACTGCACGACCGAGGTGGGATTCAGCACCGCTTAAAGGATGAGAACAAGTGGAAACCGCTTGGAATCGGACAAGCGGATGATTAATTGCGCTGGGTTATAATCGCGCGGGCGGGTGGCATCCAACCACCCGCCTGGCACCAAGAAATTAAAAGGAGAACCTATGAAACTCACTCGTTTTGTTGTTGTGCTTTTGGCCTTAAGCTTATTCCTTACCCTGGCGTTGCCTGCCACGCTTCAACCCGTGATGGCGCAAGCGGTTAAGGCACCCTTGGCTCTTCCATCCTTGGCCGATGTACTCTTTGACTCTCATTTGTTACCGATGAGCATCATTTCGGCGCCGGTTATCACGGTTTCTGTTGAAAGTGCTGCCTCTGGCGCAGATTATGCCTGCACCCTGGTTTCACAGAAACCCAAAGACTGGACCAAAATGCAGCGCCGCCACATCTTTGATGCCACCTGGACGGTGCGCAACACCGGCAAGAAAAATTGGGGCCAAAACGGCGTGGACTTCAAATACATCAGCGGCACCAAGATGCACACTTACGATGATGCTTATGACTTGGCGAAAGACGTTGGTGCGGGGCAAACCATTACCCTGATTGTAGATATGATTTCGCCCAAAGAAAAAGGGTATTACACGGCTGTGTGGGGATTGTTCACCGGTAAAAAATCGTTCTGCAAAGTGTCTATCACCATCAACGTCAATCGGTGAGCGGTTTCGCCCTGTTGCGGGCTATGGATAGAAAAACAATCCTCTTCACCGCCCTGCTTGTCGTGCTGGTATCGTCGGCTTGTGTGCTGACGATACCAGTTCCTGGTTTGCAACCGCCTGCCCCCGTTGAATCTCCTGTGCTGCTCACCGAAGCGCCTGTCAATCAGCCCACACCGCCGGTCTTACCGACTTTCGCGCTGGTTTTTACCGATACACCTGCTCCGAGCATCACGCCGTCTTTTACTCCAACGTTTTTTCCGACGATTACACCCTTTCCAACCGCCACCCTTACGCCGACCGTGACGCTGACCCTCGTCCCGTTACAAGTTGCCACCCTCGGAAGCGATATTCCCCAGGAAACGTTGACCCAGATGGCTCTTACCCCACTTTCCTCCGGTGACCCGCCCGGTTCAGACTATGCTTGCTTAGTAACATCCAAACGCATCGCTGACCTGACGGTTTTTAAGCCGAATTATCGCTTTACCGCGTGGTGGGATATTCTCAACGTGGGCAAAAAGAAGTGGCACCAAGACGTTGTCTTTGCCTCATTGGTGGAAGGGATGAAAATCTCCGAAGACCGTTTTTATTCGCTTCCGGCTGAACCAAAATCGGGCGAAAGAGTGCGCCTGAAAATCGAGATGAAAACCCCGCCCGATGAAGGAACGTACTTAATCACATGGGGCTTGCGGGTGACACGCACGGGTCGGCACTTTTGTTTCTTTACGCTCAATATCATTGTCAAAAAATAAGGTTGGGGTAGCGCAGTCCCCATTTGCAACCCCCTGCCATGCAAGCCCACAAATTTGAAATTGCCACACTACACTTACTTTGAGAGAGTTTGGAGGTTGTATGCATTATCGTCGCTTGGGTCGTTCTGGTCTCAAAGTTAGCGAAATTTCGCTTGGCTCATGGGTCACCTTAGGTGACCAAGTAGATGAACAATCATCCATCGAGTTGATCCAGGCTGCTTATGATGCTGGTGTGAATTTTTTTGATAATGCCGATATTTATGCAAATGGTCAAGCCGAAGTGGTGATGGGCAAGGCGATTAAAGAATTACCACGGCAGGCCTTGGTGATTTCTTCCAAAGTGTTTTGGCCGACCATGCCCGGACCGAATGGGCGAGGTCTTTCACGCAAACATATCACGGAATCGATCCACGCTTCGCTTAAGCGCTTAGGAACCGACTACCTCGACCTGTACTTTTGTCATCGTTTTGACCCGGATACCCCCATTGAAGAAGTGGTTTTTACGATGGATACCCTGGTCAGACAGGGCAAAATTTTGTACTGGGGGACCTCCGAGTGGCGTGCTTGGCAAATTACGGCAGCCATTACGATTGCTGAACGACACCATCTTATACCTCCTGTTGTAGAACAGCCACAATATAATATGTTTCATCGTCGGCGGGTTGAAATTGAACTTTCGCCCGTGTGTAAGGAATATGGGCTTGGCTTGACCACGTGGAGCCCGCTTTACTACGGCATTTTGAGCGGTAAATACAACGAAGGCATTCCTGCCGGCAGCCGGGCGGCAATGGAAAGCATGGCCTGGATTCGTGACCGCATTACCCCAGAGCGGGTTGCGATTGTGCGCCAATTGAGCGAAGTAGCGGCCGATTTACACATCAATACCGCGCAGCTTGCCATTGCTTGGTTGCTGCGCCGCAAAGAAGTGAGCAGCGTCATCACCGGAGCAACCAATGTTGGTCAATTGCAGAACAATCTTGAATCGGCTGAAGCGGTTGAAATGTTACATGATGATGTGTTAGAACGCATTGAACAAATCTTGGGAAATTACCCTGACGAGGATTGAACACCATCTCCGGGGAAAACCGTCCTGAAGGTGTCTCCCAGGCATGGGACTGGAAACCCTTCAGGACGGCTTTCTGCTCAAACTTCGTCCTTGATTTTGACTCGCGTTTGTGCTATTTATAGGGGAAATCTCCCAAAAAGGATTGCTATGCTCCGCGAACGCGTCTCCGAAAATGTCTATTGGTTCCAAAGCGAAGTGTATGCTCAAGTCACAGCGGGTGTGATTGCTGGCCCGCAGTGGGCGGTTGTTATTGATACACTAGCGACCCCTGAAGAAACCCTAAGTATGCGCGAATATGTTGAGCATGAATTGGGGTTGCAAATTCGATATATTATCAACACACATTACCATGCTGACCACACCTGGGGAAATTGTTTTTTCCCGGGTGCGACTGTTATTGCGCATGCCAATTGCCGTAAATTGATGATTGAGAAAGGCATTCCGTCACTGGAAGCAGCCAAGAAGCAAAACAATTCCTTGCGGCAGGTCAAAATCGTTTTGCCCCACTTGACGTTTGATGAAGGTGAACTCAACCTGCGGGTTGGAAAAAAGAACCTGATTCTCGCTCCGGCGCTGGGACATAGTTATGATGGCCTTTCCGTTTTGGTCGAAGAAGACCGTATTTTATTTGCCGGTGATGCTTTTATGCCCTTGCCGTATGTGGTGGATGGCAATATCAATGACCTGACAACCTCCATCAAAAAAATTGCACGCATGGGGTTAGAGAATATCGTCCAAGGACATGGCGACATCATTCTACGCGGCGAAATTGAGGCAGCCGTTAAGGAAAACTTGGCATATCTTTCGGCCATTCGCAAAGCAGCGCGGGCCGCGCTCAAGCGCAAATCACCGTTAGAGTATCTGGATGAGGTGACAATCGAGGAGTGTGGCAAGAGCCGCGTTCACTTGGGGGGGCTGGCACCGGCCTTGCACCAGCGGAATTTGCGCGCGCTTTATCGGCATTTCTTGGAGCACAAAGATGGACCAGACGAAGAGTGATGTTGTATTCAAAAACAATTGGTTTACTATCGGCTGCCTAGGAGCAATCCTCCTCGCTGTGTTTTTGGTGGTGTTTGCAGGGATGAGTTCCATCCAGGCGTTTGTTCAATACGGAATCGCCTATGATTTAGTGAATTATCGAGCCGCTATTCTCGATATGGATATTCCTGTCGAATCGAAACGCTCTCTGGTTCAGGATTTGGAAACATTGCGTTATTCCATCAGCCATCACAGTCGAATAAGCTTTTTTCAGTGGATGACGATAAATGCTTCTTTTGAAAGCATTCTTTCGGACGGAAATATCTCGGACGACGAATATGCCATCCTTCAGGTCGAAATCCAGGAACTTAAGCGGCTACAAGGTATTGAAAAATAAGTAGTTCAACGAATGTTTCTGACGAAGAAACGTGAGCAACCCTTAGCCGGTGTCGCTCACGTTTGCTGTTTATTTCAGGGTTGGGAAGGGCAGGTTATTTTGTATCGGGTACTTTTGCTTGGTTCTGCGGCTCTCTCTGTTCGCGCAATTTGCCATGCAGGCTGATGCTGACCACACGCTCGGTGCCATTTATCAGCTTTTTGATATTGGGTCGCAAAGCCCAGGCCAGTAAGAGCAGGGTGATGATGCCATACGCTACATCGAACCAGGAGGCACCAGGTGCGTGGATAAGCACGCGGATTAGAAAGACGATGATGGCAAACAAGCCCACGCTGAGGGTTGTCACCGAAGCGTAGCCGAGTGTGAAAAAGACCAACGCACCCAGCGGCAAGATGATGAGCACGGATGGCCACCATAGGCCAATGGCGCCGCCCAGCGCTGGCGCACCACCTGCCCCGCCACGCAGCCGCACGAAGCGGTGGTTTTCATCGAACTCTGGTAAGTAAATGGAATAATTGTGTCCGAGAATGGCCGCTAAGGGGGTTAGGATATGTACCCAATGGCCATCGGGGTTGACACGGAGCGCAATCCACGTGGCGACTGTGCCTTTCAGCACGTCTAGAATGGCGGTGAGCAGCCCGGCGCCAAACCCGGCCGCTCGAAAGGCGTTTGTCCCGCCGGTGCGTCCACTCTCAACGGTGCGGATGTCTTTTCCCGTCTTAAATTTGACCACGAGTAGGCCGAAAGGAATCGAGCCGAGCAGGTAGCCAAGCAAAACAAGGCCGCTGTCAATCAGCAGTTGCATGAGGAATCCTCCAAATTGGTCTATCAAGAGTAACACAAGTGGCCTGGCAAAGTTACACGCCTGTTACAATCAGGGGTACTTCAGCAGCATGACCGGATTCTATCCAGAAGGCATGTGCAAGCCATTCGCCTTCGCCGGGTGACCAGATGACTTGAATCACTTCGTAATACGCTTCGGCAATATCGGTGGGTGAAGGGACAGCCGGCCCGCACGGGTGCGAATGAAAGATGGCCAATAGGTCCATGCCATCGGATTCAATTTGCTCGAAGGCGCGTAATTGTTCGAGCGGGTCCATGCGAAAGCGCACCGGGCTATGGGCCGCGTTTTTGACCGGGATGACGGTTTTGACCACACCATCCCGCCCACCGAGCAACCCGCAGGCTTCCAGCGGGGCTTGTGCTTCTACGTAATCGCGCATTTGTTCCCATTGGGTGCGAGAGAGCGTCAGGTGGCGCATTATCTTCCTGCGAACAACGCGGCAATCCAGAATATACTCACACTGCCTAGTGCGCTTAGGCCGGCACGGTGTGCAGAAACTTGTTCACGCAGGTTGAGGGTTAGGTTGGTTAGGGCATACAGCGGGCCGAGCAAAGCCAGGCCATATTGCACCGGCTTGAGCGGCCAATAGTGAAAAGCGGCGGCAAATTGTGTTAGTACAAAGGCGCTTGTGAGTGACCACCAACTATCCCAGACCCCTGTTTCTAAATAGATGGCGCGTAAAACAACCATGCTCGCAGCAGGGAAAATGGCCAAGACAAGCACGGTCAGCCGCACATTCGCGTAGGAAAGCGAGGCAACCAGGATGACAAACAGTGCGAAAGAGAGTGCCATCAACCCCGCCGAAGCAGCAGGATGCCGTACATCGGATGAATCCAAAACGATGTACTCTGCCGTCAGTACCAGAAATAACAACAAACCACCCAGGGCAAAGCCAAGCCACCAGGATAGGCCAAGTGGCATGGTGTAAAGTGAAATGCCTAAAATTGCGGCAGTGAGTGCGGGTAGAATCCAGTGTGGTAAGGTGCTCCGCCCATCATATTGTGGGTGGCTGCGCAAAAGCCAATCCATTCCTGAAGCAGTAAGACCAGCAGCCAGCCAGATGGCCAGGGATCTTGGTTCGAAATCGAACGAGTAATCTACGCCAAAGAGTTGAATCAAGACCGCATATTTTTCCCATTCCATCATCTGCGCTAGCACATAGGAAAGCAAAACTGCCGCCAATAAGACGCTTAGACGGTTGGAATCCGGTAGGTGACGGCGTTCAGCAGACATAACTGGATTGTACCTGTCTAAGGGGAGCGCGGGAAGGGTCAATTTCTTAGAATAAAAATGGCAGAATGGCCTTGCGGTTGGATGGGAAATTGGGGAACTTTTGCCGATACCAGGTGAGGGTACGGCGGCTGCGTGCCAATAAGTACCCTGCCATACCGAGCAGCGCAATTAAAGCAAAGAGATGGCGGGAGAGCAGTAAAATGCCCAACCAGGCGACAATCTCAAATAAGTAGTGCGGGCATACTACATAGTCGAACCAACCACCGCGTGGAAGAATATATTCACTGGAAGCGCCACGCAGATCGGCCAAGATTTTGTGGTGTACAAAGTTGGCGGTTTCTCCAAAAATGAATAGAAACAGTCCTAGCCAAAACAACCCATCGGGCGCAGGCAGCGGCCAACGGTTAAGGTAACTGAGAAATCCGGCGACCAACGTGTAAAATGATGCAATTGCCAGGGTGGTAAATGGGTCTATGGGGCCAGAGTATTTGTGTAGGAACAGGACTTCTAAGCAGCGTTTGCCAAAATGGGTAATCAGCGTTGTCAGCACAATAACCTGCACCAGGCTGGCGCTAGGCAAATAAGGCAGCGCAGCTATCACAGTCGCTACAATCGGTAGAAAGTACAAGGTAAACATCCCCGCGCGCGGATGCCACCCTTTTTGCGGGCGGAATTTACTGTATTTCATGAGTGTTGAGCCTAAGGCTTCACCCGCGCCCATCCCCACAGAGAGAAGCGTGAGCGCCGCATATAGCGCTAGGTTAGCAGTGGTCCATTCCGGAAAAATCATCGGTGCTCCTTGCTTGGTGGTTGTGTCGGTCGGATTATAATCGGGATAGGAGGTAAGTATGGAATATACGTCCATTTTTGTCGAACGACGCGCACGAGTCGGGTTGATTACGCTGCATCGTCCGCAGGCGCTGAATGCGCTCAACCAGGTGCTGTTGACAGAACTCACGCAGGCCTTGCTGGATTTGGATGCCGACGAGAGTATTGGCGCAATGGTCTTGACCGGCGGCGAGCGTGTCTTTGCTGCTGGAGCCGATATTCGCGAGATGGCCGAAGCGAGCGAAGATGAGATGCGCCAAAAAGGCTTCGTAGATTTGTTCGACCGTGTGCGGCGTGTCAAAAAACCGCTGATTGCGGCGGTGAGTGGCTTTGCACTCGGCGGTGGCCTTGAACTGGCTTTGGCTTGTGATATGATTCTCGCCAGCGAAACCGCTCGCTTTGGCTTGCCTGAAGTCACCATTGGCGTTATTCCTGGCGCGGGTGGCACGCAACGATTGACTCATGCCATTGGCAAATATCTGGCCATGGAGATGATTCTCAACAATCGTCATCTGACTGCGGCAGAAGCAGCTCAGTTTGGTTTGGTCAACCGCGTTTTGCCGGTAGAACGCTTGCTGGAAGAAAGCCTGGCCCTGGCAGAAAGTTTGGCCGGGCGTGCTCCTCTGGCAGTGCGCTCTGCCAAACAGGCTGTCAATCAGGCCTTTGAGGGGTCGCTTTCTGAGGGTCTGACTGAAGAACGCGACTTGTTCTACCATCTTTTTTCAACTGAAGATCAAAAGGAAGGCATGAGGGCCTTTTTGGAAAAACGTAAACCCGAATGGAAAGGAAAATAACCAGCCTGTGAACTACGAACGCACTTCTTTAGGATATTATGCGCTGGTAGAGGCCTTTGCGCAACTCGAACTGCGCGATGTACCGGTTTTGGCGCATGCTTCACTCCGTTCCTTTGGGCATATTGAGGGCGGCGCTGATACACTGATTTCAGCCTTGTTGCCGAATGTTGCTGCGCTGATGATGCCCGCTCACACTTACGTTACGATGATTACCCCCCTCTCTGGGCCTGCCAACAACGGTATTGTCTATGGACGACGGCAGGACCAGAACCGCATGGCCGAACCATTTTCTCCGACCATGCCTGCAGACCGGTTGATGGGGATTGTGGCCGAGACGTTGCGTCAACGCCCGGGGGCCAAGCGCTCGATGCATCCCATTTTGTCTTTTACCGGTATCAATGTAGACCGTGCTTTGAAATCACAAACGCTCGAAGAGCCGTTTGCTCCCATTCGGATGCTGGCAGAAAATGATGGCTGGGTCTTGCTTTTGGGCGTAGACCATACCGTCAATACGACTGTGCATTATGCTGAAAAGCTGGCCGGGCGGCGGCAGTTTATCCGTTGGGCGTTGACCGAAAACGGCATCATTGACTGTCCAAACTTCCCCGGCTGTTCGGCGGGCTTCAAATCGCTGGAACGTGACTTGGCGCCCTTTACTCGACAAATCATGGTTGGACAAGCTACCGTGCGTGCTATGCCGATGCAAGCCATCATTGAAGTCGTTAAGCATCGCTTAGCTCGCAACCCAAAGGATTTGCTGTGCAGTGACCTAACCTGCGAGCGTTGTAACGAGTTGCGGAAGTAGAACATCATGGATGGCATTCTCACATTTCTGATTGTGCTGGCGGGATGGGTGTTTTCACTTACGTTGCATGAGTTTGCCCATGCCTTTGTGGCCTACCGCGGTGGTGATTGGACCGTGCGCGAGAAGGGCTATTTGACCTTTAACCCGCTCAAGTACACTCATCCGGTTTATTCGATTGCTTTGCCCCTGCTCTTCTTGGTCTTAGGTGGAATTGGGCTACCGGGGGGCGCCGTCTACATCCAGACTCATCTGCTGCGCTCTAAACATTGGCAAACGGCGGTTTCTTTGGCCGGGCCGTTTTCTAACTTGCTGGTGGCGGTGCTTTTGGGGGGACTTTTGCAGATTGTACCGGTTTCGATAAGCGGCATTTGGCCTGGATTGGCTTTTTTGGCTTTATTGCAAGTGACCGCCTTTTTGTTTAATATGCTGCCCATCCCTCCCTTTGACGGTTATGGCGCGCTGCGGCCACATCTGAGTTGGAACGTTCGTGAAAACATGGACCGCTTTGGACAAGTTTCGCTGTTTGTCGTCTTACTAGCCTTCTGGTATCTCCCTTTTGTCGGGCAGGTGTTTTGGGGGTTGGTGGGTTGGCTAGCCCGACTGATTGGAATTCCCCTTGACTTGGCGCTTGTGGGTCAATCTTTGTTCTTGTTCTGGAGGTAAACACCATGCCCAAAATTGCTGTTATCACCGATACAGACTCGAGTCTACCCTTTGACCTGGCAGAACGCCACCAGATTGTTCAAGTCCCTATCATGATTCAGTTTGGCGAAGAATCGTTTCGCGATGGCTACGAAATAGATAGCCGTACCGTGTTTGAGCGCATTGACCGCGAGAAACGCTTGCCAAAAACTGCTGCACCTGCCCCCGGACAGTTTGCTCAGGCGTTTGAACATGCTTTTCAACAAGGCGCGGAAGAAATTTTATGTCTCACTATCAGTAGCGCGATGAGTGCGACTTACACGGCGGCGCGTCAGGCAGCGGAACTCTTTCCGGGGCGGAAAATCGAGGTCATGGACACCCGCACGCTGAGCATGGGGCAGGGGTATATGGCTTTGGCGGCTGCCGAAGCGGTGGCTTGTGGCGCGAGCCTGGCCCAAGCCAAAGCCGCTGCCGAGGAGGTTCGCGGGCGCACTTTTTTGTTTGGCTCTCTGTTCACGTTGAAATATATCGCCATGAGCGGACGCGTCAGTTCTTTGGCGGCGGGTATGGCCGGTTTGCTCGACATCAAGCCAATTTTAACTTTGCGAAATGATAAGTTGGAATTGCTGGAGCGCGTGCGAACCCAGAAAAAATCTTGGGCACGTATGGTTGAATTGTGTCAGGAGCAAACCAACGGGAAACGCTTGGAGAAACTCTCCATCTTGCATGTGAATGACCCAAACGGTGCGCAAGAAGTGGAGAAATTGTTGTGTGCTGCTCTGCCTTGCCCGCCAGAAATTACGCGTGGCGAGATTCTCCCTGGCCTTTCTATTCACACCGGCACGGGAACGGTGGTGGTGGTTGGTGTGGTCGGCAACGCGAATCCCTGATTGGGGCGCCCTTGTGGATGTGCAGCAACGCCAGTGGAATGAAACCCTGGCGTTTTTGTTTTCGTATGAAATCCTCAAGAGTATCTATCTCACAATCATAAGCAACATCCGGTGAATAAAAACGGGGTACACTGCGTTAATCTTGCAGATGAAAGGAATGGTTCGTGACGTTTACTCATGCGGAATGCGAAGAATTGCTCATTGCCCAAGCGCAGCGCGGCGACCGACAAGCCTATGGGGAACTCGTGCAGCGATATTTCCCAGGTGTGGTGAGGGTAGCGTATCGCCTGTGTGGCGATGCTGACCTCGCACAAGATGCAGCGCAGGAAGCATTCCTAAAGGCCTGGTTAAACCTCCATTCCTTCCGCGCTGGCACGTCTTTGCGCAACTGGCTGTATCGCATTGTGGTCAATACCATACTCGATACCCTGCGGCGCAACACCAAAACAGTCGAAACCGCGCTTGAGGATTTGCCGCTTTCTGACCCGCTGCCGTTGCCCGAAGAACATCTGTTTGAGCATGAGCGTGCCCAGATAGTGCAGCGCGCTCTTCTATCTCTACCCTCTGCCAGTCGTTCGGTGTTGGTTTTGCGCGAATATGGTGAACTTTCCTATCAAGAAATTGCTGAGGCGCTGGGCATTCCGCTTGGCACGGTTATGTCGCGGCTGCATGCTGCTCGTGCGCAACTGAAGCGCTTGTTGGAATTGCATCTAACCGATTTGGAGATGAAATATGTCTAAACACGTCACTCCTTGGTTGAGCGCTTATCACGATGGAGAATTGCATGGTGTGGGCTTACGCCGGGTAGAGCAGCATTTGGCAGAATGTCCCCAATGTCGCGCCGAGTTGGAAGAATTGCGCATGCTTTCGGTTTTGCTGCGACAAACACCTCCGGCAGTGAACTTTTTGCGTCCAGAACGTTTTGTGGCGCGCCTGGTTTTACAACTGCCGCGTCGGACTTCGCTGGTGGTTGAATTTGGCTGGTGGTTGGTGCCATTTGGCACGTTGGCTGTCTGGTTATTTGCGCAGGTCACTTCCTGGCTGCGCGCCGTTTTCTTGTTGGGACTGGATGCTGGGCTGTTGACAAACCTTCTGGAATTTCCCTCGACGTCACTTCAGATGAACTGGTTTACTGCCTTGACATCATTGTTGGGCAATCATCTTAACCCATTCGTGCAGGCAGGGCTTTCTATCCTAAACAATCTACACGTGCTCGTGGTACGCTGGCAAAGCAATTTGCTTTTCGAGGCGATTTTGATAGTAGTCTATCTCGCTTGGCTTATGGTTTGCATGGCACGTTGTTCATCTCGTCTGCGGACCGCTTGATGGCGGCGAAATTGAAAGGAGTGTGTCACATGTTAGATTTTCAAAAAATTCTCGTTCGAGCGTGGCAAATTTTGTGGAATTACCGCGCGCTATGGGTGTTTGGGTTTATCCTGGCCCTTGCGAGCGGAGGCGGGGGTGGGGGTGGCAACAATTACTCTGCCAGAGAGAACAGCAATCAATTTTTCAGCGGTGAGGGGCTGGAGCAGTTCCAAGGCAAAACACCCGGCGAGTTGTTCAACGCTATGGTTCAAATGCTTGGGCAAGCTTTGCGCCATTTGCAAGAGCGATTCCCGGTCGAGTTTCAAATGGGCATTGCGGCCATCGTTTTTGCCTTCTTGGTCTTTTCTCTGTTTGGGTTAGCGCTGACGATTCTTCGCTATGTCGCCGAAGCCGCCACCATTCGCATGGTAGATGAATATGAACAGAGTGGCCTGAAGGTAGGTTTTTGGCAGGGTTGGCGTTATGGATGGTCACGGGCGGCCTGGCGCTTATTCCTGCTGGATGTGCTGGTTCACCTGCCGCTGCTCGTGATGTTCACTGTAATTGGCCTGGTGATATGGTGGATTCTTTCCGCGGCGCTCAGTGGTGTGCGCGCCAGCTTGGCGACTGCGTTAATCGCCGGCATTGGCCTGGTGTTTGTTACCGCAGTTGTTATTATCGTCCTGGTCACCGTTCTGCGTTTGGTACGTGACTTAGCCTGGCGCTCAATTGTCTTAGAAAATCTCACCGTGCTGGATGCGTTCCGCCAGGCGTTGACACTCGGCAAGCGACAATGGAAGAATGTCGGTTTGATGTGGTTAATGATGATTGGGATAGGGATTGTATGGACGCTGCTTTTCTTCATCATTGTTTTCCCTCTGCTGGCCGTCTCTATTCTGACGGGTTTGTTGGGCTTGTTGACGGCGCTGATTCCGGGCTTACTCACCGCAGGCGTTGCTGCCCTGTTCTCCGTCCCTGATTACTGGCCTTGGATTTTTGCTGCCATTATTGGCCTGCCGATTTTTATCGTGATTTGGCTTGCGCCGATTTTCTTAGTAGATGGTTGGGCCAAAATTTATGCTTCAAGCGTCTGGACTTTGACCTATCGCGAGTTGAAGGCACTCGAGGCGCTCAAATCTGACCTGACCCAGGGATAGCCTGTGGCAGTTTTCTACGAAACCTGGCGCGCTCAGCACGCCAGGTTTTTTATAAGATGTTTGCAGGGGGTATCTCGTGTAGTTTTTGGCAGCGCTGGCTTAACCGTAGGCGCGCGAGATTGATTCCGAGGCAGTGGTTTCCTCATTGCGTGGTGACGAAGCCGAAGCCGGGGATTTGACGCTGGTCATCTTGCGTAACAGGTCATACCAAAAAGGCGCTCCCTGCGCGACGGCGATGGTTGTCATCAGTAGGCCAATCAGTTTCAACAACCAGAACCATAAAAAATCCCCCAATGCGCTCATCGGCGGTGCGTTTTTCAATGCCGAACTCCAGCCGATGTGAATGGTTAACTCCTCCAGGTCAGACAGCAGGGGGCCGGTATCGGCATCGTATCCATATTGCGCAATATAGGCTTGCGCCTTGACGGAGGCGATGGCGCGCATATCGGGTGTTGCCCACAGTTGACGAAATAAATCAATGCTATCAACCCCTAAGAGCAGCGTGAGGGCCAGGGAGAAAAACAAAACATATCGCCTGGCGAGCGCGGTAAACATATCGGAAGCCTGCTGCATCAATCCCTCGAACCATAGCGCCATTTTAGCGCGCAGTTCTAGCACGTTGCTGATGCCGCTGTTCACTAACCGCAGCAGTTCCGTTTTGCCTTCCGAGGGTGGCAGCTTATTGATGAGTTCAATCAGCTCCTCACTGTTGGCAGCAATATCGAGTTTTGCTAAGTCGAAGAATGCATCTAACAGATTTGAAACTGGAATGCGCTCTACCCGTTTTTCTACCAACTGCACGTTGCGTGAGAAGATGCTGCGCCAATCTTGGTACCGCACTGGCGCTAGCGAACGAATCTGCGGCATACTCAACAACTGACCGAGCGACTTGGCACCCACAATACGTCGTAGGATGTTCTCTAAAGTCCGTCCGCGCGTCTCGAAGGTGTTCATCGCAAACTGACACATCCACGAAACAACCATGCTCATGAGATAATATGTCAACGCCAGTCCAAGGGCGACTTCGAGTACTTGCGAGAGTGACATGCGGCCTCCTCTCTCATTTCGCCCGCTATCTATTGTGGTCAGGATGCGCAATCCATACGAAACCAACCGAGCGTGCTGGCCGATCTGGAGCAGGCGGTGAGATGTATCACAAGTGTATGAGAAATTCGCGTTGAGAGCAAGGGCTGCCTCTCCGATTGCCCTCTACTGTCTCAATAGTATAATATCCCGAATGAATAAGATGGAACGACCATTTTCCCTAGAAAACCACGCTGAGCCCCCTTTTTTGAGACCGAGCAAGTTGCTCGCTCGAACCCGTCTCTTTTGAGACGGTCTTCCTTACAAAAGCACGACATCTGGTGACAACTCTGGCCTGTTAAGTTGCCTGTTATAAGGACTGCTATGCACAATTTTCTCGGCTATCACTGTTCTCTATGTAACAAAGAATATCTGCCCGGGCAAGTCACATATACCTGTTCTTGTGGCGGAAACTTAGATGTTGTGCTGGATTACGATGCTCTCAAAAAGAAATATCAGCCGGATGATTTGCTATGCCGAGATGATTCCTCCTTATGGCGATACCTGCCACTCTTGCCGGTTACTTTTCCACCGGCTGCTGAGCAAACCCCCCTTCATCTGGCAGGAGGTACGCCAATCCTTTCCCTGCCCCGTCTGGCTGCCGAATTGGGCCTCAAGCAGTTGTGGCTCAAAGACGAAAGTCGCAACCCAACAGCTTCTTTCAAAGACCGTGCCTCGGCCATTGTAGTAGCGCGCGCTATTGAGATAAAGGCCGAAATCGTGGTGACGGCTTCTACGGGTAACGCCGGTGCAGCGCTGGCCGGTATGGCGGCAGCCGTTGGACAAAAAGCAGTTATCTTTGCGCCTAAATCTGCCCCACCGGCTAAAATCGCACAATTGCTGGTCTTTGGCGCTAAAGTGTTGTTGGTAGATGGGACGTATGATGATGCCTTTGATTTGTCCATCAAAGCAGCTGAAGAATTTGGCTGGTATTGCCGCAATACGGGCTACAACCCCTTCACTGCCGAAGGAAAAAAGACGGCTGCCTATGAAATTTGGGAAGGCCTGCGTAAACAGGTTGAGCTTGGCTTGAGTTACAAACTTGGCAAGGACACTACTCCCCTTACACATTCGCGCTTGACGATTTTCGTTTCGGTAGGAGATGGTAATATTATTTCAGGCCTTCACAAGGGGTTTAAAGATTTGCGCGCTTTAGGTTGGCTCGAACAGTTGCCGCGCATCGTTGGTGTTCAGGCAGATGGCTCGGCAGCGATTGCTCACGCTTTCCATGCCGGCACCGAGACGATTGTTCCAGTACAGGCTGCTACCCTGGCCGATTCCATTTCTGTAGATTTGCCGCGCGACGGTGTGCGTGCAGTGCGCGCGGCACGTGAGACGGGTGGAACCTACATCACCGTTTCAGATGCTCAAATTCTTCAGGCCATTGCTATCTTAGGACGGTATGGCATTTTTGCCGAACCTGCCGGCGCGACCGCTCTGGCAGGACTGATGGCAGCCAGAACCAGCGGATGGCTGGAAGCCGATGCCCCCGTCTTGGTGCTAAACACCGGCAGCGGCTTAAAAGATGTGCGCGCGGCGATGCAAGCAGTGGCCTCTGCACCCATCATCGAACCTACATTACAAGCCGTCAAACGTGAACTCTAAACGGTGTTCTTTGCCAAACATATCGTTGCACTCACCAAACGTGTTAGGAACAATACCTATGCCAATTACTTACTCAATTATCGCTCCCATTTTCAACGAATATGAAAACATTCCTGAATTGTATCGCCGCGTGAGCCAGGTGATGGATTTGACGGGTGAACCCTGGGAGCTGATTCTGGTAGATGATGGCTCAAGCGACGGCTCCACCGACCGCATTCGCGAGCTGGCCGCAAGCGATAAGCGTGTACGCCCTGTCATTTTCGCGCGCAACTTTGGCCATCAAATTGCCGTCACCGCCGGGCTGGATTACTCTCGTGGCCAGGCGGTCGTCATCATAGATGCCGATTTGCAGGACCCGCCCGAAACCATTTTGGAACTCATCAAGAAATGGAAAGAAGGTTACGAAGTTGTTTACGCGGTGCGCTCTGAACGAGAAGGCGAAACTTGGTTCAAACTGTTGACTGCTTCGATGTTCTATCGTCTGATTTATCGCATTACCGATGTCAAAATCCCGCTCGATACAGGTGATTTTCGCTTGATAGACCGCAAGGTGGTGGATGTTATGAATTCCATGCGCGAAAAACACCGCTTTTTGCGCGGCATGTCTTCTTGGATTGGGTTCAAACAAATTGGCGTGGAATACAAACGCGCCGCACGTCATGCTGGGGTAACCAAATATCCTTTTCGTAAAATGCTCAAACTGGCTCTCAACGCCATCACCGGCTTTTCCTATTTCCCTTTGCAAGTCGCAACCTATTTCGGCTTTATATCAGCCAGCATCGCCATTCTGGCCATTCCGATTGTCGCTGTGTTGCGCCTGGCGGGTTCGCACTTCTTTGAAGGACAAACCACCACGCTGATTTCGGTTCTGTTCCTCGGTGGGGTGCAATTGATTTCCCTCGGCATCTTGGGTGAATATGTCGGTCGCATCTACGATGAAGTCAAAGGCCGTCCGCTCTATGTGGTGCGTGAAGCGCCTACCAAAGAAGAATAGGAAACCTTGATGCAAGCACGCTGTGGTGTGTGCGATGCTCGCTTGCGTTACCGAAGCAATACAGGGGATACAATCTGTCACTCTGCTGGCAAAAAGCCAGATGGCCTAGATAATCGTTTCCTCTCTCCAAGCGGCGCACAATGAATGATACAAGTCGTGAGTAAAGCCAGGAGCACCGATTGATGGACAAAGACTATTCTGCCTTCCTGCAAAACTATCCATCTTACCTATCTACTTCCTGTTTGGATGCGTTGCGCGCCACCGATTACAGCCGGTTAGACCGAACCGGGCAGATTTACCTCGATTACACCGGCGGTGGGTTATATGCCGATTCGCAAGTCCGCCAGCATCAGGAAATCCTGCTCTCGGGCGTGTTCGGCAACCCGCACTCGTCCAACCCGACCTCCATGGCCGCCACCCGGTTGGTAGAAAGCGCGCGCGAGTACGTTTTGCACTATTTCCGCGCAGACCCTGCCGAGTACGATGTGGCGTTCACCCCGAATGCCAGCGGCGCGCTCAAACTGGTCGGCGAATCGTATCCTTTCGCCCCTGGCGGCCACTACCTGCTGACCTTCGACAACCACAACTCGGTCAACGGCATCCGCGAGTTTGCCCATGCGCGCGGCGCGACCGTCACATACATCCCGGTCGTGCTGCCCGATTTGCGCGTGGACGAAGCCCAACTGGAGCAGTTTCTGACCCTGGCACAGCCCAACGCGAACAATTTGTTCGCCTACCCGGCACAGTCCAACTTTTCCTCGGTCAAGCACTCGCTGGAATGGATTGAGAAAGCGCACAGCAAGGGATGGGATGTCTTGCTCGATGCGGCCGCTTTCGCACCGACCAATCCACTGGACCTATCCCGTTACAAACCGGACTTCATCCCGCTCTCGTTTTACAAGATGTTCGGTTACCCAACCGGCATCGGCGCACTGATTGCCCGGCGCGATAAACTGCACAAATTACAGCGCCCCTGGTTTGCTGGCGGCACCATCACAGTCGCCTCGGTGCAGGGAGGCAAGTACTATCTGGCCGAGGGCCATGCCGCTTTTGAAGACGGTACGGTGGACTATCTAAACATCCCGGCGGTGGAAATCGGCCTGCGGCATATCGAATCTATCGGCATTGAGACCATCCACGAACGGGTACGCTGCCTCACCGGCTGGCTGCTCGATAATTTAACGGCCATGCGTCACAGCACCGGCGTCCCGCTCGTCAGGGTGTATGGCCCCACCGATACGGAAGCGCGCGGCGGAGCGGTGACGGTTAACTTCTTCGACCGGGAAGGCCGCGCCATTGACCACCGCTTTATCGAGGAACAGGCCAATCGTGCCAACATTTCTCTGCGCACCGGCTGTTTTTGTAACCCCGGCGCGGGCGAGGTGGCACTTGGCATCTCGCGCGTCGAGCTGGATGTGTGCTTCAATCGTCCTGGCCACGAAAACCGCCTGACCCTCGATGATTTCCGCCTGTGCATTGATGGCAAATCAAGCGGCGCCGTGCGCATCTCGGTCGGCATGGTCAGCAATTTCGAGGATATCCAAAAATTCCTACACTTTTGCAAAGGATTGTTGAGGTAACGATGATTCGCCAACTAGCCCATCTCAATTTTGTGACCAATGACCTGCCCGCTATCATTGACTTTTACGTCGAGAAACTGGGCATGGAGGTCAAATTCACCCTAAACAACGACGAAGGCGTGCCGTTTGGTTATTACTTTGGCTGTGGCAATACCACCTTCCTCGAATTTTTCGACCAGGCCCTGGCCGTGAAGCAGTGGGGTGGAGAAGTGCAGGCCCTCACGCCCGGCACGCGCTATAAACACTTTTGCCTGGAAGTGGTTGGGCTGGACGAATACCGCCAAAAATTGCTCGAAAAAGGCGTGGCCGTCACCGAAATCACGCTCGGCATGGACCATTCCCGTCAGGCCTGGATTACCGACCCCGATGGCAACGCCATTGAACTGATGGAATACGGCCCGCGTAGCCTGCAACTGACCGGTGGATGATGTACCAGGAGCGTCAACATGGTCGAAGTCCATGACCCCCTTTCCCCTAGGCGGAGTGTCGTTGGCATCCTGCTGACCGTCCTGGTGGTTTTTCTGTGCCTAACATTGGCCGGCGCTTTGCTGTTGGGATGGACATTGCTCGAGCGCGGAAAATGCGGCACCGGCGACTATACGTTGCGCGATGAATTGCGTGTGAAAACCTTTGCGTTGGGCATGTTTGGCCCGCCCGATTGGCAGGAAACCTATTCCATCCAGCCGTACCATGTCATACGCAACTGGTTGTCAGCAACCTACAATGCGGTTGTTTCTGTGGATTACGTGCTATACAACTGCGGCCACACGCAAACAGATTTGGAGACTTACTTTAGCGACGAATCCTTCCGAACCCAAATTTTGGTAGATTATCAGGATGTGGAACGGCTTGCCGTCTGCTCGCAGGGCGAGACTACCTTATATATTTACTCTGCGCGGCTGGAGAATGCCGATTACCTGACCTACACATGGGCTAAGCTGGACGGAAAATATCGCGTTCTGGAAGTGTTTATGGCCTTTCCCACCTTCAGGAAAGAGATAATGGACCAATACGCCAGGCAGCTGTTTCCCGACCTGCCTTCCTGCCCCTGACCGATATGGTGTTCAGTATCCATGACGAAATTGCCCTCTTGGCGGATAACTTTAGTCACAGTTACCCGCATGAAATCATCGCTTGGGCGCGTCACCGCTTTGGTGATGGCTTGGTGATGGCAACCGGTTTTGGCCCGGAGGGGATTGTCATTCTGCACATCGTCCAACAGGTTGCACCTGGCACGCAAGTCTTTTACCTGGATACGGATTTACTCTTCCCCGAAACGTATGAACTGCGCGACCGGCTAGAAGCACATTTTGGCATTCGCTTTACGCGGGTGGCAACTTCGCTAAGCGTGGCCGAGCAAAACGAGCAAATTGCTCCTGAATTATGGGCCAGCCAGCCCGACCAGTGCTGTCGAATCCGTAAAGTGGAGCCGCTGCGCGCCTTCCTAAAAGATAAAAAAGCCTGGATTACCGGCATCCGCCGCGACCAGACAACACACCGTGCCAACGCGCGGCACATCGAATGGGATAAAGCCAATGGGTTGGTGAAGATTAATCCCCTGCTGGATTGGACACAGGAACAGGTTTGGACCTACATTCACCTGTTTGAGCTGCCTTACAATGTGTTACATACGCGCGGCTATCCCAGTATTGGCTGCGCGCCCTGCACCCGCCCGGTAATGGAAGGCGCCGACCCGCGCTCTGGTCGTTGGGTGGGGCATAAGAAGGTGGAGTGTGGGATTCACCTTCAGGAAGAAAAATAACAGGAAGGGCCTATCCCGGCACCCAGGCTACCTGTTCCCGTTTGTTACCAGGCGGGACGCCCAGCAACACCACCGTAATATTATCGTGTCCGCCACGGTTGTTAGCCAGTTCAATGAGTGCATCAGCGGTCTGCGCTAGGGTGCGACCGTTGAGTGCCTCGCGAATTTCTGCCGCCTCTACCAGGTCAGTCAGGCCGTCTGTGCAAAGCAGAATCACGTCGCCTGGCTCGAGTAACGTGCCTTGGTTGGCTTTGGCTTTTGCATCGGTATCGGTGGGAGAAAGAAACAGCCGCAAATCGGGTTCCGGGGGTTCGTTGGAACCCAAGTAGCGACGGATAACGTGCAGGTTAGGGTGGCTTTTCAGTCCTTCGTTATCAATAATGCCTTTTTCTAGCGCTTCCTGGACCCAGGTGTGGTCACGAGAGAGTTGTTGGATTTTCTGACCTCGAATGAGATAAATGCGCGAATCGCCGGCGTAGGCGATATACAATTGCAGCCCGATAATCCAGGCACAAGCAGCAGTGGCTCCCATACCCTTGCGCGTTATATCTTGTTCGGCTTGCTCGAAAATGGCCTCGCTGGCACGGTAGAAACTGTTTTGGAACACCGCCAGTGGATGCCCACCTTCGCGCTTTTCAACCGCCTCGCTAATCAAGTTGACTACCAGCTCGGAGGCGACTTCTCCGGCACGGTGTCCACCAATGCCATCCGAGACAATGGCAAACACGGACGGAGTCGGGTTCATTTTGCTGACAAGATAGGCCGAAACCGCAAAATTATCTTCATTGTTTTTGCCGCTCATGCCAGGGTGCGACCGGGCGGCGACGTAGAGGTGAGAACGGTCAGTGCGAATCATCCGTTGTCAGAGAGGTGACGATGGGTTTTTTAGCAGCAGGTGGTTTCGTAAAGATGAACCGGTAGGTTAATTCCCCAAAGTGTATCACATCACCATGTCTGAGTGTCCATCCATCTTTGGGGGCAAGTTCGTAATTGACCCAAGTGCCTGCTACTGAGTTCTGATCTTGTAAAATGAAATTGCCGTTTTCATCTTGCCGTAAGCGGGCATGAAGTGGCGAAAGCGAGGGATGGTCTAAAACATTCGTGGCTTGGGTTGGGTCTGTACCGAATGTCAGTTCACGTCCGGTGAGGGGAATCGGGTCACCGGCAGCGGGCTGCCCATCTAGGGTCAATTTGACGAAATAGGCAATTGGTGCTGCAGTTTTGCGCTTGAGCCAGGGGAATGGATTACTGCGCGAAGCGGATGGTTCGCCGGTAAAGACGGGTTGAGTCACCGGGTCTAGATGCAAGGCGCGTATTCGACGACGCTCCGCCAGGGCGTTTAAGGTTTTGCGGCCACTAAAGAACAAAATCCCCAGCAAAACCATGCCTGCTGCAATGATAACGGAAACGGTCACTGCGCCCCGGTTGCGCAAAATCAGTCCCCAAACACCACCGGGCGGCTGGATGACCACCACCTGGATGGGGACGATGGCACTCATTTTGGAAAGACCGAGCGTATCTACCGCTTCTACTTGGATTTGATGTTCCCCAGAGACCAGGTAAGCGCTTAAGTCCCAGTCAAATTTATCGAAGGGCGGCGCGGTATTTTCGTCGGCAATTGCACCATCTACATAGAGCGTGGTGCGCGCCAAGGAGCGTTTTATGTTGTCGTTAAACTCGATGATGATGCGGATTTCCTGTGTCTTGGGTAAGGAGTTCTCAATGTCAAACTGATCAACCAAATTCTGACGAACAATCTGCACCGGTGGCGAGAGCAGAACCGGGTTGGGCGGTTCAATTTGGATTTGAAACGGAACCGGGTTGCTGGTTAGTTGTAAACCGCCTCCATTCACCAGCACGGTCAGAGAGTGTTGACCAGATTCTCGCACAGCCGATTGGTACGCGAGGCGATAGACGTAGCGAAGAGAGGCGACCAATTCTTCTGGGTCGGGGAGAGTCTCTGTGCCGCTAAAAGTGAGTGACTGTCCGCGCGTTTGGTTGGCGAGATTGAACAAGGCTTGTGCGCCAGAGTGGTTGAAATAATCCGGCGAATCGACCAGCCAGATGAAAATGCGCACTCCGGCCTGTTGCGCACGCGTCAGTAGGTCGGGTAGAGCGCTCAAGTCACGGTTTTCAAGATGCGGGGAGATGAAAAAAATCACTTTTTTGCTGCCTGGTTCCACCGTACTTTGTTGCGCCACATCGAGCGCAAAGGCCAGAGCTGTTAACCCGGGGGTTGAATTGCGCAAGGCGGGGTCGAATTTTTCAAAGCGAGCCAGCCAATCGCGTGCTGAGAGTTGAGAACCAACAATCCCGCCATTCCATACCAGGGCAAAGTCATCGTTACCATTCGCCGGTTGCGAGGCAATCCAGTTTTTTAAGACAGTGGTGGTTTTATCATATCGAGAAAGTCCTACGCCGTCTCGAATGGCCAGCGCCGGGCCAGCGTTGATGGCGACAATCACTCGCAGGGGTTGCGGAAGTTGCTCAAAAACGCTTGGCGCACCCAGCATTTCACCATTTTCTAGAACAGAGACCTCGGCGGCGCTTAGCCCTGTGACAAAACGACCTTGTTCATCAAAAACATCCAGCAAGGCGGTGATGGTGGGGAATTGGCTGGCATCTGGCTGAAAGAGGAGAATGGAAGCCGTGCCTTGCGCGTGAACCCATGCCCAAGGCAAGAGCAGATAAGTAAGGCTTGCTGCCAGCAGAAAACGGCGGATTTTATCCGACATCGAAAACTTCAACCGTTTCGGTTAAGGGAATGGCAGGACGTGCCAGGGCCAAATAGGTTTGAATCCACAGCATTTTTTGTAAAGTAAGCATGCTGCCTTGTATTAAGACATGGAATGGCACAGCCAGGCAACTCAAGGCGAACAAAATTGTTATCGCACTGTCTGGCAATCTGAGCAACTCCGTCAGGTAACTCGGTAGGAGGAAAGGAAGCGCAAAAACTCCGGCGACCAAACCAACGCCAAGGTAAATCAACAGGCTCATTGCCATGGCCGTCCAAAAGTTTGCTCTAAATAAGCCCCAGGTTTTAGAGAAGGCCTCAGAGATTGAAAGGTTTTCTACTACTACCGCTGTTTCCGTCAATTCCATCAGGCTATACACTACATAACTGACCGGGATTAAGATGATGATTAATGGGAACAAGCAAAGCAGGCCTAACCCAAACGTAGCGATGCTTGCAATTGAAATCAAACATAAGACCGGCAAAAAGATAGCCAATAAACCGAAAACGAACATTAAACGTACCCCTAACACGCGCCAAAAGAAGGGGAAACTCCTTCGCAATATGTCCACCAAGGAAACGAGCGTGGTTGGCTCTTTATCTGTGCTTAGCACGCCCAGTGTCACGCCTATTGCTCCCAAGACGTATAAAGGAATGCTACCCAGGCTGATTATCAAAGGCAGCAGGTCACTTAATGCTTCCGAAAGCCAAGTGTCGTTGCCGACTATTTCGGCGATTGTGGCCTGAAGAGAGGGAATCTCTATTAGCAAGGTGAACGATAAGACCAGGCCTGCACTCAGTGCAGCCATGGCCCCTAGCAACCATAAGGGTTTGTGCTTCCAGAATTGACGAAGTGAAATTGTAAGAACGTCACTGATTTGCATACAATGTCCTAAGCGCCAAGATACACTCAAGGAATGCTGCCCTAATTTTACTGTGAATTTCTAAAAACCTGTTTGGCTGGCGCAGGTACGGCAGAGCAATAAAAAGAGCAGGCCAGCGCCTGCTCGCTCTTGTGGGTGTTTTCAGCCCGAAAGCGGGGGGGCGTCTTTATCATAGACCTGGACTTGAATATCAAAGCCGTCGTTGTTTAGAAATTCCATAGCAGGTGTGAATGTAGCGTCTTTGATGGGTTGAATATCTCCGGCGGGTGCTAGGACGGTAATGCGCGCTTCTTCTTCTGAGATTTTGACTACCTTCATCTGTGCGCCTGCACTAACAGCGCTAATTTTGGCTTGCATTTGTTTTATCGCATCATCAATGGACATACGCTACTCCTGAAATCATGCTTGTAGCAAAATTATAGCCGATTAACTCTGTGCTGGTACTTCTGTATGATATGATTCCGTTATGAATTTTTCACAAATTACTACACACTTGTTCATTGGGCCAATGCCAACGGCAGATGATTATCGTTTGCTATACGATTGTGGTGTGCGTTTGGTGCTAAACATGCGTTTTTCCCGCCGCTTGCCGGCGGGCATGGTGCAGCCGCCCATAGAAGTTTTGTGGTTGCCTTCGTTTGATAACCCGCTGTTGCCAATTCCGCTCGCGCATCTGATGCGGGGAACACGCGCTGCATTACAAGTCATCCAATCTGGCGGAAGCATCTACGCTCATTGTGCGCATGGCCGTCATCGCAGCGTAGCGATGGGCGCCGCGATTCTGATTGCGCAGGGATATACTCCCGAGGAGGCGATGCAGTTGATTAAACAAAAACGCCCGCAAGCCGATCCGGAGGTGTTTTATATTAAGCAGCGGATTTTGTCCTTTGCCAGGCGCTGGCAACAAGAAGTTTCTAAGTGATAAAGGGTGGTTTTATTTTTTCCAACCGTCTAGGTCTTGTTCGGTCTGAATGGAAAGCAAGGGAATGCCATATAACTCTGCCAGCGCTTGGGTCTGGCGCGAATAGGTCACGGCTCCGGCTTGGATGAGCAGGACTTCCTGACCGGCACGGCGGGTTTGATATAACTCGTGGAGCAGGTCGGTGTTGATTTCACCTGTAATCACAATCAGACTGGTTCCCCAAGGTAATTGCGCTCGTTGCCGTTGAAGCAAAGGCAAAAACGGTGACTGGCGTATCGGACCGATGCGTGCCAAGGTTTCGAGCAAACGGGTAAGATGCGCGTTGCCTTTGTGTGCCGGCAGCGGGCGTGGCGGTTGGCCACTGGGCAGGTCTAGTCCGTTCACCAGCAGGCCGACCGTTTGGCGTTTTTGGGTAATCCAGCCGGCAAGCGAGGCGGTGATGACGATTGCTAATTCCATCGAATCAATGCGCTGACGAAAGGCGTACTCATCCTCGTTAAGGTTCAAGCATAAGAGCGTTTCGAGTGCAATGGAAGGCTCGAACATTTTGACTTGCAGCCGGCCGGTGGCAGCACTGGCTTTCCAATCTACCCGGCGTAGAGAATCACCAGCCACATAATCGCGTTTGCCTAGCACACGCGTTGGGTCTTCAAATAAGGGTTGCGTATGGCGCAACGTTCCCTGTGGCGCGCGTGAAGGAATTGGCACCGCGGTGAGCGGGATGATTTTCGGATAAATCGTGAGGTATTGTTCTGGCAACTCTTTCTGTAATGGGGGATTCAGCCCTAGGATGTCGCCGCTGGAAAGGGAAAGTGGCCCAATAGGATAGTAGCCTCGTTTGCGCGCTTCTAGCGTGTATGTGATGCGCAGGCTTGATTTGGGTCCTAAGGAAGAAGCACGTTGTAGGTTAGGCGTTGTGCTTAGTCCAACCGGCAGTCCTTCTTGAATTTCTACCCAGGGCAGGGGGAGCCAGCTAGGGTTTTTGACCTGAATCTCAAAATGAACTTTTTCCCCTGGAAAGGCGCGGTCGGTAAAAAAGCGCTCGGCTTGCACATGGCGCAGCGCATGTCGAGACCACCATAGGCCTGCTCCAAATGCGCCAACCAACAGGTAAATGAGGCTCAGCGCAAAGTCATCGCCCAGAAAGATGGCCAATAGCAGCAACAGGAGCAGCAGGGGTAAGAGATTCATGACATCAGGGATACTGTGCCTGTGTGGATTGTATCTCGAAGTTCAGAGATTGGGGTGAGAATTGATGCCAATCATGTTAAGATAGGGGAAAATAATGCCCGGAGGCGCTATGTATTTCTTTGTCCGCTACACCGGTTATGTGATGATTCTGTGCGGGATATTTCTCATGCTGGCCGGATTGGCTATAACCATCTATGGCTTTGTGCAACATGATGCTCTGCTCAAGGCCATCAATGACGCGTTGGTGGCGAGTAATTCCCTGTGGCGGGTGACCGAACTCCGCTTTCTGACTTCGCTTTTCGGCCTTTTCTCGTTTGTGATGGGAATGCTGGTTGCCGCGCTGGGGCAGTTGTTGCTGATTTTTGCCGACCTAGCCAACCATGCTCGCCAAACGAACATTCTGCTGCGTTCTTTTCGTTCTCGTTCGCGGCGGACAACCCTGCTGGCGACAAAAGTCTCTCGCGCGGAGCATGACCAACCGGTAGGGTGATTCTACTCTGTGCGCATCAAAACGAACGGTATGAAATCAATTGCTAAGCCTTTTGTATTGGCTGGTCTTGTTGTGCTGTTTGCCTTGCTGGCATTTCTGGTGTGGGGGGTACCGTATTTTTTCCAAAAGCCCTATATTAACCAGATCAACGCCTCCCTGGGCGCACAAACGTATCGTGCGCACGTGATAGAAATCCTTGAGTCTGGCCCGATTGATTTGGGCGGCACCGTGCAAACCTATCAGCGAGCACGTGTGCGGGTTGTAGAAGGCGAATATAGCGGCGTTTTGATGGAAATTGACTATGGCCGCTATCGCATTTTGCCACAGGGTCAACTATTGCGCCCGGGTGATGCGATTTTTGTGTTGATAGGCAAACGCCCTGATGGTGTGGTGGAGGCTTTTTTTGTAGATTTTGTGCGCGAGCAGGCGCTGCTGCTCTTGCTGGCAATTTTTGTCACCGCCATTTTGCTGATGAGCCGCTGGAAGGGGTTGCGCAGTTTGCTTTCCTTGGCTTTTAGCTTGCTGGTTATCATCTACTACATCATTCCACACATTTTGGCCGGTGAAGACCCCTTGCAAGTGAGCCTGATTGGCTCTGGCTTGTTGCTGGGGGTCTCGCTCTATTTGACCTACGGTTGGAATTGGAAGACCCATGCTTCGGTGCTGAGCATGGTTTTTGTCTTGCTGATTACCGGTGTGTGCGCAGTGTTGTTTGTGCAGGTAGCGCGGTTAAGTGGTTCGGGCAGCGAAGAGGCGCTGTTTCTAACTCAAATGTCGAGCGTCAACATCAACCTGCGCGGCCTGTTATTAGGAGGCATTTTGATTGGTGCGCTGGGTGTGCTCGATGATTTGGTGACGACCCAGGCAGCGGCTGTGTTCGAATTGCATCACACGGACCCGCGTCTGGATTTCCGTGCCCTCTTTGAAAAGGCCATGCGCATCGGTCAAGACCATGTGGCAGCCACGGTGAATACGCTTGTGCTGGCGTATGCTGGGGCTTCGCTGCCACTGCTCTTGTTGTTTACACTGGGCAGTGGAAATTATGGATATTTTATTAATGTGGAATTTGTGACCGAAGAAATTGTTCGTACTCTGGTTGGTTCGCTGGGACTAATGGCTGCTGTTCCCCTGACGACAGGGCTTTCGGCATTGATTGTCTTAAATCGTCATCGTCTCCCTGAAGACTGGCGCGCTCTACTTGGTCCAGAGGGCGCCGGGCATCACCACTAGAGCATAGTTGGTTGGGGCAACTGCTCCATCTGTGGAACGGCCCAGTGCGTTATAATTTTTATCACTCAGTGTGCAGCGAATAGGAATTTGTGGAGACTAAAAATGGAATACTCGATTGCTCCCTCGGATGATGGCAAATACATCATTTTGAAAGTTGTAGGTCAATTTGGCCGCCAACAAGCATTACAATATCACTTAGAGGCGCATCGTATGGGGCGCCAGATGGGAATTGACCGCTTCTTGCTTGATTTTTCTGAAGGCCGTAATACCGATACTGTTTTGCGTCATTATACGTTTGTCAGTCAAGATATGCGTCATCCTGAAATCAACTTGGACGCGCGTATTGCCATGCTTGTCAATCCGTATGACCATTCACACGATTTCATCGAAGCCATGCTCAAGCATGAAGGGGTGGATGTAGCCTTGTTTTATGATGTCCAAGCGGCGGTGGCGTTTCTAAACAAAGCGTGAGCGAAAAGAGCGCTTTTTGTTTTGGAGTATAATGATTTTAGTGGAGTTGAGTGATGGCTTTTCAAGTGAGTGATTACTACGATTTAGTGCGCTTGCTGCATCAGCATCCTGAGTGGCAGCAGGAACTACGGCAATTGTTGCTCACCAAGGAAATCCTGGAACTCCCTCAAATCGTGAGAGAACTTTCGGAAGCCCAACGCCGCACCGAACAGCGCGTGGAAGAATTGGCCGAGGCGCAACGCCGCACCGAGCAGCGCGTGGAAGAATTGGCCGAGGCGCAACGCCGCACCGAGCAGCGCGTGGAAGAATTGACCGAGGCGCAACGCCGCACCGAGCAGCGCGTGGAAGAATTGGCCGAGGCGCAACGCCGCACCGAACAAAAAATAGAAGCATTGGTTGAATCGCAAAGCAAAATTGAGCAACAGGTTAAGCGTTTAAACGACCGCGTGGGTCACCTCGACGGTCGCATGTTAGAAATTGGTTATCGTGACCGGGTAACGGCATACTTTGGCAATTTGTTGCGCAAAATTCGGATTGTGCCTTCCGATGAAATTGTGGACCGCGTGGAAAACGTGTTGAGCCAGAAAGAAATTGATACCCTCTTGGCACTGGACTTGATTGTACAGGGAAATCTGCGGCGTGCATTGCAGCCTCTGGCACAAGATGCGTTAGTTTGGATAGCGATTGAAATCTCTGCCACAATTGCCGATGAGGATATTGACCGGGTGGAGGAACGCGCTGCACTATTGCGCAAAGCAGGTGTCATCGTATTCCCTTTGGTGGCCGGGGAACGAATTTCAGAGCGCGTTTTAGACCTGGCGCGCCAGGCGGGAGTGATGGTGCAGTTAGACGGCAAATTTCAAAATTTGGAACATGCCCTACGGCGGCTAGGCGGCGAATAACCAGAATATTTTGACCAGAACGACTTCCACGCGCCCAGCGTGGAAGTTTTTATTGGGCGGGTGGTACAATTTCTACAGAAGAATCGTTGTACGAAATCCTATCGCCTCAACCCAACCCTGGAGGTCTCATGACAGACGTTGTAATTGTTGATGCTATTCGTACACCCATTGGTGCTTTGGGGGGTGCTTTGGCAAGGGTTCGTCCCGATGATTTGGCGGCCCATATTCTTCAGGCTCTTGTAGAACGAAATCATCTGGACCCGGCGCAAGTGGATGAAGTGTATCTCGGTTGCGCCAACCAGGCTGGAGAGGATAACCGCAATGTTGCGCGCATGGCACTTTTGCTGGCCGGTTTCCCGCCATCTGTGCCGGGGGTGACGGTCAATCGGTTGTGTGCTTCGGGGTTGACGGCGGTCAATATGGCAGCGCGGGCTTTGCGTGCGGGAGATGGGGAGATTTATATTGCGGGTGGCGTAGAGTCTATGTCGCGCGCACCGTATTCCTTGCCCAAAGCCGAAGAAGCCTTTAGCTTTGGCAACCTGACCGCTTACGATACCGCCTTGGGTTGGCGCTATCCGAACCCCAAAATGAAAGAGATGTATGGCCTGGATTCCATGGGAGAAACCGCCGAGAACATCGCCGCTTTACGCCCACATCTAACGCGCGAGCGCCAAGATGCTTTTGCCTTACAATCGCATCAACGTGCGATTGCCGCTATAGATAGCGGAAAATTTGCCGAAGAGATTGTGCCGGTTCCCGTGCCACAAAAAAAGGGGGACCCGCTTCTGGTGACCACCGATGAACGTCCAAGACGGGATACGACGTTAGAAAGCCTGGCAAAACTCAAACCGGCTTTTAAGAAAGATGGAACTGTTACGGCAGGGAATTCGTCTGGATTGAATGATGGCGCTGCAGCTGTTTTGCTCATGAGCGAGAAAAAAGCCAATGCACTGGGTCTCAAACCGTTGGCGCGTTTTGTCTCTGCGGCAGCCGCCGGAGTCGAACCAAGAATTATGGGCATTGGACCGGTGCCGGCTACGCAAAAAGCATTGATGCGCGCTGGTCTGAAGGTCTCTGATTTAAGTTTAGTAGAACTCAACGAAGCCTTTGCTGTGCAAGCCTTGGCTGTGCTGGAAGACTTGGCCTTGGATGAAGCGATTGTCAATGTCAATGGTGGCGCCATTGCGCTGGGCCATCCGCTGGGGTGTTCAGGCGCGCGTATCCTGACCACCCTGCTGCACGAAATGCGCCGCCGCACTGCACGCTATGGCCTGGCAACTCTGTGTGTAGGAGTGGGCCAAGGGGAAGCCACCATCGTTGAGCGAGTGTAGTTCCGCGCAGCCATCCATGTCACCTAAGCGGAGAGAACCATGCGAAAACTGTTTGCCATCTCCTTAATTCTTCTGACGGGCATCTTGCTGGTGGCCTGTAACGGTCAAAATGCTCCTGTGCTTCCGCCGCCGGAGTTGCCCACTTGGACTCCTACCGCCACACCTTTGCCACCCTCGCCCACTGCCACCCTTGCTCCAACCATTACGCCAACGCCACCGCTCAATTCGCCCAATGGGCCGCCTTTGCTTTCTATCCACATGTTCACTGCCATGCGGGGCTGGGGTGTCATGGAAAATCAGCTACTTGCCACCAATGATGGCGGTTTTACCTGGGCGAGTGTGCCGGTGCCAGGCGGTCAGTTTGATGGACGCAACGGTAAGTTCTTCATCAGTGAACGTGAAGCCTTTGTGTTGGTGGCTGCCTCCGATGGGAGCAATACCGGCACGCTCAACTATACTGCCGATGGCGGCCAAACCTGGCAGAGCATTCCTGTGCCGATGTCGAACGGTACTGTTCAATTTCTCCCCAATACCAACCTGGAGGGCTTCATTGTCCAAACCTTAGGTGGCTCTGCCGATGGAATGCCTGTAGCAGTGTATCAATCGCTGAACCGGGTAGATTGGTTGCGGACGTTTGCCCATGTCCGTCCAGAAGAAATCGAAGGCCTGCCATTTCGCGGGATTAAAAATGGAGCGGTCTTCATCAATCCTAGCGTTGGCTATATTACTGGTTCTGAACCAATCGACAATTCGATTTACTTGTTTCGCACCGGCGATGCGGGTCGTTCGTGGCAACGCCTTTCTTTGCCCCTGCCCGAAGGCATCGGTACGTTTCAAGCTGAAACTTTGCCCCCTGTCTTCTTCCGTGACGGAAAAGGGTTCCTGCCGGTAGATTTCTTTACAGAAGGCCAACAGACACGTGTCTTTTACTATACTGAAGATGGCGGGGTAAGTTGGCTTTTGCGTGGTTCGGTACCGCGTGGTACCGTCTACACCTTTGTGAATGCCAATACCGGCTGGACTTGGGCCGGACGTACCCTTTTCTACACCACCGATGGGGCAGCGACTTGGATGGCTCTCCCGGTTTCCTTTCTCGCCCAAGAAGTTGGTACCTGGTTGAATTTCATTGACCCTCGCAATGGTTGGTTGATTACGGTAGATGACCGCTCGCGTGTGCGTTTGTATCGCACAACCGATGCCGGTTCAACCTGGTCGGTTGTGATACCATAGCCCAATCACGCAGGGCTGTGGCTTATCAAACCAATAGGAAATAAGGACGGCTCAAATGATAAAACAACGCCTCGTGATACTTATAGGATTTTCTCTTTTCGTATTGGCTTGCCGGATTTCGATTGATGCTTTTGACACGCCCCCCTTGGCAACCCCTATCCCTAATTTGCCCGCTTCCGCAACGCCGTTGCTTGTTCAACCGACGCCGACACCAGTTGTCATCCTGCCCACAGATGCAGCGACCCCTACGGTCGTTAATGTGCCTCCGTTGACGGTGGAGCAATTGAAAAATGGACGTTTTGAGTTGCCCGGCGCAGATGGTGCGCTCCACACGGTGCAATTCCAATCTGGCCTATACCAAAAAGGCACCGACCCGTCAGAACCCGGCTATGTGGCGGTTGTGATGACCGATTCAATTGCCTTTGGCGATTTGGATGGAGATGGCAGCAGCGATGCAGCCGCTGTAATCGTTGAAAACTACGGCGGCACGGGGCAGTTCGTCTCGGTGGTTGCTTTCCGCAATCAGGGCGGGGTGCCAGTCTATGCCGCTTCGTACTTCGTAGATGACCGTGCTATCTTGAACGCCTTCGCCATTTACAACGGTGAAATTTACCTGGACGCCACCATTCATGGCATCGAAGACCCTGGTTGCTGCCCGACCATGCCCACCCGTCAGGTGCTACGGCTATGGCAAGGCGCACTGGTTCTCGCCAGTTTTTCCAGCCAAACCCCAACCGGCGCTGAGCGCATCATCAACATCGAAGCGCCGGCCAACGATGTGCAAGTAGAAAAAATCTTCACTCTGCGCGGCAGTGTTAGCATTGCACCCTTTGAGAATAACTTGGTTTACAAGGTATACATCCCCGGCAATAGCGAACCATTGACATCCGGTCCGCTGATGGTCAATGCACCTGACCTGGGTGCTCCTGGTACATTTGAACTACCGCTCAACTTCAGCGCTTCGGGGTACAGCGGCCCCGTGCGCATTACGCTTTCTGACCTTTCCGCCGCCGACGGTTCGTTGATGGCGCTGGATACTTTGTTTGTTGTCGTCAAGTGAAAAAACTCGCGGCTTTCTGTGGTTTGAGTGCTTTCCTGGTTGTCGTGGTGGCTGCCGACCGAGGAGCCATTCCAACTTGGTTGCGCGCATTATACGATTTCCCCGGCGGTGATTTGCTCGGACATTTTCTTGTATATGGCGCCTTGACCTTTCTGTTAGCGCGGGCTTTTACACGACGTTTGTATATTGGTGCTTTTTCGTTGGCCATCACTTCGCTTGGACTGCTTGGGCTGGCACTGATGGAGGAAATCAGCCAATTTTTCTTTCCTTTGCGTTCTCCTGGCCTACTCGACCTGTCTTGTGGGCTGCTCGGCATCGTTTTGGCTGATTGGTTGGCCGGCCAATAGCCAATCTACCTGTTGCAACGGCGTGTTTTGTCCACGCTGAACACCACTGATTTTCTGGATACTTCGTCAAAGTTTGGGCTGCAACGCGAGCAAAAAACAATCTTCTGACAAGTTACAAGGGTCGTAATGAAAAAAACAAAGTTTTACGTCGTTTGGAAAGGCCGTCAGCGCGGCATTTTTCGTTCGTGGGAAGAATGTGCTGCCCAGGTTTCTGGGTATGCGGGTGCAGAATTTAAGGCCTTTGATAGTCTCGATGCGGCTGAAGCGGCCTTGCATAGCAGGTATGAGCTATATCGCGGAAAACCGACTGTGACCCAGGGCTGGCTGCTTGCCCCTTCCCCACCGCTTCTGCCTTCCATTTGTGTAGATGCAGCCTCGAGCGGCTCGCCTGGTCCGGTCGAGTGGCGTGGCGTAGATACTGAGAGTGGACGCCAACTTTTTCATCACGGGCCATACCTGGATGGAACAAACAACCTGGGTGAATTTCTGGCAATTGTCCATGCCCTGCAGTGGATGGAACAGCACAATTGCGCCATGCCGGTCTATTCTGATAGTAACGTTGCTCTCTTGTGGGTTCGTGCCGCTCGACGTCGGACAGAATTGCAACGTACCCCCAAAAATGCCCCATTGTTTACCCTCATCGAACGTGCTGAAGCCTGGCTGGCTGAACATCCGCCACGTGTGCCGCTGCTGAAGTGGGATACCTCTGCCTGGGGGGAAATCCCGGCCGATTTTGGCAGGAAATAAACAAGCCGGTTTACGATATAATTTCAATATGCGCACCGTTCGTTTTATCATGTTCTTCCATCGCCAAGCCATTCCGAATGCCGCTGCGCTTGGTCTGCCGCCTGACCGCTGACCTCGGCCTGCCTCCCCCAGGCCGCTTTGCCGTTTTTGGGGAGAAACCCAACCCCCTTTCCATTTCAGCCTGTTACACCCCATTTGCGGGAGGCCATTTCTTCGCCTGATTTATCCCTTCAGGCGCATTGTACTTTACTCTATTTTTATCACTTTTTTCTGTTCACACAGGTTTTTACCAATAGGAGTTTCTTATGAAACCGATGCATCTTCCTGGGCCCAAGGCCCGCGCGCTGGTTGAGCGCGATGAGGCTGTGATTTCTCCCTCCTACCCGCGTGATTACCCGTTTGTGATGGACTATGGCAAAGGCGTCTGGTTGTGGGATGTGGATGGCAATCGCTTCCTGGATTTTATGGCCGGCATTGCTGTCAATTCCACCGGTCACAGCCACCCCGAAGTCGTTAAGGCCATTCAGGAACAGGCCGAAAAGTTCATCCACATTTCGTCTGATTTTTATCACATCAAGATGATTGAATTGGCCGAAAAATTGGATGAAATTGCCCCTATGCAGGAACACGCCGTCACCTTTTTGACGAATTCTGGCACCGAAGCGGTTGAAACCGCCATTAAGTTGGCACGCTACCACACAGGGCGCTCAAACTTTATCGGCTTTACGGGCGGTTTCCACGGGCGCACCATGGGTGCAGTGACGTTTACTGCCAGTAAATCCACCTATCATCGGGGATTTTATCCCTTGATGAACGGTGTTACCCATGCGCCTTTCCCCAATCCGTATCGCCCGATTTTAGAGTGCAACCCCGGCGAGGATTACGGCGAAGCGGTTGTCCGTTATATTGAAGACCAGATTTTCCGCCAAATTGTGCCGGCTGAAGAGGTGGCTGGGATTTTGGTCGAACCGATTCAGGGCGAAGGCGGTTATATTGTTCCTGCGCCAGGCTTCTTTCCTGCCTTGCGAAAACTGTGCGATAAATACGGCATCTTGTTAATTGCGGATGAAGTGCAAAGTGGCATGGGCCGCACCGGCAAATGGTGGGCCATTGAGCATTTCGGCGTAGAACCAGATATTCTCACCAGCGCCAAAGGCATCGCCAGTGGCGTTCCATTGGGCGCCTGTATTGCACGCAAGAGCATTATGACCTGGGAGCGTGGCGCACATGGTAACACCTATGGCGGCAATCCCTTGGCATGCGCTGCTGGGTTGAAGACGATAGAACTCCTCGAAAGAGAATATCTTCAGAATGCTGCTGAAGTTGGGCAATATGCCCTGGACGCGTTGCATGAAATTGCGGCTCGTCATCCTTCGATTGGTGACGTGCGTGGGATTGGATTGATGATTGGTGTGGAGTTTGTAAAAGACAAGGCAACCAAAGAATACGCCCCCGAATTGCGCGATGCTGTTGTGCATCATGCCTTTGAACGCGGCCTGCTTTTGCTCGGCTGTTCCAAGTCGGTCATCCGCATTGCTCCGCCGTTGTGCATCACCAAAAGTGAAGTGGATCAAGGCCTGGAGCTGTTTGAAGAGGCCGTCAGATTGGCTGAACAAGAATTCCTGCTCAGCGCCAAGCGCTAAGCGGTGGGTTGGCTGTAGCGTAGGGCGAGGGATAATCTCGCTCTACGCTACGGGGCCACTAATTTCTCCAAAGCGGGCCTGGGTGAGTTCTGCCAAATCTTTGACCGGCAGGCGGATATTCAACCCACGCTGACCGCCCGAAATGTGGATTTCCTCGAACGTCTGTGCTGCGACATCAATCACAACCTGAAAGCCTTTGTTAAGCAACGCTAAGGGCGATATACCGCCGGCTTGCAAGCCAGTTAACTGTTCAGCCTCGCGTTCGGTGGGTAGGTTAACCTTTTTTTCGCCCAACACGGCTGCCAGTCGTTTCAAATCGAGTTGGTGTGGGCCAGGGATGACCGCCAAAATCGGCTTGCCTGGTCGAGGGCGGGTGGCAACAATGGTCTTAAAAATTTGCTCCGCAGGGACATTTAAAAAGCGGGCTGTTTCGAGCGCCCCCAGTTTTTCGGCGGGCGTCTCAAAGGCAGTGTATTTGACTTTTTTTGCATCGAGAAAGCGGGTGACGTTGTTGACCATGATTTGATTATACAAAACTCCTGCGCGTGCCCTATAATCAAAATAAATGAAACCCCGCTCTATCATCGCTGATTTTGCCAATCTGCTCGCTTTGGCTGTGATTGTGCTGGTCTTTCTGTTTCTTCTTTCTGTGCTGGCACAGGTCTTTTTGCCGCGCGACTGGCTCACCAGTTCCTATCTGGCTGAGTTTTGCATTGGCGAGCGTTTTGTGCAGGGGGAGCGCGGTCCTGTGTTGTGGTTACGCGGCGTTTGGCTCGCGGTTCCACCTCGCCAAGCGGCAGAACTTCGCGCCTTTAATGCTCCAGGCACATTGTGTGGGATATTGCCGTGGATTGGGGGGGAAGCGGGGTTTTGGTATCGAGCGGTACAACCGTGACGTTGGTTGAGCAGCCCATGAAGATTACCCCTCAGGTGGGCCCGGCAGGATTCGAACCTGCGACCAAGAGATTATGAGTCCCCTGCGCTAACCACTGCGCCACGGGCCCGGTCTTTTAAGGCACACGGCGTCAGGTTCATCCACATTCCCTGATGCCTGACACCTCACACATACCTGCAGAGCGGGAGACGGGATTCGAACCCGCGAATGTCAGCTTGGAAGGCTGATGCCTTACCACTTGGCGACTCCCGCATGGGGTTGTATTCTACTCTACACGCTTGCAGGGCGTCAAGTCTTTGTAAAAATTCAAAATTCAGTACATGAATATTGACATTTTTGTATAGGTGCGCTATACTCATAGGCGTAAAAAGTATAGTAAATAAGTAGGAATTATAGTACATGCGCTTATCCAAACGCGGTGAATATGGCCTGCGCGCCATGATTTTGCTGGCTACTCCTGGGCCTGAAGGTCGGCCGGCCATGCTCCAAATCCGAGAAATTTCGGAGCGAGAGAATATCCCTACCAAGTTTTTAGAGCAAATTTTGCTGGCGCTCAAAAATGCCGGCTTGTTGCACAGCAAAATGGGTGTAGGTGGCGGTTATTACTTGGCCAAGCCCGCGTGTGAAATTACGCTTGGGCAAATCATTCGTATTTTGGATGGCCCGCTTGCGCCGGTTAAATGTGTCAGCCAGGTGGCGTATGAACCGTGCGGATGCCCGGATGAAGCCACCTGTGGTTTGCGAATGGTGATGTTTGATGTCCGCGCAGCGATGACCGCCATTTTAGACAAAACCACGTTGGAAGATGTGACCAAGCGGATGCAGGCACAAAAGGCCCTGTTGGGCAAATGATTCTCTTCTTATGCTGCTGAACGGCAGCGTTTTCACTTTGCCAAAAGTCTATTATTTCTATAGACTTTACATAATATAAACAAATTGGAGAAACTATGTACAGAAACATCTTTGTTCTCGTTTCACTTGTCGTGATGGCTGCTCTGGTGTTGTCAGCCTGTGGCGGTCCGGCCGATACCGTCAGTGCTGCTCAAGGGGAAGAGGCGCTCAGCGGGACCATCACCATTTCCGGCGCCTTTGCGCTCTATCCGATGATGACGCGCTGGGCTGAGGAGTTTCAGAAACTTCATCCTGCCGTACAGTTTGATATTTCTGCGGGAGGGGCGGGCAAAGGCATGACCGATGCTCTTTCGGGCGCGGTGGACATTGGCATGGTTTCGCGTGGCATTAAGCCCGAAGAGGAAGCCCAAGGCGCGTATGCCATTGCTGTCACCAAAGATGCTGTCTTTCCTGTGGTCAATGCCAACAATCCGGTGGCAGCGCAAATCCTAGCCCAAGGCATAAGCCAGCAAACTTTCGTTGACATCTACATCACCGGACAAATCAAGACTTGGGGGCAGGTGGTGGGTAGACCCGAAATCACCGACGAAATTCATCTCTATACTCGCGCCGATGCCTGTGGTGCAGCAGAGATGTGGGCCAAGTTCACCGGCAACAAGAAACAGGAAGACCTGCTTGGGATTGGTGTGAATGGTGACCCCGGTGTCCTGGAAGCCGTGCTGAAAGACCCGTTGGGCATGGGCTATAACAATCTAGGTTATGTCTTTGACCTAGCTTCTGGTCAAGCAGTGAAGGGTGCGCTGATTGTCCCGATTGACCTGAACCAAGATGGCAAAGCCGATGATGGCGAACGTATCGAGACTTTGCCTGAGGCGATGCAGGCCGTCGCCGAGGGAAAATATCCTTCTCCTCCGGCTCGCCTTTTATATGTCGTAACCAAAAACAAACCGGTTGGCATTGTGCAGGCCTTTATCGAATGGATTTTGACCGACGGACAGGCCTTTGTAGGCGAAGCCGGGTATGTTCAGTTGACGACTGAGCAATTGAAGGAATCATTGCAACGGCTCAGATAACCTCTTTGCTTGAAGGGGGGATACGCTCAAAGGGAGACTGAACAGCGTATCCCCCCTGGAAAGGATACCGCTTGTGGGGGTAGTATAACGAATCTTGTGTAAAAAGATGGGAGCCGGTATCCTTGCAGGTTAGCAGACAAAAACAAGGAGAAAACCATGGCTCCCAGAACACAT
>QEXW01000141.1 GCA_003130845.1 Anaerolineae bacterium
GCTGAATACAACCCCGTTTCTTTAAGGTCGATTCGCCCCTTTTTCGACAGTTTCAACGGCAAGCGTTAGCGGCGGGCGGGGGACTTGGCGGGAAAAAGCCAAAGGGCGAACCCGCTTTCGGGGCTGAATCCCCTGGGGCGGGGCGAAAGCCCCCGCCCGTCCGCCTGCACGCAATGTTGGGTTGCCTTTTTATCTCAAAACACCTTCTTCTTGGAAAGAATCTGGTGGCTCAATTCCCAAAAATTCTCGATAAATTCGCTCCTTGTATTCCTTACCAATCTCATTTACTGCGGATATAAACGCTTGATAAGTACCTAACCCGCCAATTTTTTCCCAAAATTCATCTCCGATTAGGACAACCTTATCTTCACGCATATTGAACCATCTTGCAGGAAAACTCCAGTTGTAATTTTCTTTCTTTCCATAAGGATTGTATGGCAAGGCATAATAAGCGCCGTCAATCTGGGGCGGGTCCATGCTATAAAGTTTCAGTAATTTCTCTTTGCTTACTTTTGTTTGGTCACTGTTCGGCAAAGGTGCTTTCAATTCAAAAGCATATTTTTTATGATTTGTTGTATCTTCAGCGTAAACATCGCACACAATTTGAACGGGTATATCTTCGCCGCCACCTTCTAAAATATAAGCCAATTCACTATCCCAATCGGGCTTTGTTCTTCCTTTTCTTTTTTCTTGGGGATGTTCAAGTGCATTTAACACTTGGCTAATCCTAACAAGTCTTTCTGATTTAACCATACCAAAAATGCTATGCCCTTTTACCCCATAACCTAAACCAGATTGAGCGGCGGCTATGGCTAATTGTTCCCACGCGCTTCCAAATGGAGTTACAAATCGGCGTTCAAAATGTGAACCTTTGAAGATTTCATCAGGCACTAATGCGGCATATAAGGGTTTGTCCGCATGAAATTTTTCCTTAATAAATGGGTCTTCGACAAGAACCCGATTCATAACTCTATCCATTAAATCTTTTATAACGGATTGGATGGTTTCTTTCATTACTTGCGGGTCTGCTGGCATATAAAAATCCCTTTATGGCTTGCGCCAAATGAAAATAGATTCATAGAACTCACTAAATCTTCTTCCTGTTCGCCTGTTTACATGACGATGGAGAATCGCTTCAACTTCAACGCCGCAAATTTCGGCTATGTCACCATACAGGTTGTGTCTATCACCTGCAACAACAATCAACCGACTACCTGATGACATAGAATTTAAGGCGTTCCTAAACACTTGGGCGATCGACTCTTTATACTCGGTTTGCGCTTTTTTTCCTGAACCTTGCTTGGCTGCACCAATTTCAAAAACGCTTTTATCTTCTAGATTAAGCAATTCATAAGCGTATTTATGTTGGTCATGATAGTCAATTAAGCCAACATAAGGTGGGCTTGTAATCACGCCGTCAATACTAGGAATTTCCGCATTTTTGCTATCGCCATGAACGATTGTTACACTTGCGTTGGTTCGTTTTTCGGAAAATTCTTCCAATCGACGAATAGTGTCCAGGCTATATCTTTTCAGAAATTGAAAAGCGTTTGTTGTAGGCACGCATGTTCGACTATGCTTGTAACACCAATAAGGTTCTATTTGTGGCTTCTTGGGAAAATCAAGGTCAAAATGGGTTGTCAATCTTGCCGAACGCGCAGACCGTGACAGAATGACTTTTAAGATTTCTTGGTCCTCGTAATTCTCAATTAAGTTTCGATATGAAATTAACTCTTTCAGTGCTTGTGGGGCGAACCACTGTTTAAGATAGTCATTATCTGTGTAACTACCTTTACTTTCCGATAATTGCCATAAAGTAGGCTGGTAGCCTTCAGATTTAGAAGTAATTTCAGTTTTTTGTAAAATATCTAAAATTTCATGTTTGACACGTTTAATATCATAACGCTTTGTTTTTGCTTTCATCAGTAAAACATTAAACGCTGAAACATCATACCCAATAGAATTTACACCTAATTCATTTGCCTGTACTAACGTGGTTCCAGAACCTGCAAATGGGTCTAAAACAGTTTGACCAGGGGTAAAGTATTTCCGCAAAAAAATTTCAACTAATTGAGGGATAAATTTGCCCAAGTAGGGATGGAGTCTATGAACGTGTTTTGTTCTCTCTCGTTCTGGTAAATCACGCTCTCGCCAATTTAAGTTAAGTTCGCTCAATGGGGTGTCAGGCGTTACACAACTTGGCTTTGTTGGCTCGCCTGAACCTTCATAAATTGCTACCCGTCGTTCCGAATTGGTCAGTTTTAGAGTGTCGGTTGTCGTCATGCCCGAATCATAACCGTTTTACCTTAATTTCGTAACCCATTTGTTGCAGAAGGGGGCAACCCAACGGTTTGCGTTAGCCGCTGGTGGGCGGGACGAGACAAAACTCCGAGAGCAGGAAAAAGCCAGAAGCCAGAAAAATGCCTGTAAGTCGCGCAGAATCCCACCAGTCGGCTGCACGCTTTGTTGGCTGGCTTTTAGTTTTTCAAGCACTTTCTGCAACTTGCCCATTATTATTTTTCAGGCGTAATTTGACGGACAATATTAGCAAAACAATACCTAGAGTTGTACTGGCTACGAGCCATAGCGTTATCATAATACTCATTGCTATTATTGATGCGGTTTCAGCAGGTATCGTGGACGGGTCAAAGCCACCAAAACCCGCAACAAGTTTGCCGATGGGAATTACTACAAACATCATAAGTGGAATAATCATGAAAGGACTTAAACCTGTCCCAAACACGGCGCTAAATAGAACCTTGAGGAGAGTTTCACCCCGTTGTTTTCCAATTACGCCAACGATTAATCCACCTATTGCCAAAATAATGATTAGTGGAATAGTAAAGATTTTGAAGTCTTCCACAGATAGGTTGCCAGAATATTCCAATACAGCAACCCAAAGTAATCCTGTGAGAAGTGTTGCGATTACACTCGCAAAAATATGCTTTGAAATCAAGTTTTTCATTTCTGACTCCTTGCCGATTATAGAGACGGTCTCTCTGAAAGATTTAGCCCAACTCATCCATAAATTGAGCCTGTCTCTATTTTCGACATTTTCCCCTATATTCGCAACTGTGGAACGCCTTAGTTTTTCAATTTCAAACTCACCTGTGGCGTTCCCTAGTTTCAAAATCAACTCTATTCTGGAACTTACCTGAAACTTGGCGTAAATATTTTTCAAATGAAACTCAACCGTGCGGACAGAAATATCAAGAGATAAAGCAATTAGTTTATTGCCTTTGCCCTGCAACAATAGTTTTAGAACATCCCATTCACGGTTACTCAATCGAGGAAATTGTGTCATTGTGGTTTCCTTTTAGTTTGTTGCGCCAAGTGCCAGCCAACGGCTTGCGCTTCACCTGCGCCGCGAAGCGCAGCGGAGCGGCGTCAGGTGCAAGCGCGTGTTGGGCGGGCTTCACCCAAACGAGATTTGGCCCGCCCACGTCTCACTTTGCCTTGATTTGAATCGTCCAAACGGCAGGCTCGCCGGGAACAACAGCATTGTAAACCACTTGCAACGTGTAAAGACCCGGCTTCAAGTCCGTTGTTTGCAGGTCATAATGATACTTCTTCCCTTGAACCACGATCCCCTCCACCGGCGTGTTCCCCAGGCCAATCGGACCAATGATGAGTTTCCCTGCATCGTCCAGCAATTGCAGCGTCACGCTTTCATCCACAACGAAGTTGCTCTGGAAATCGGCCAGGCTGAATTCAACAGGAATGGTGCGCCCGCTCTGGGCAAGGTACGGGTCGGCTGTGTTCAACGGCGGACGCCAGGTCAGGTGATACCCGTTGAGATACGCCCAGGCCTCCGCCGCGTTCATGCCAATTATCCTCTCCAGTGGTCGGCGCGCCTGTTCAGTGCGTATCGTCTCTGCCAATGCCGGGCTGCTTTGCGCCATTAACCTGTTCAGAAAATCCCGAACCGCCTCCACCTGCTGGGCGGTGATGACCACCTCCTCGCCTTCGCCATCCACCAGAGCCTGCAAGGCGGGCACAAAGGAGTCAAGGACGGCAAACCCTTGTTCGTAGAGCGCGCTGTCGGATAGCAAAATGGTCGCAATTTCGGGGCTGTGGGCATAGTACGTGGTAATGTAATGCTGTCCTTCGGAAGTCTGAGCCAGCACTTCATCGCGAAGGCGATACAAGAGTTCGACCAAATCCACCGCCTGGGAAAGGGCGCGCAAGGCAGAGGGTGTGGGGGTCGTTTCTACACCAGAGCTCAGCGTCAGTGAACGCGCCGAAGGACCGCAGGTGAAAATGCAAGGGCAAGAGGCCGTGGGGGTGGGCGTGGGAGTTGGGGATTGACCACCGGCCGGACCAATTAACTCTTTGGTAAAGAAAGGCGAACTCCAGGACAGGTAAAAGCTCCCTCCTACAGCCGGTCCCTGGGCGTACTCGACCACAATGTCATGCAACCCGGCATTCAAGAAGATCGGCCCGCTCTGGTAGTCATGAGCGCCCTGCACCAGCCAGCTTTCCAACAGTAAATTCCCGTCCAGGTATAGGCGAGCGCCGTCGTCCAGGTCATCGAAGTAAAACACATAGTTCCCGCTTTGCGGAACGGCCAGTTGTCCCGTCCAGCGTGCGCTCCAAAAAGTGCCGTTCACCCCTGTCGCTGGGGAGGAGGTGCCGGTGTTGAAGGCAATGAAAGACTCCAGGCGGGAGACAACAAAATTGGTAAAGGTCTGCCAGGTGATAGGGCCGCCGATGTACCATCGTCCATCATCCTGGTCATTGTAGTAAGAAGCCGTGATGCCATTTGGATAGAACCCACGCGCACCGGGAGCGGGCGGAAGTGTTGGCGTCGCGGTGGGTGTAGGAGTTGACGTTGGTGTAGAAGTCGGGGTAGGGGTGGGTGGCGGAGCCGGCGCCCAGCGAACAGCATCGAAGAAAAGCATCCTTTGGTGCTGACTAGAATCATAGGTCGCTTGATTGGTCAAGATGAGAACAGAAGCACCTTGCTCAAAACGGAAACGTGCAATTTGCTCTTCAGGACAGCCACTCTGCTGATAAGGCACTTTGCACAAAGGGGTGAACTCATTCGCGTTCAAGGTTTGATTGCCATACAGAGTCTCTGTTCGGAGATTGCCACTTTCATAGAAATGTAGTGTGTAACGCGCATTGGATGCAGGCTGCCACTCGTCATCGGGATTTGGATCGCTAGGCCAGTAAGCCTGGACAATATACTCGCCGGGCTGGTCAAGGTATGTGCCCCACAGAGCCCAATAGGTGTATGTGGTCACATTCGTGTGCATGAACGTATACCATGATTCGTTCTGATAACCTGTATCAAGGCGGTGCCAGCCAATACTTGGAGGCTCTGGCGGCGTCGCGGCGGGGGACAGAAAAAGTTGAGCCTGGGTTTCTCGATTGTCTACGGTCAGGTAACCATCTCCGGCTTCATCGCCTTTCCACAACCATGCGCTTACTTGCCCGATGTTTGGATATTCGCTCCAGGGGTCAGGGTCAGCGCTCCACCAGCCAAACGGGTCAATATTCTTTTCCACATTATCTGGGTATTGGAGCTCGAAGTGCAAATGCACCCCGCCGGTAGCGCGGCTACCGGCTGTGCCGATTTGATCACCTTGTGCAACCTGAACGCCCTTTTTAACATCAATAGTATCGAGATGTCTGTAGATGGTGAGAAGACCATTGTCGTGACTAATAACAACTGTGCCGGTACGTTGGCTTATGTCTGTTACTTTCCCACCAGATGCTGCCAGGATAGGTTCACCAAGAGGTGTATTGTAATCATAGCCATCATGGCCGCTGTAGCAACTGACCTGCAAAATACAGGGGGCAAAAGCGGCATTGTTGAATTGTTGACCATCGAACCTATAAAGCGAGTCGCTGTGTGCTTCTCCTTCGTTAGCGTAACGAGGGTATTGATGATCAAAAAACGAGTTTACTGTATAGAACGATTCGGCAGGATGTACAAAGGGCCGCGCCAGAAAGGGGGTAAGGCTTGTGGCTTGTACCTGCTGAAAGAAAACGGTTTTGGGCGGTTGAGATGGATCTTCTCCGAAGAGACTGGAATAAGCATTGCGCCAGAGCGTCAGTTTCTCCTCATCGTAACCCAGGAAGGCGTAAAGCGCGTATGTGGCAGCATTAGCTATATTGGAATGATTTGCTCGGAGAGTCTCGTTTTCCGAGTCCGTCCATTCGAACCAGAGGGAATGCAACCTGTCTCCTGTGGCGATTGCTCGCGAGTACAGGTCACTATCTGGTGGCAATTGCCAGTCCAGGCTTACTCCCAGAGTAACCAGTGTTACTGCCGGGTTCAAGGCAAATGTTTCTTCAAATAACGACGCTTCTCTAATAATTTCTCCCACCTTGGCTGGCTCCGGTTTCCACGAAACCGGCTGCTCGAAAATTGCCCA
>QEXW01000142.1 GCA_003130845.1 Anaerolineae bacterium
GAGACCATGCTCGTTGACCGCCACATCATAAATGCGCCGCGCCACTTCCAGTTTGCGCTCGCGCGTCTTGGCCATGCCTTGCTCGTCAATCGTCAGGATGATGACGGCGGCATTGTGTTCCTTCGCCAAGCGAAAGACCTTATCGGCTTTGGCGCGTCCGCCCTCGAAGTGTGTCGAGTTGATAAGACAGCGCCCCGGCGCGGTTTTCAGTGCTACTTCAAGCACATCCAGCTCGGTGGTGTCAATCACCAGCGGCAGTTCGATGCCCGCCGTGACCAGTTTGCGCACCACCTGACGCATCAGATACGGTTCATCGGCGCGTTCGGTGACAGCAACGGAAATATCTAAACCATGCGCGCCGTTGGCGATTTGGTCCTGCGCAATCGTCAAAATAGCGTCCCAATCCTCGGCCAGCAACAGGCGCTTAAAAGCGCGGCTGCCCTGGGCATTTAGCCGTTCGCCAATCAGGAAAGGCGGCGGGTCCTGGTGCATATCATAGGCGCGCACCCCCGAGGCCAAGCGCGGCAGATTCAAAATGGGGCGGGGCGGGCGGGGGTGTCCACGCAATTTTTCCACCAAGACCTTGAGATGCGCCGGTGTCGTGCCACAACATCCGCCCACCACCGAGATATGGTGCTTGGTGACGAATTCGTACAACGCCTCGGCAAAGGGTTCTGGTTCGAGCGGATAAACCGCCTGCCCATCCACATTGAGCGGCAACCCCGCGTTGGGAATGCAGGAAACCGGCAAGCGAGAATTCTCACCGAGGATGCGAATCGGCTCGCGCATGTGTTCGGGGCCGGTAGAGCAATTCAGCCCGATGACGTCAATCGGCAAGCCTTCGAGAATGGCAAGCGCCGCTTCAATGTCTGTGCCGAGCAACATGCGTCCGCTGGTATCCAGGGTGACCTGCGCCTGAATCGGCAACCAAGTGCCGGTCTCCTCAAAAGCGCGCACCAGGCCATGAATAGCGGCCTTGACTTCCAAAATATCTTGCGAGGTTTCAATGAGCAAGACATCCACCCCACCACGAATCAACCCCACGGCTTGCTCACGAAAGACATCGGCAAGTTCATCAAAAGAAATATTGGAGAGTTCCGGGTCATCGGCGGAGGGCAGTTTGCCGCTGGGGCCGATGGAACCGGCCACGAAGCGCGGCTGACCGGTCTGCTCGGCGTACTCATCCGCCAGGCGGCGGGCCAGTTGCGCAGCAGCCATGTTGATTTCAATGACGCGCTCGGCCAAGCCATATTCGGCCAGCGTCAGGCGGTTCGAGCGGAAGGTGTCGGTTTCCAGCACGTCCACGCCCACTTCCAAAAACGAGCGATGAACCTGCTCGACGGCCTGGGGATAGGAAATGACCAGGTAATCGTTACAGCCGTTGTATTGTTCTCCGCCGAAATGTGCGGCGGTGAGATTTTGCTTTTGCAAACTGGTGCCCATCGCTCCATCGAAGATGAGAACGCGCTCGGCAAGGGCATCCAGATAGCGGCGATTGGTGTAGGAACGGGTCATGCATATACTCCTGAGTGCTCACGCAGATAGGCGTGAATAGTATAAGCGTATATTTTATCATCTTGACTTTGATGGCAGGGTGAATAGAATGATGTTAAGTTTTTTCTTAACAGCGCTGAGATGAATACACTTCTGCCTCTCACTTCGTTTGAACAAATCAAATTGCTTTCCGATCCACGCCGGCTACAAATTTTGCGCCTGCTCATGGCACAACCGGCAACACTCAGCCAAATTGGACGCGCGCTAGACAAGCATCCCGCCTGGGTTCAGCACCATATTCGGACATTAGAACGCGCTGGTCTTGTAGAAGTAGCAGAAGTGCGCGCCAATCCCGGCCTGGTAGAGAAATTCTATCGTGCCAAGGCCAGCGGATTCATCGTGCAACAAACAATCCTACCCCACACTGACCAATTAACGCTCTTATTTTCTGGCAGTCATGACCTAGCATTAGAACTGCTTGGGCAACAACTTTCAGCCCGCATAAAACTGCTCGTTCAACCCGTAGGCAGCCTCAATGGATTAGCCCATTTGCGTATCGGGCTATGCCAATTTTCTGGCATACACTTGCGCAATGAAGAAGGTGAATATAACGTCCCCTTTGTCAGAAAAATGTTTGCCGACCAAGCAGTGCGGGTGGTGACCCTGGCACACCGCACCCAGGGCTGGATGACCGCGCCGGGCAACCCGTACAACATTCAAACTGTCACAGACTTGCTCCAACCAGGGGTGCGGTTTGTCTACAGGAATCGCGGCTCTGGCACGCAACTCTGGCTAGCCAACGAGCTACAGCGCGCCGGAGTTTCGGCTACATCACCGCTCGGGAACGAGCAAACCGTTTTTACGCACACAGAAGCCGCCGCGCTAATTGCACGAGGCCAGGCCGATGCGGCGCTTGGGCTAGAAGCAGCAGCCTGGCAGCTTGGTTTGGGCTTTGTACCGCTATTTCAGGAACGGTATGACCTGGTCATACCAGAAGAGCAAATCACCACCCTGACTCCTGTGCTCGATGCGCTTCACTCCGCCGCGTTTCGCCAGGCAGGGCGCAACCTAGCCGGATACGAGTTTAACCACACCGGTAAAGAATGGGCGCACTCTCTTCAATGAGATTCCAACAAACATGCGCCGCTTACCAGGTTTTGACACGCGTCGGCGTAATTTTAATCAGCAGGTTCTCTGGCGAATCGAGCCAGCTCTGTGGCTCAGGGGCTAGCACACCCTCTGCCCCCAAATATTTGGCATAAATACGCTGTGCACGCTGGCGAACTTCAGCAAACGGTGCGCGCACCAGTTCTGCACGTCCCTCGATGGCAACAGCGGAGAGCGTTTCGCGCCCCTGTTCGATGTCAATCACAATCGCACATTTGGGGTTGCGTTCCAAGTCTATTACTTTGCGAGTAGATTGAAACGAACTGACCCACACCAAACCATCTTCCAACAAAAACCAAACCGGCACAACGTGCGGCTGTCCATCTGGAGAGGCGGTTGCCAAGCGTCCAAGCAGCGGTCGGGCCAGAAAAGATTGTGCTTCAGGAGAAAATTGAACAGTCATAGAGTTTCTGCCAAGCCACAGATTACGCAGTGAACCAAAAATCCGCTGCGTAATCTGTGGAAAATTGTAACATGACCTATTTGTGTAAATTGCGAGCAGCAATGAAACTCATGCCGCGCTCCGTTAACATGCGGGCGGTGGAGTTGCAGGCATCCACTTTATCAAGGAAGTTCTGTTTCAAGTGCTCCCAATCCCCGCTGGCGATAATTTCCTCTTTCGTACGGAAGTAGTCAAGAATATCCGAAGGATGCGCCCGGGTTTGTTCTACTTCGGGCAAACCACCTTCATGCTTGGCGCTGATGTTGGCCACATGGTCGGCCAATTGCATCAGTTCAGCGCGGCGGTCATACGGTTGAATAACAATGCTCTTCCACGTTTCGGTAATGTGATGCTCAAAGCGCACCACCTGTTCAAACCCCAACGTTTTGCGAAATTGGGCAGTAATCTCTAGCGTGCGGTTATTCACCGAGTTCGACCAGTTGAAACCAATCAATGGGGTTGTGCCATCTTTGCGGCTAAACAATTTGGCCGCAGTCAAAATCCACAGGGCGTGGTAGGGATTATCAGAACCAAAGAAAACCGAAATTTTGAAGTTAATATCTACGCCCAATTTATAAAGCAAAAAACCAAGCAAAATCGTGCCGGCGTTAAAGTTCAGAACATGCTGCACACCGTAGTTAGTGTAATAGTATAGAAACTCATCCAACCATTGCAGGGCATGTTCGTTGGGTTGACCAATGCCACCAAAGTAGCCGGTAATCGTCGCCGGGCCGCCCAGGTGCGGATTAGAGCCGTCGGTTCCCTTCGTATCGAGCGTCTCTACGAACGAAGCACCGATGATGTCGAGCGCCGCCACAATCGCAGGCAAGTCACCATCGGCTTCGGCTTCTTTCATCTTTCGTACAGCGATAAACCGTCCTGGCACCAGGGTGCGGTTTTCAATCGCGCGTTCGCACATTTCTCGAATCCAAGGGAAGTACTGCAAAGCAGAAACTTCAAGCGTCACCGCAAAGTCATCAGAAAAATCCACCGCTGTGGCATGTTCGCCCAACACAGCACGCCGATATTCGGCCACTGAAACAAAGGCTCCCTGGTCGCGCTGTTCTATCAGCCATTTTAGGTCTGCTAAATGGCCAGGAGCACGTTCTTCAACCAAACGCATCAGGTTCTTGAGTTTGCGAGCTTGGCGATGCTTGCGGTTAATTTCCTTGGGGGTGCCATATTTTTCCACCACAGACAAAAAGTCACCCATCACTTGCAAATTGCCATCCAACAGAATGGCATTGATGGCTTTGAGACGGTCTTTTGGAATTTCCAGTTTTTCGAGAAGTTTGCTCATAGCATTTGCCTTTCATTGCACAAACTTAGGCTTGTCTCTTTCGTGCTGACCGTTATTTCTTGTCTTCTTTCCTTTTGCCCTTTTTCTTCTTTCCTTCCTCAACGGTCTCGGCCACCGGACTGTTTCCCAGCAATTTTTGTAATTCAGCATATTCGTCATCGCTCATCCCAAACCAGTTTTCCGGCTGAGGGAATTGCCGACCGATGACTTCTTCTCGATATGCCTTTAAACCATCCAGAATAACCTGCCCGGCGTTGCCATAGACCTTTGCCATTTTAGGCTTAAATTTGGGATACAACCCAAACATATCATGATAGATAAGTAACTGCCCATGCGCATGAGGGCCAGAACCAAGACTCATGATGAGACAATTTTCTGCCCGCTCGGTGATAAGTTTGCACAAACGGTCTGGCACCATCTCCAGCAAAATCATAAAGGCTCCGGCCTGTTCGAGCGCTTTGGCATCATCCATAATCTTTTTTGCCATGGCTGCGCTCTTGCCCTGCACACGAAAACCGCCCAGTGCTGCCACCGATTGCGGGGTTAGTCCAAGGTGTCCAATGGCGGGAATGCCAGCATCCACAATTGCCCGGATACGGTCAGCCATCGCCACTCCACCTTCGAGCTTAATCGCATCACAACCGGCCTCTGCCATAAAACGTCCCGCATTGCGGACAGCACTCTCAACCGAAGGCTGATAAGTCATATAAGGCATATCGCCAACCACAAACGCTGTCGGCGCGCCGCGGCGCACAGCCTGCGCATGCCGAATCATATCGTCCATTGTCACCGGCAAGGTGGAATCGTAGCCAAGCATGGTCATGCCCAAACTATCGCCAACCAGAATCATCTCGATCCCAGCTTGTTCTTGCAAATACGCAGTCGGGTAATCGTAGCAAGTGAGCCAAGTGATGGGTTCGCCACGCGCAGCCTTATCGAATAGATAAGGCAAAGTGATTTTCTTGCGGGTTTCGGTCATTCAGGCCTCCTTTTTGGGTAATCGCGCAGGTTTCAACCTGTCTTGTTTCAGTATAGAACAAATACAAATATCGCGCAATTGACGAAAATCACTTGCCCCTTGCCAAGTCCTGCCAGAACAGATAGAATCAGTTTCAATAGTTAACTATTTTTAAAGTTAACTAACTTCAGTCGCCACCTGTGATTCTCGAATCGCTTTCGGGCGGGTTTTGTTGCCAACGCCGATAAGACGTCAAGATTCTCACACTTTTTCTTTGCGTCTCTGCGATTTTGCAACGTGTCAACTTGGTTTAACTATCTCAAAACCAAAGTCATGATTAACCTTGCTCAGAGACACAATGCCACAAAAACCCCCTCATGTCTCCTGCACCTGAAATTAACACACTCATCGAAAAATTTTGGGAAAGCATCCCCCCCACTTGGCGAGAGACGCGCAACACCATCCGACAGATTGCTGTCGAACAATTCGGGATGACGGTAGGACAATTCCAAGTCTTACGCCGCATTCGCAAAGGGGTAGATAGCGTCAGCGCGCTAGCCGAAGCCAACCGCATCAGCCGCCCGGCAGCCAGCAAGGCCGTCGAGGCATTGGTTCAAAAAGGCTTAGTTTCGCGCCTAATCGATTCACGAGATAGACGCCATGTGCACCTGACGCTCACCTCAGAGGGGAATCGCCTGCTTGAAGCAATCTATGCCCAAGCCGAAACGTGGTTGAACCAGAAGTTTCAACGTCTCACGGCGGAAGAACGCACCACCCTGCTCAATGCAATGCACATTTTACAAAACACATTTGATGACACTCGCTCATGAATCAACATCCCCTGCTCCGCCTACGCTTTGCCATCCGTCCCTATTTGCCACAAATTGCCGTCAGCATGCTCAACCTGACAGCGCTGACCGGACTAAGTCTATACATCCCTGCCATCATCCGCGACGTGATTGACGAGGGGCTGCTGCGCGCCGAACAAGGGTTTTTAGTGCGCGCTGCGTTACTCCTCTTAGGCTTAGGGTTGCTCACCGCTGCACTCAACGGGTTTCAACGATATCTGTCGGAATGGATTAGTGGCCACATCGGTTACGATATTCGCAACCGCTTGTACAACCACATCCAAAATCTCTCCTTTTCGTTCCATGACCATGCCCAAACCGGCCAACTTATCTCGCGCTGCATTGAAGATGTTCGTTCCGTGCAACAGTTCATCGGCAGTTCGATAGTCGAACTTTCACAATTGATTTTGCTCTTGTTCGGCGCAATGTGGGTGATGCTAACCGCCAACTGGCAGTTGACGCTGATTGCCATTCTGCCGATTTTCCCGCTCATTTGGATGACTTTCGACTTTGGCAATCGAATTACCGCGCTGTTTTTTAAGGTTGATACCGCCCTGGGCGACTTATCTTCTCGCTTGCAAGAAAACGTGACCGGCGTACAAGTCATTCGAGCATTTGCACGCGAAGAGCATGAAATGCAGCGCTTTGATGAAAGCAACCGCGCCTACTATCAAGCCCGCATTCGGGTCATCAACACGTGGTCCAAAGTCATGCCGACCACCGATTTCCTCGTCACACTCTGTACGATTCTGATTTTGTGGTTTGGCGGACAAATGGTTTTGCAAGGAAGCTTGACTGTAGGGGAATTGGTCGCTTTCAATGCATACGTGCTGATGCTTGCTACGCCCGCACAGCAACTGACCTGGCTCGTCAATGCTGCCGGTGAAGCCGCTGCTGGCGCGCGACGCGTGTTCGAGGTGCTGGATACGCCTATTGAAATCACCTCCCCACCCCAGGCTGTAAAATTACCCGTCCTGCGAGGTGAAATTGAATTTCGGGATGTCTCGCTAACCTATCAAGATGAGAAAAAGGCCTCTCTACGCAACATCAACCTGCATGTACAGCCCAACCAGTTAATTGCACTGATTGGGCCAACCGGCAGCGGAAAAACTTCCCTGATTCATTTGATTCCACGCTTTTATGATGTTTCGCAAGGGGCAATTCTGGTAGATGGCGTGGACGTGCGCTGTGCCGAATTAAGCAGCCTGCGCCGCCAAATTGGCCTGGTACTACAAACTTCACTCCTATTTTCAGATACTATCCGCGCCAACATCGCGTATGGCTGCCCAGAAGCCAGCGAAGAAGAGATTATAGCCGCCGCCCAGGCCGCGCAAGCGCATGAGTTTATCATGAGTTTCGAAAAAGGATATGACACCCTGGTAGGTGAACGTGGTGTCACACTTTCGGGCGGTCAACGCCAACGCGTGGCCATCGCGCGCGCCCTGTTAATGAACCCGCGCATTTTGATTTTGGACGATTCCCTGTCCAGCGTAGATACCCAAACCGAACAACTCATTCAGCGCGCACTCGACCGGTTGATGGAAGGCCGCACGACCTTTGTGATTGCCCACCGCCTCAGCACGGTTCGTCGGGCCGATAAGATTATTGTCATGGACAAGGGGCAAATCGTACAAATGGGAACACACAATGAGCTGTTAGCGCAAGGCGGTTTATATCGCGAAATTCACGATTTACAATTGGTAAACGCTGCCTGGCGCGAAGAAGAAACAGAATTGCCACACCCAGAAAAACCCGTTTATCACACGAAAGACTTAGGATAATAGATTCTGTTACACCCACCAAAAAGATGAATACGAAACCATCTAGGTTTGCGGGGATTCTGCGCTGGCTGCCTGCACTGATTCTGATGGCGGTCATCTTTGCTCTGTCTTCCACACCTTCCACCGACCTGCCCAACTACGGATTTTGGGATGCGCTGGTGAAAAAAGGCGGACATGTTGCCGGCTATACCCTGCTTTCGCTCTCGTACTGGTATGGCTTGGGTTTCGACCCCCAAAAAGGGTGGCTTGCTTGGCTCTTGGCTGTGCTTTATGCGATTACAGATGAAGTTCACCAAGCGTTTACGCCAGGACGCACCCCATCCGCCACCGATGTATTGGTGTTTGATGCCTTCGGCGCTCTGCTTGGGTGCGCCATAGGGCGCTTGGTGCAAAAGCACACAAAACCAGCGGTCTTTCACTCTTGAAGAAGAATTGGGCTGTTATAATTTGAAAGCACGTGACCCGATACGTTATATTTTTAGGAGCATCTATGCGTCTTCCTTTGGTTGTCCTTCTTCTCACCTTGCTCACCGCTTGCACGGCGCTCGCTCCCTCTCCCAATGCATCCAACACCCCTACCAACACAGAGACTTCCTCCAACAGCCGGCTGCTGGTGATAGGTGATATTTCGGATGACCCCGCCGAGGTCATCGAAGGCACACAACCCCTGGCTAATTACCTCGCAGCCCGCTTAAGTGCCTTCGGCATCAGCAGCGCTCAGGTGCGGGTGGCTAAAAATACAGAAGAGATGATTAACTTGCTCAAAAACGGTGAGGTTGATCTCTGCTTCGATAGCACCTACCCTGCAACCTTAATCAGTGACGCAACAGGAGCAAAAATTATTCTGCGGCGCTGGAGATTCGGTGTGGAGGAATATCACGCCGTCATTTTTGCAAGCAAAGCCAGCGGCATCACCCGACTCGAAGAATTGCCGGGCCATATCGTAGTGATGGATGCACCCTACTCCACCTCGGGTTTTCTACTTCCTGCCGTTCATCTGCTGGAAAACAACTTACGCCTGAGCGGCAAAAAGAGTTACACTGACCAAGTGGCCCCGGATGAAGTTGGCTTTGTGTTTAGCTACGATGATGAAAATACGCTGCAATGGGTCTTGAGCGGATTGGCCCCAGCCGGCGTCACCGATGATTATCACTTTGACAAGGCCTTCCCCAAAGAAGCCGTAGAACAATTGGTCGTGCTTGCCCGCACGGAAAGCACGCCTCGGCAAGTTGTGCTGGTCAGGCCAGGACTCGAAGAGGCGTTGGTGCAAGCCATTAAGCAAATTTTGGTTGAAATGGACGAAACAGAAGACGGAAAAGCCGCCCTGAAACCCTTCCAAACCACCCAGTTTGACGAGTTTCCCGAAGGAATAGAAAGCGCACTGGCTCGGATGCGCTACATGGCAGAAATGGTAAAAGGACTGCCCCTGCCGTAACCGCCATAGACGATGTCACGTTTTATCACCAACCTTTCTTTACGTACGAAAATTTCCGCGCTCATGACGCTGCTTGTGCTAGCAGCGGTTTCGGCACTGAGTCTACTCTCCATTCAGCGAGAACGAGCCAACTTCCAGCGTGAATTGGCCGAGCAAGCCGACTTGTTTCTCGAGGTCACCTCGCTCACCTTGCGCGATCCACTCTACCGATTGGAGTTAGATGAGATTCGGGATTTGGCCACAACGGTTAGCGATAACCCCGATATTACTCGGCTGGTTATTTACGACCACAACGGTAAGATATTGGTGGATTCATCCAACCCAACATTGCAATTTTCGCAACAAATTGACCCCCTCGGTTCTCAGTTACTTAACCTTCGCCAAGGAGAAATATACCGCAACTGGTTATTGGACGAATACATTTTTGGTCAACCGGTCATTTTAGGCAATCAGGTCATTGGGGCCGTTGCCGGCGGCATGTCTACCCGTCCGCTCGATGAAAAAATTCAAACCATCACCACGCAAGGTATTTTGCTGGCGTTGCTCACTTTGCTAATCGGCAGCATATTGACCATTGCCCTAGCACGGTATATCACCATTCCCCTGAACGATTTGAGCAGGGTTGCCGCCCGTCTTTCAGATGGCGATTTATCGGCAAGGGTACAGATTAAGTCGCAGGATGAAATTGGCCGGCTAGCACAGGCATTTAATGAAATGGCCGATGGTTTACAAGAGCGCGAGTGGCTGCGCGACATGTTTGGCCGCTTTGTCAGCCAGGAGGTAGCCGAAGCCATTCGCGCCGGCCAAGTGAAATTGGAGGGTGAAAACCGGGTCGTATCGGTCTTGTTTTGTGACATTCGCGATTTCACCGATTTTTCCGAACGACATAGCCCGCAAGAAGTGGTGGCTATGCTCAATGAATATCTGCCACTGGTGGTGCAATCGGCACAAAAATATGGTGGCATGGTTAATAAATTCGGTGGCGATAGCACACTCATCATTTATGGCGCACCGCATGAGATCAAAGACAGTGCCTACCAAGCAGTGATGACTGCCTTAGAAATTCGTGACCAACTTCGTTCCTTCAACCAATTGCGGCAGATCAGAGGCGAAGTTCCCCTACGCGTAGGCGTTGGCATCAACACCGGCGTAGCCCTAGCAGGCGCCGTTGGCCCACGAGAACGACAGGAATACACCGTGGTTGGCAACACCGTCAACTTAGCCGCACGGATTGATGGGCTTAACAAACAATACCCCCAGCATGATATTCTCATCAGCGAATCGACCTACCAAGCCCTGAGAGAACATCAGAACAAATTTGATATGCTCTCGCTGGGCAAAATCTACATCCGAGGCAAGGCAGAACCGGTTGAAATTTGGTCTGTGATAGGCAGAAAATAGCCTGTCGGCTAAGGAAAAAACGGGAGGCCGGCAATGAAAAAAATTCTTTTGGTAGAAGACATTCCCGATACCGTAGAGCTGGTTCGACGGGCATTAGAAGCCAACAACTATGCCATGATTCATGCACCCGATGCCGAAACCGGCTTACAAAAAGCACTCGAACATCATCCCGCGCTCATCTTGTTAGATTTGGGCCTGCCAGATTACGATGGACAAACCTTAGCCGGCTGGCTACGCGCCGAGCCATCTTTGCAACACATCCCCATCATTGCATTCACGGCCTGGCCCCAGGAGACCGCCCGGGCGATGGTGACAAGCTATGGCTGCGATGGCTACATCCCGAAACCGATTGTACGAGTAAAAGAGTTCATCGAACAAATTGGAGCCTTTTTGGCCCAAACATCGCAGGGGGGCAATGCTCACTAATTCCATCCAACTCATCCCGGCCAGCCGATTTACCGTCGAACAACTGACCGCCATCTACAACCAAACGCGGATAGATTACCTGGTTCCCATGCCCATGAACGCGCGGCGGTTGCAGGAATATATCACCGCTTATGATGTCAGCCTAGAACACTCGTTGGTTGCCATGCAGGGAGAGGACCTGCTCGGCGTGGCCATGCTTGGCATTCGTAAAAACCGCACCTGGATTACACGCCTGGGCGTCTTACCCAACATTCGGCGCGGTGGCGTAGGGCAAGCGCTCATGACCGGTCTGCTTGAAAATACAGCACGACTAGGTATTTCCTTCATCATGCTTGAAGTGATTAAAAACAATATTCCCGCGCATCAACTTTTTCTCAAACTCGGCTTTCGAGAAGTCGGTGAGCTGCTCATTTTGCGCCGTCCGCCGGTCCTGACACCAACCGAACCGGTGATTGCCGATGCCCAGCGCCTGGAAGATGACGATGCCCGTCGCCTGATTCGGCGTGGACGTGGCACCATGCCTTGGACCAATCAATCCGAAACTTTTTTCAATATTCAAGATGTCTGCGGCCTGACCGTGACTCTGCCTGACGACAGTCGAGGCTGGCTCGTGTATCAACGCCAAAAATTCACCCTCACCCGTTTTGCATATCAAACCGAAAGCGGCAACCCGGTCCACGTTGCGCAGGCCTTTCTCTCTCATCTCCATTCTCAATACCCCCGGCTCGATACACATTTGGAGAACATCCAAATCAATGACCCCCACCTCCCCGCTTTTTATGCAATGGGGTACGTGGAATCATTTCGACGAATCGAAATGTGGCTGGGCGACCCACCACCCGAATGAAACCCAAAACGTATCTAGCTAGCCACCAGACAGTCTTAAAACGCCAAGAAATACGAACAACAAGCGTGTTTTGTGAAGAAAGCCTAGAAAATCTTCGCGTTTTCGCGTAAATCCGTATCCAAAAAACAAAGCATCGGGTATCTAGAAATACAATCAACTCAATTTTCTACCTTTGGCTCTTGAATCGCTTTCGGGTAAGTTTTGTTAATCCAACAGTAATCAGAGGCCAAGATTGTTACGCTTTTTCTTTGCGGTCTCTGCGACGTTGCGTTAAAACCCGTGCAAATTTTGCAACGTGGCGCTTGGGTCATATTAAGCCTCTGCCTTTCACCTGGCACGAGTTGACATCATACCGAAATGAAAAAAATGAACGATTGAGGACGAAATCATGTAGAATTCACATATAACCCTTCAGCGCTGCACAGCATCAGCAGAAAATCTCGCGCCACTCCCTGCTTATGCACCTCTGTCAACATGGCAACGCCCTTGAAGAAATCTCTCATCTTCGCACTCTCAACTCATGATGCCGGGCTTAAATGACTGACAAAACCAATCTACCCCTTTGGCACAGATTAAACCACACCTTAACCAACCAAAGGCGCCTTGGCATCGCCGGCGCACTCACCCTAGCGTACTTCCTAGCATTGTATAACCTACTCCCTTTGGGAGCACTGCATAGCATGATGCTAGTGGTCATTCCGGTGGCCGTGATGGGCTGGTTTTGGGGACCGTTAGCAGGGACGTTTGCAAGTGTCATAGGTGTAATCATCAACGCCTTGCTGATTTTTGCAGTCTATGAGCAGCGTGGATTGGTCGAATTTCTAATGGCCTGGCCGGGCAATTTGCTGGTTCTGCTCAGCGGCTACAGCGCCGGATTGCTCGGAAAACAAATTTCTGAACGAACGCGCTTAAATTTAGAACTCAGTTCACGCGATCGATTCATACAAATTCTTGGGCTAATAGCGCGTGATATGCTCGATACCTCTAGCCTTGAGGAAAGACGTCTACGGCTAGCAGAACACCTAAAAAGTCTGCTTCTGGCAGATTACATCCAACTGTTTTGGTGGAACAACACACAAGGCAAAATCGAATTGCTTGCCAGCACAAATTCTTCCCAACCATCTGAGATACCGTTCGTTCTGGAAGAAAAACAAGCCAGTTCTAGTTCGTTATGCATCGAGCCCAATCAACTCGCCATTCTTGGAGTATCGCCTGCTCCGCGCATTTTATCCCTAAACACGCTCACCAACCTAGAAATGCCCTCTGGCGCGCAGCTCGTCTTGCCCATTGTTGCCGGCCAGCACCGGCTTGGCATGACATTAGCGGGCTTTGAACAGCCTCGTCGGCTTGCAGGAGATGAGATTATCTTTGTGCAGATGGCTTGTTTACAAGGTGCGCTGGCTCTATTGGCAATCGAACAAGAAGCACAAATCCAAAAACAACTCAAAGAGGCGCAAACCTTAGTTCAAATTGAACAAGCACTCAGCAAAACAGAAATCGTTGGGCTGCAAACGCTGTTGCAATTAATTGTTACCTCAACGCAGAAATTAATTCCCGCCGCAGAAGAAGTGGTCTTACATCTGATTGACACGGACAATCAATACCTGATTCCTCGTGCAGTGATAGGCAAGCAAACCACACCCAGCAAACGCTCCAATCTACGGCGAGGAGAGGGCATTGCTGGGCTAGCCATTGTCACCGGACAGAGCATTTACGTGCCCGACGTGCAAACCGATAGCCGCTTTGTGCAAAAAAATGAACCAATCCAATACAAGTCATTGATGACGGCACCGATTAAGAAAAGTGACCACCAAGTATTGGGAACCATCAGCATTGATAGTCGCTCATCGCACGCCTTCACCGCAGACGATGAGCGACTGCTAAATGCGCTGAGTGTACATGCCGCCATTGCCATCGAAAACGCTCACTTGCTCGAAACCGCTCAACAAGATTTACAGGAAATTCGCGCCTTACACTACATGGGCAGTGCCTTGGCAGCCACCCTCGAGCCAGATGAACTCTTTCGCGACACGACCAAACTCCTCAGAGAATTGTTCGGTTTTTACCACATTCAGATTTTTGTCACCGACCCACACAAAAACAAACTAGTCGTGCGCGCCGCCAGCGGAGAGCATGCAGAACAGATTCTAAAAACCGGCCACGAAATCGAAATCGGCGCCGGCATTATCGGACATGTGGCCGAAATTGGCGAACCGTTTGTAACCAACAACGTCGAAAACGTGGTCTTTTACCTGCGTCATCCTTTACTGGTGGAGACGCAATCGGAAATGGCAGTGCCTATCAAAGCCGGCAACCAAGTCTTAGGCGTGCTCGATATTCAAGAAAAGCCGCCTCGCCAGTTTTCGATGCGACAAATGAATCTGATGGCAGCGGTAGCCGACCAACTCGCTGTGGCCCTTCAAAAAGCCAACCTATACCAAGATTTGCAAATTGCCCTACAACAAGAAAAAGAAATGCGTTCGCAACTCATCCGCAACGAACGCCTGATCTTGGCCGGACGGCTGCTGGCATCGGTTTCACACGAGTTAAACAACCCCTTGCAAGCCATCCAAAATGCACTGTTCCTACTCAAAGAAGAAGAACAACTCTCAGAACAAGGCAAAAAAGACTTGGCCATCATCCTGGCGGAAACCGAACGAATGGCTTCGCTGATTGGTCGCTTACGCGCCACCTACCGCGCTGCCCAGGCAGAAGATTTTCAGCCAACGTTGCTCAATGAACTGATTCAAGACGTTTATGCACTGACTTCGACCTACATGCGGCACAAAAGCATTCGTTTCACATTTCATCCCGACCTAAACCTGCCGACCATCTCCGTCATCCCCGATAAAATCCGCCAGGTTATACTAAATCTGGTAATGAACGCCATCGAGGCCATGCCACAAGGCGGCGCATTAACTGTTTCCACACGCTACTTGCCCGAACAATCAGAAATCTTAATGACATTCGCCGATACCGGACCAGGCATCAACCCCGCCATTCAAGACCGCATCTTCGAACCGTTTGTCACCGACAAAGAAACTGGCACCGGGCTCGGCCTAACCATTACAGCAGATATTGTGCAACAACACCACGGTAAGATTCGGGCTGAAAATTTACCCACAGGAGGCGCGCTGTTCGAGGTGCACCTGCCATGCGGAGAGCGGAATGACAAACAATTTGAGCGGCCATATCCTCGTCATAGATGACGAACCCACCTTGCGGCATACGCTGGCACGCATTTTGCAACGCGCCGAGTTTCAGGTCACCACAGCGGCCAGCGGGGTAGAAGGCCAGGCGTTACTCAAGCAACAAAACTTCGACCTGGTCTACCTGGATATTCGCTTGCCCGATATGAGCGGCATGGAAGTGTTACGACATATCCATACCATACAGCCTGAACTGCCTGTCGTCTTGTTTACTGGTCAACCCGATCTAAACTCTGCGCTCGAGGCCCTGCGCCAAGGGGCGATAGACTATTTACTGAAACCGCTTCAACCGGAAGAAATCCTGCAACGCACCACAGCCATTCTCAACCGACAGGCACGCGAGCGTCGTAAACGCCAGATTCGAGAACAAATCGCCGCCCTCGAAAGCGAACTCCAGCGGCTAGAAAGAGATGAAGAGCCTTCCGAAAAACCAGCACCCCACCTCGAAAATACGGAAGAGCGCTTTCTAACGCGCGGTAAATTTACCCTCGATTTACACGCCCGCCGCATCCGCTTTGATGAGTGTGAAATCAGCATGCCACCTGCCTCGTTTGATTACCTGCTGGTGCTGATGCGACACGCCCCCAACGTAGTCAAATATCAAACGCTAGTCTCCGAAGCCCAAGGGTATCATGTTGATGTCCGCGAGGCGCAGGAGTTGGTCAAATGGCATGTGCACCAAATTCGGCAAGTGCTCGAACCAGATGAACGAGCACCTCGCCACTTGATTAATGTGCGCGGCATTGGCTACCGGTTTGTTGCAGACTGACGCAGGGCGAGAGAGAATCTCGCCCTGCAAACTTTTACCAACCATTTCCGCCTGTTACCAACTGCACTGCGAGAAATATTCGGCACAATAAGAACATGGCGACAAATACTCTTTCATCAACTCAGGATGTCATTCAAGCACGCGTTCTCATCGTAGACGATAATCCGGGCACAGCAGAAACCCTGGCACGTGCCGTTTCACGCATCAGTTCCAAATTGCACGTTCTCTCAGCCACCAGTGCAGAAGAAGCCCTGAAACAACTCGATGGCGAAGGAGTGGACCTGGTCATCAGCGATATGATGATGCCAGGCATGAATGGGCTGGAATTGATAGACCGCCTGCGCAGATATGCCCCTGGCAACCAGCTATACTCCATCCTAATAACCGCCTATGAAGTACCAGGCCTGCGCGAAAGCGCCCGGCGCATGAAAGTCAACGATGTCATCATCAAACCGTTTTCACCAGAAAAAATCTGTGAAATCGTTCGTCGTGCGCTAGAACGCACACAACCCATTCCATCTCTGCCTTCCACGGCGCTCCCCTCCAAAAGCCCACGCCCCACCTATCACCTGCTGCTGGCAGATGATAACCCCAGCAATATTTCTCTGCTCTTGCGGTATCTGCAAACCGAAGAATACAAAATCACAACCGCCAACAATGGCCTGGAAACCCTTGAAAAACTGCAAGCCGAACCACCCGATTTGCTCCTGCTTGATGTAAACATGCCGGTGATGGATGGGTTCCAAGTGCTGGAAAAAATGCGTGCTACCCCCATACTGGAATATATCCCGGTCATCATCGTAACTGCCGCTCGCCTTGACCCGGTAGATATACAATATGCGCTCAACATGGGTGCCGATGATTACATCACCAAACCTTTTGACCGCCGTGAACTGCTCGCCCGCATCCGCACCCGCCTGCGCGTCAAGAAAGTAGAAGACGAACTCCGCCGCCGCAGTCAGTATCTTGAATTTCTTCTAGAGATGGGGCAGGAATGCCATCAACAAAACTTGGACACTCACCGTCTGAATTTCTTTCTGCGCCGTCTTTCCGAGGTTCTGGCTGTTCCGCGTGCTTACCTATGGGCAAAAATTGGCGAACAGGTCATTTTCTCTCGTTACGCTTCATCCAATCTGGAAGAAGAGAAACAGCCCCCAGCCCAGTTGTTCTCTATGCTCGATAAATTCCAAGAACGGCCCGAAGGCTGGCTTGTAGAGGATGTTCGTAACATACACGATTGCGTTTTCCCGACTGACCAACTGGTTCGTTCGATGGTGGTCGTTCCGCTTTGCGTTGCAAGCCGCGTTACTGGGCTACTTGCCCTTTTAAGCGAGCAGCCTGGCCATTTTGACACGGATGCGTTTGCACTCGTGCAGAGCATTGCCGGCATATTTTCTCTGTCTTTGAACTATCAAGAGTTTTTCCAGATAAATTCTGGAAAGGAGATGAAACGATGAAACACACGTTTTTGTTTTCCCTCTTGCTTTTGGGTTTGATTCTGCTTCCTGCCTGCGTTCCATCGGGGGAAGCCTACGAGCGTGTGACTCAGAGTGCGTTCCAGCCTGGAGATGCTATCCCTGCCCCTGTTGGAGAGGTCATTCTCACGGTGACGGGGAAAATTGGCGCAAAGAACAGTGGCGATGCACTCTTGCTGGATATGAACACACTCGAAAAATTCGGCCTGGTGCAGTACGTTTTGAACGACCCGTGGCTGAAGGAAAAAGTGACCTACAAAGGCGTATTGATGAGCGATTTTCTAAAAATCATCCAGGCCGACCCGGACGCGGAGAGCGTTCATTTCGTTGCACTGGACAATTACGAAGTGGACATCACCTTGCAGGAAATCCGCAAATGGCCGATTTTGCTGGCGACTCAGTCCAATGGAAAATACATGAGCGTCCAGGAAAACGGCCCCACCCGTATCATTTTCCCCTTCGATCAGTTCCCAGAGATTGACCAGGTGACTTACCGAGATCTGATGATTTGGAACATTGCCTCGATGGAGGTGCGATGAACACTCCTTCTCCAGCCCGCTGGCGGCCCAACCGATATCAGATTGTTACCATCAGCCTGGCTCTAGCGATTGCTCTGGCGTTTTCTGTGTTTGCTTTCCAGGATTTCCGTCAAGGCCAGTTGGCCTTTCGGGTCTTCAACGATGAAATCGAAGTGTTGACCACGCTGGCAAACATCCAGCGCCATCAAGCGCTCATGTTTGCGCAAACGTTAGCCTGGCTGGATGACCCTGCGGCAGGCAAGACTGAAATCGAAAAACAGCGCACGTTTCTGGCTTCCCAACTGCGGGTGTTACGCCCTCTGGTGGCAAACGAGCCGGAAATCGAACAAAGAATCAATAATTTGCAAGCCGCTTTGCAGGAATACGATAGGTTGGTGGAATCGCTGGGCGAATCTCCTTCGCCTCAGGCGCGCGCGACAGCCCGACCACAGTTGATAGAATTACTCCGCCGTGTAGACGAAGCCCTGGTCAAACGCGCTTACGATGCCCAGGAACGTTCGTTCGTCCTGGATTTTGGGAACTTACTGCGTAACCAGGAACGAGCCCGCGCGTTACTGTTTGGGGTCAGTATTGCGTTCATTCTTCTGGTGCTGTTTGCTAGCGGCTTGTATCTGCGCAGCGAGCGAAATACGTTCAATTTGCGTCAGCGTCAGATCCAAGAATTGCAGGCGGCAGTCAACGATCGCACCCGCGCCTTGGAGCTTGCCGCGGGAGTCAGCCAGCGGATTGCCGCCATCCGCGAACAATCTCAAATAGTGGTGGAAGTCGTCGAACAACTCAAACAAACCTTCAATTACTACCACGCGCACATTTATCTATTCGATGAGAACCGGGAAAATCTGCTCATGGTTGGTGGAACCGGTGAAGTCGGGAAAACCCTGCTGGAGCGCGGCCACAAAATCCCGCGCGGACGAGGCTTAGTCGGGCGCGCCGCCGAAACTAGTCAACCCGTTCTGGTCCCTGATACCGTAGCTGACCCAGCCTGGCTGCCTAACCCGCTCCTGCCAGAAACCCGCGCCGAAGTGGCCGTTCCGATCGTTGTGGGTAACCGCGTTCTCGGTGTGCTGGATGTGCAAAACAACCAAGTAGGCAGCCTGAGTGAACTGGATGTGTTGCTCATTTCCACAGTGGCCGACCAGGTGGGCATCGCGCTGGAAAATATCCGTTCCAACCAAGTTGTTGAACGGCTGCTGCAAGAATATCAACAACTCATCGAAACTTCCCCCGCGGCAATTGGCATTTTGGATGCACAAACCGGTGTCTTTGTGCAAGCCAACCCGCAAATGCTTGAGATGTTTGAACTTACCCCTGCAGACGTAGGACAGGTCGGACCAATTATGCTCAGCCCCGAACGTCAACCAGATGGTCGCCTGAGCCAAGAAGCCGCCATAGAGCACATTACACTCGCCCTACAGCAAGGTAAAAACACCTTTGAATGGGTGCACCACACACGCAGCGGGCGCGAGTTCCGCGCAGAAATCCACCTCACGCCTGCACCCAACAGGGAAGGACGTCCAATGCTAAACGCCATTATCACCGACATTACAGCACGCTATGAAGCCGAACAACAAGCCCGCCGGCGTGCCGAACGTGAAACGGCCTTGAACCGTCTGACCCAAGCTATTCAAGGCGCGCTCTCAGTAGAAGAAGCGCTACAAATTACTGCACGCGAGTTAGGGCAGGTGCTGGGGCGAAAACCTGTTCTCGCCGCGCTTCAATCGACTTTGCTCTCGTACGATAAGGAAGACCAATGATGAAAAACAGACCGTCTCTTCCCTTCCTGTCAAATATCGCTTCTCTGCGAAGTAAACTCTTATTTAGTTTCCTGGTCATTGCAGGCTTTGCCATTCTCGTCTCCGGCTACTTTTTCTACAACCGCACCCAGCAAACCCAAAACTTCTTGCAGAGCGAGTTGCAAAGAAACGTGCGCCAACAATCGAGCCAGCAACTCAAAAGCACGATTAACACCGAAGCACAAGTCTTTGACCAGTTTTTTACTAATTCAACCTCTATCCTCACCCGACTTTCCAGTTACCAAACTGCTATATCCTCTCAGCAAGCAGTACTCGGAGATGGAGAATACTGGAATGCCCAAGAAAAATTAATTACATTTCCAGATGGTCAGGTAGGCAATGCCGCCACCGATACGGCTTCTATCTTCATCCCAAACACCATTGCTGTCACCGATGCCATGCTCGCTGAAATGAACCTAAACATTTACCTGGATTTTGCGGTACCGTCTATTTTGAAAAATACACCCGATATTGCTTCCATCTACTTCATCAGCGAGCAAGGTTACACGATTTACTACCCCAACATTGAACTGGCCAAAATTGCACCACCCAACTTTGACCCACGCACGCAACCGTATTACCGCTCAGCTCAACCAGACCAAAACCCGGAAAAGAAACCCGTCTGGGGCGAACCGTACCAAGATACCGCCGGTGCCGGCCTGATTGTGACCGGTTCCATGCCCGTTTATGATGAGAGCGGCAAGTTTAGGGGAGTACTTGGTATAGATGTCCAGCTGGAAAAAATCACCCAAGCCGTCGAAAAAATCCGCGCAGGAAAAACCGGTTTTGCTTTTCTGATTGATCGCTACGCGCATCCGATAGCCATGCCACAAATAGGATACGATCTGTTTGACCTGGTGCGCGAAGCCATTCCGCCTGGTGAACCCCTTCGACAAACTATGTTTGGGCAAGTCTCCGGTGATTTTTCCAATCTTTTGCTCGAAATGACGATTGGCAAAACCGGTGTCAGCACAATTTCTATCAAAGGGACACCTTATTACATGGCTTACACCTCGCTACCCACAACCGGTTACAGCCTAGCAATAATCGTGCCAACAGTGGAACTGGACGAGCCATTCCTGGCCGCACAAAACCGACTGGTTACTAAAACGCAGACCACGCTACAATTCTCCATGGTGGTTGCACTGGGCATTTTCTTCGTAGCCGCCGTCATCAGCCTAATTCTTGGGCAAAGCATTGCCGGCCCACTGGTCCGGTTGACCGAGACAGCACGTCAAATTCAGACTGGTAACTTCCAGGTGCGGGCCGAGGTTGAAACCAATGACGAAATTGGCACGCTCGCCAGCGTATTCAACAACATGACCGAACAAATACAACGTTCGTTTGTTGAACTAGAACATCGCGTAGCGGAACGTACCAAAGCCTTACAAATTTCACTAGAAGTCAGCCGTCAACTTTCGGTAGTGACTAGTCCGCGTCAATTAGCAACCAATGTGGTAGAACAACTCCAATCTGCCTTTGGATACTACCATGCCCACATCTACTTCTTTGACGAAAAAGAGGAAAATCTGGTCATGGCGGGTGGCACGGGCGAGGCCGGTGCGGTCATGCTCGCCGCCGGGCACAGCATCCCGCGCGGACGCGGCCTGGTAGGGCGTGCCGCAGAGACCAAAGCCCCCGTCCTGGTTTCCGATGTAACACAAGCCATCGGCTGGCTGCCTAACCCCTTGTTACCCCAAACCCAATCCGAAGCCGCAGTGCCTATTATGAGCGGCGAGAAAGTGTTGGGCGTGCTAGATGTGCAACAGAATCGCGTGAATGGCCTGACCGAAGATGATGTTATCCTTTTGCAATCTATCGCCAGCCAAGTAGCGATTTCTCTACAAAACGCCCGTGCTTACGAACAATCGGCCACACAGGCCGAAATGGAAGCGGCTGTGAACTACATCAGTCAACGCATCCAGCGCGCCGGCACTGTAGAAGAGACGTTACAGACGGCCATTCGGGAGTTGAGTCAAGTGCTGGGTGCCAAGCGGGCAGGCATCAAAATCGGCGCTCCGCAAACAGAACGACAAAACTAATTTCTGCCGCAGGAACGAACGTATGAAAACTTCTTTCTCGCCTCGACGTATGTTTGCAGCACTGATAAGCGCACATCCCTCGCTTACTTCGCCAATTGAGCGCCGCAAAGCAGAGTTAATCGCCGCCTTATCGCTCGGCTTGTCGGTCATTTCTGCCTTTGGGGGCATAGGCACCGCCTTGCGCACCGGGTTCGATATTCGCGCGATGGTCACGCTCTTGATGGCAGCTATCGCGCTGGTTTCCTATGGGTTGAGCCGCTCCCCTCGCTATACCTATGGGCAAATCCTATTGATTGCAACCTTGGCGCTTTCGGTCTTCATCGTTACCCCGCTCTCCATTTACCAATCGCTTGTTGCCCTCCTCAGTGTCGCAATTACCTTGCTTATCACCAACTTGCTCGACTTGCGACAGATGGCTGTCTTTACGGCAATTATCCTGGTTGGTTTTATTGTATTGCGCCCCATCCTCTTACCTGGAATTGCCGGACAAGAAGCCTTCCTCATGCAAGTAGGTATGGTGGGAATTGGTATTTTCCTCCTGTTTTTTGCCTGGCACCGCCAAAGCCTAGAACAACTTCGCCTGAACGAAATTCTACAAGCGCAAAACGCACTCGAAGAACGTAACCGCGCCTTGCAGATAGCACAACAGGAATTAAACAAACGCTTTGCCGAAATTCAGCTCGCCGGCGAAGTTGGACGCGCCGTCTCACAGGTGCGCGCGCTCGATGAACTGCTCAAAGATGCCGTCGAACGCATCCGCGCCCGTTTCGACCTGTACTACGTGCAGGTGTACCTGGTAAACCCCGCCCAAACACACCTGGTGCTAGAAGCCGGTACAGGAGAAGTCGGCACAACCTTGCGGGCGCGCAAACACCAACTGGCGCTTAATACCGGCTCGATTAATGGACGCGCCGCCGTCGAAAAAAAGCCGGTGGTGATTGCCAATACAACCCAAAGCGCCGTCTTCAAACCAAACCCCCTCTTGCCCAAGACCCGTGCCGAAATGGCCATACCGCTTATAGTTGCAGAACGAGTAGTAGGCGTACTCGATATGCAAAGTGAACAGCCGGGCGGCCTAACAGAGGAGATGTTGCCCGCCTTTGAAGCGCTCGCCGGCCAACTCGCAGTTGCCATTCAAAACGCCAGGCTCCTCACCGAGGCCGAACAAGCCCGCGCCGAAGTGGAAGCCTATGCCCGCCGCCTGGAGCGCACGGGCTGGCAAGAATATTTGGATAGCATCCATCGCCCAGAACAGATTGGTTACCTGTGCGAACAAGACCAAATCCTACCGCTCGAAGCCGAGACGGCTCTCCCACAAGAAAACACGGTGATGACGCCCATTCAAGTTGGGGGTGAAGCACTGGGTACACTCGCGGTAGAACTTCAGGCAGAGGAGCAAACCCCACAGGCCAGAGAACTCGTCCGCGCAGTTGCCCGCCAAGTGGCTGAACATCTCGAAAACCTACGCCTGCTCGAAATGGCAGAGCGTTATCGCCAAGAGGCCGAACAAGCCGCCCGCCGTCTCACCCTCAGTGGCTGGCAGGAATACTTACGCTCCAGAACAGACCAACCGCTCGGCTATTTCTACGACCTAACACAGGTCAAGCCGATCGAACAGGTGAATACACTGACCGCTAACTCCGCTCTGACCATCCCTGTTCAGGTGCGTGATGAAACCATCGGCAAATTAAGCGTCCTGGATGTAGACCCCAACGACCAGGAACTATATGATTTGGTGCACAGCGTAGCCACACGCTTGAGCGAACACATCGAAACCCTGCGCCTGTTGGAAGAAACCCAGCGCGGTCAGCTCGAACTCGACCGGCGCGCCCGCCAGCTGGCAGCCGTTTCCGAAATTACGACCATCTCTTCCCGCGAAACAGATGTCAATCGAATGCTGGAAATCGTGGTACATTTGACCCAGCGCAAATTTGGCTTGTATCATGCCCACATTTTCACCTACAACCCTGCCAATCGGCAGCTCTTGATTGTGTCATGTGGTTGGAAAGAAGGGGATGAACATGAAGGAACGCATGGTACAACGACAATTGCCATAGACCAAGAACAATCCCTGGTCGCCCGCGCCGCCCGCACGCGCCAGCCGGTGCTGGTTAACGATGTGCGCTCCGACCCGGGCTGGCTGCCCAACCCACTCCTACCAGAGACTCGCGCCGAACTGGCCGTTCCGCTGCTGATTGGTGACGAAGTGCTGGGCGTGCTGGATGTGCAATCGGAGCGTATCAACGCCTTCAGCGAGGAAGATGTCAACATCCAGGTCACGCTTGCTGCACAGGTGGCCACCGCCCTGCAAAATGCCCGCAACTACGAGCGCGCCCGCCGCCAAGCCGAACGCGAAGCCTTGCTCAACGCCATCAGCCAGAAGATTCAAAGCGCCACTTCGGTCGAAGCCGTTTTACAAATTGCCGCCCGCGAACTCGGCCATGCCCTGCGCGCCCCACGCGCCATTGCACAACTGAGTCTAAAAGATTCGTGAGCAAACCACCATGAGCGAAAACCGGCTGAAAAAGCGCCTGCAAAGCCTGTTCGAGGACATCGAAAACCTGGCCTCGCATCCCAACCCGGATGTAACTCTGATGCGTCGGGAATTAGATTCATTGCGCGCACGGGTTGCGGAAATTGAAACCCAGGTGGACCAATGGCAGGCTTCACTACACTACCAACAAGTTGCCCGGCGGTTGGGGTCCTCTCTCTCTGCCTCGCTCTACGAAAAAGAACAAGTTGGGTTCGCCTGGATTAATGGCAAACTGGAACCCCTACGCTTGGCGCCGCTCTCTAAACTGGATGTGCAACGCGTCCTTTACATGCCCCTCACGGCTGAAAACAAATCCATTGGCGCCATCGTCGTTGAGCCACCTGCAGAAAAAGATACCTGGCACTCCGATGAAAGCACACTGGTCGAATCGCTGGCTCGGCAGGTCTCGCTACAAATTCAGAATCTGCGCTTGCTCCAGGCAGCCGAACGCGCCCGCGCCGAAGCACAGGCCGCGACCCGCCGTTTCGCCCATGAAAGTTGGGCTTCCTTTCTCGATGCCATTCACCAAAACGAGCGAATTGGCTATGTGTACGACCAGGCCAGCGTTGAACCCTATACCGACCCGGCGCCCTCCGAAACCGGCATACAAGCCACCGTTTCTGTGCTAGAACAGCAAATTGGCCGCATCGTCCTCGAACAAGACCCCGCCAATCCCCTCAGTGAAGAAGACCAAGCCCTGGTCTCAGCCGTTGCCCGCCAATTAGGACAGCAAGTAGAAAACTTGCGCTTGCTGGCCGATGCCGCCCGCGCCCGTGCTGAAGCCGAAGAAGCCACACGCCGCCTGACGCGCGAAAGTTGGAAGGGTTACACAGAGAAAAAAGAAAAACACTCCCTCGGTTTTCTCTATGACTCGAACCGCGTCACGCCACTCGAAGAAGTGCCCCAAAATATCACATTGGCAAAGCCCCTGGTTGTGCGCGGCGAGCCGATTGGCGAATTGGCCATTGCTGGACTAGATGAAGTTTCTCCCGAAATGGCCGCTCTGATGGATGCCATCGCGGCGCAAACCAGCCTGCATCTGGAGGCCCTGCGTCTGACCGAAGAACTGCAACGCCGCGCCGAAGAATTACAAGAACTGGACCGGCTCAAATCGTCTTTTCTCGCAAACATGAGCCATGAATTGCGCACGCCATTGAACTCCATTTTAGGTTTTACGGACGTCATGCTAGAAGGGATTGACGGCCCACTGACCGAGTACATGGAAAACGACTTGCGCTTGATTCAAAAGAACGGTCAGCACCTGCTCTCTCTCATCAACGACGTATTAGATATGGCCAAAATCGAATCGGGCCGTATGAACCTGCACCCCGAACGGTTCAACTTGTACGACCTGATTCAAAATGTGATGAATATCACCTCCGCGCTGGCCAACGCCAAAAACCTAACCTTATTCATCGAACCAGATACCGACCCGGCGCTAGAAATTACCGCCGATGAAACCCGCATTAAACAAGTCCTAATCAACGTGGTCAACAACGCCATCAAATTCACCGAAAGCGGTTACATCTCTATCCATGCTGCTTGCACCGGCGATGATAAAATACTCATCACCGTCAACGACACCGGCATAGGCATCCCCGCTGACCATTTAGAGAAAATCTTCCAAGAATTTTCACAGGTAGATACATCCACCACCCGCAAAGTAGGCGGCACGGGGCTTGGGCTACCCATCAGCCGCCGCCTGGTAGAATTGCATGGCGGGCGCATGTGGGCCGAAAGTGCCGGTATCCCCGGCGAAGGGTCCACCTTCTACATTGAACTGCCCATCCAAGCCAAAATCACCGAAATCGTTGAAAAGAGAGTCAGATAGTCATGTCCAAACCAGTTCACTTGGAATGCACCGCTTGTGGTCATCATCAGCCCTATCAACCCTTTGCCCCCGTGCGCTGCGAACAATGCGGCTCGCAATGGCTCGAAACGCGCTACGACTACGCAACGTTCAAGCGGGAAATTTTACGCGGACTGCCCGGACGTCCTTGGAACATGTGGCGTTACCAAGATGTCTTACCGGTAGAAAACCCGACCAAACTGGATTTATACCCCGCCGGTGGCACCCCGCTATGGCTCTCACAACGCTTTGCACCTGCCCTAGGACATGCAAACGTTTATATCAAAGATGAACGCTACGGGCCAACCAGCTCCTTCAAAGACCGCCAAGCCGCTGGCGCCGTAGCTGCCATGCTCGAAAATGGCATCAAAGAAGCGGTGATTGCCTCCACCGGCAACGCCGCCGTAGCCTATGCCGCTGCCTGCGCGCGCGCCGGCATCAAACTCTGGGTGTTCATGACCAGCCTCGTGCCGCAAGAAAAACTGCGCGAAGCCGCCCTATTTGGGGCTGAAGTCATTCGCGTCAGCGGCAACTACGACCAGACCAAACAAATTGCCGCGCAATTTGCCCAACGCCGCCGTCTGCTGCTCGACCGAGGGGCGAACTCGATCCCAGCACGCGAATCGATGAAAACGATTGCCTATGAAATTGTCGAGCAACTCGGCTGGCGCGCCCCAGATTGGTATTTGCAAGCCGTCAGTGGCGGCATGGGGCCGATTGGCGTGTACCAGGGCTTTGAGGAACTCTTGCGCATGGGGTTGATTGACCGCATCCCCAAACTCGCCATCATCCAGGCCGAAGGCTGTGCGCCAATGGTGCGCGCCTTCAAGGCCAGAAAATCCATTGCCGACCCGGTCATCCCCGATACCTCCATCATCATCCTTTCCACAGGCGACCCGGGCGCCTCGTACACCCATCTCTGGGAACTCAGCCAGAAATATGGTGGGGTCATGGAATCCGTCAGTGATGCCCAGGCCTTCGATGCCATGCGTTCCCTCGCCAAAAGCGAAGGCATGGCCGTCGAACCCGCCACCGCTGTCGCTTTTGCCGGGCTAGAAAAACTGCTGCGCGAAAAGGTCATCCAACCGGATGAACTGGTTGTCGTCAACTGCACCGGCCATACCTTCCCGGTAGAAAAACATGTCCTGGGCGACCAATGGGCTGTAGATGTCCACCTGAGCGAAGGCCAAGCACCCGCCCCGCGCGAGGGCCTGCAAGCCGCGCTCGAAAACCTGGATGAAAAAGCCACCACCGTTCTCCTGATTGACGACAACGATGACGATTCGCTGCTCATCCGCCGCATTCTCGAAGCCCGCAAATCCTACCGCGTCTTCCGCGCCCGCGATGGCTGGGAAGGCCTCTCGATGGCGCGCCAGAAATTACCCGACCTAATCATCAGCGATTTGACCATGCCCGGCATAGATGGATTTGGCCTAGTGGAAGAGTTAAAACTCGACCCGCGCACAGCGCACATCCCGATTGTCGTCGTCAGCGCCAAAGACATCACCAACGAAGAACGGCAACGCCTAAGCGGCCACATCCAAGCGCTCTACCAGAAAGGCTCACTCACCCCACGCAAATTCGTCGAACAGGTTGTGCAGACCATCGAAGAAGAAAAAAGCGGCGAAAAAGGAGCCAAAAAGAATGGGTAGAAACATCTTGTGCATTGAAGATAATCCAGATAACATGATGCTCTTCAGGCGCGTTTTAGAGGCTTCTGGGTTCCAAATACTACAAGCCTTCAATGGACTCGATGGTTTGAAAATGGCCCAAAGCGAGCCGATAGACTTGATTTTGCTCGACATCAACTTACCCGACATTGACGGCTACGAAGTCACCCGCCGCTTTCGTCAGAGCACACATCCTAGCGCCGCCCATTTGCCCATCTTGATTATCACCGCCAACGTACAAAAACGAGATGTGGACCAAGCCATGGCCGCCGGCGCCACCGAATTTATCACCAAACCCATCGATATTTTTGCATTGTGTGATAAAGTAGAAGAGTATTTATCTGCGTGTAAATAGGCACGCGAGGAGACTCCTAAAATGGGAAACGTCGTCCTATACATTGAGGACAATCCCGACAACATGTTGCTCGTCAAACGCGCCCTCGAATCGCGCGGCTACCGCCTTTTACAAGCCACCACCGGCTTACAAGGGGTGGAGATGGCCGAACGCGAAAATATAGATTTAATCTTGCTCGACATCAACTTACCCGATATTGACGGTTACGAAGTGGCACACCGCCTGCGGCACAGCAAAAAAACCGCCCTAGCATACACCCCCATCATTGCCATCACCGCCAACGCCCTCAAAGGTGACGCCGAAAAAGCCCTGGCCGCCGGCTGCGACGTTTACATGTCTAAACCCATCAACATCCGTGAACTCTGGGCACAAGTGGAAGGCTTTCTCCCCTCGCCAGGATAATCTCTCCTACCCACATACAAACCCTGACGCCAGACCGCCCATTCAGTTGAAACCAGGTCTGGCGTTTTATTTTATTGCTTGTACCCCGCTGATAAGCACAGAGTACTTCATCTCACTGATTGCGCCTAACTTTTTAGCCAAACTCTGGCTTGACGCCCTTCCCCGAAGCATGTAATATCACCCCGAATCTACCCCTCGCAGGAGCAATCAAATGAACACTGGCGATTTTAACGGCTGGTCAACCCGCATCATCGAAAACCATTTCCTACGGCTAGAAGTTCTGACCACTTCCCCCCGCATTGTGCGGCTGTTTCCCTTTGGCAAAGCCAACCTATTTGCCGATTTGGGCAACGAATATAACGAAACCCCCTACGGACTGTTCTACTTCCGGGGCGGACATCGTTTGTGGCACGCGCCCGAAGCCATGCCGCGCACCTATATTCCCGATAACGAAGGCGCGGTCATCAGCGCAATCCCCAACGGCGTGCGCATCGAACAACCGGCTGAACCCTGGACGCACATCGCAAAAAGCATCGAAATTCGCTTAAACGAAAACCAACCGCAAGTTATCCTGCAGCATGAAATGCGCAACGATGGCCCTTGGACGGTGGAATTTGCCCCCTGGGCGCTGACCATGTTCCGCCTGGGCGGTGTGGGCATCTTCCCCCAACCGGTAGGGAATGCCGACCCGGCCGGTCTGCTCGCCAACCGCCAACTCGCCATCTGGCCTTATACCAAACTGGATGACCCGCGCCTGACCCTGCGCGACGACTTCATCCTGCTACGCGCAAGTGGCGGCCTGCCCCCCGTCAAAGTAGGTTACTTCAACCCACACGGCTGGCAAGGCTATTATTTAGAAGGGACGCTGTTCATCAAACGCTTCGACCCGCTGCCCGGCGCCAATTTCCCCGATGGCGGCTGCAACACCGAAACCTACACCAACCATCAATTCATCGAACTAGAAAGTCTCGGCCCTCTCACCCGCGTTGCCCCCGGCGAAACCATCACCCACACCGAAACCTGGGAACTATATCACGGCTTAGAACACCCCCTCATCCCCCCTGCCCTGGCAGATGTGATACAACAAAATTGATGTTACCTGCTTAGGAGCCAAACAATGGACGCACTCGAAGCCATTCGCACACGCCGCAGCATTCGTAAATTCACCAGCGCAGCCGTGCCTAAGGCTGACCTAGAAACCATCGTAGATGCAGGTCGTCTGGCCGCTACCGGCCACAACGAACAACCGTGGGATTTCATCGTGATTACAGAACCGACGACCATTATGCAATTTTTACCCGCCGCACCCTGGATTATCCAAGCAGCAGCAGTGATTGCCGTCGTTCTCGACCCCAAAAGCCGCTGGTGGGTGGAAGATGGCGCCGCCGCCATTCAAAACATGTTGATAGCCAGCACTGCGCTTGGTTACGGCGCGTGCTGGATTCAGGGGGATGTGATTCCACGCGAAGAACACTTTAAGACTTTACTGAATATTCCTGACGAAAAACGTCTGATGGCCCTCATCCCAATTGGCGTTCCCGCTGAAAGACCAGAACGTGAAAAAAAGCCGCTGACACAAGTCATTCACTGGGAAAAATTTTGAAAGGAAAACGATGGAAACCTCGCTCCACCCCCGCATCGCAGCCCGCAACGAACGCACCCAGTGGTTTCGTCAAGCGCGCTTTGGCATGTTCATCCATTGGGGACTGTATGCCATCCCGGCACGCGGCGAATGGGTCCGCAGCCATGAACGCCTCAGCAATGAAGACTACCAACCATACTTCGATGAATTCCATCCCACCTGCTACGACCCGCAGGCCTGGGCTGCCCTGGCGCGCCGCGCCGGAATGCAATATGCCGTACTCACGGCCAAACATCACGACGGCTTTTGCTTGTTTGACAGCCAGCTGACCGATTACAAATCCACCAACACTCCCTGCCGGCGTGACTTGGTGCGGGAATACGTAGATGCCTTCCGTGCCGAGGGGCTGCGCGTTGGTCTGTACTACTCTCTACTCGACTGGCATCATCCAGATTACCCCGCCTATGGCGACCGCTTTCACCCCATGCGAGATAACCCACAATACAAAAACCGCACCCAAGATTTTAACCGTTACCTAGAGTACTTTCATGGCCAAGTGCGTGAACTGCTCACAAACTACGGCCCCATTGACATCATCTGGTTCGATTTCTCCTACGACCAAATGAGCGGCGAAACCTGGCGCGCCACTGCGCTGGTGGAAATGGCGCGCACCCTGCAACCCAACCTGCTCATTGACAACCGCCTCGATGCTTCGGGCGACACCAATCGCAGCATCGAAAGCCTAGAACCACCGCCCTACTGCGGCGATTTTGCCTGCCCCGAACAAATCATCCCCCCACAGGGGTTGACCGATGAAGTCGGGCGGCCTGTCCCCTGGGAAGCCTGCCTAACCCTCAACAATCACTGGGGCTACTGTGCCGCCGACCACGACTACAAATCACCCCGCCAGGTGATTCGTGCCTTGGTGGAATGCGTCAGCAAAGGCGGCAACATGCTACTGAATGTCGGCCCAAATGCGCACGGTGAAATCCCGCCCGAATCTGTCGAAATCTTAGAACAGGTAGGAAAATGGATGCGCCACAACGGCGAAAGTATCTACGGCTGCGGCCAAGCCCCCTTACCCAAACCGGAATGGGGACGCTACACCCAAAATGGGAACATGCTCTACGCCCACATCTTTGAGCGCGGCATTGGCCCAATCAACCTGCGTGGGCTAAACGGCAAAATCCGCAAAGCGCGCCTACTGGCCGATGGCTCAGAAATCAAACTCAGCCGCCCCTGGAATGTTCATGACTACCCACAAGATGCTTTCATCGAGTTCCCCTCCGCACACTTGCCGGATGAAACCGATACAGTTGTCGCACTCGAACTCGAAGCGGAGTCTCTTTAAATCTGATGATAAAATCAGCCCGCAATTTTTACTTTCATAAGAAAGGTCTCATGACAGCATGAACAATTCAAGAGCCGTTTATATCGGCACCGACAGTGGCGCAACGACTTCCAAAACCGGCGGTGTGTGGAGCGATGGCACCACCATTTCGACCAAATTGTTACAAAAATCCACCAATGCCCACCTCGGCACACAAGCGGTCATTCGCGGCTGGGTGGAGGGAATTGACGAGTATCTTGCACAAAATGGTCTGGTGTGGGACCAAGTGCAAGGGGTAGGCTTGGCCATCCCCGGCCCCTACCAACGCTATGGCGTGTTAGACCGCTCCGCCAACCTGCCCCCTAGCTTCGAAGGGTGGGATGTGCACACCGAATATAGCAGCGCACTGGCCGAGCGCGCTGGCCGAGCCGTCCCGCTTGTCGTTGGCAATGATGGCAACTACGGCGGTGTGGCAGAAGCGCAGCGCGTGCGCGGCAACGGTAACAGCACCGTGCTGATGCTGGCGCCCGGCTCTGGGCTAGGAGCAGCGTATATTGACAGCCATGGCTTGCCTTTAGAGGGCGATACCTTAGCCGGCATGGAAGGCGGACACATGCCCGCCCCTCTGCAACTGCTTGGCGCAAAGCCCTATCCGTGCGGCTGCGGCAGAGATTGGGGCTGCTTTGAAGTATATACGACCATTTCGGGCTTACCCTACCTGCTAGCCGAAAAACTAGAAAAATATCCCGACCACGAACTGGCCAAATCGAGCGCACCGATGCGCGAAAAAGTCTTGGCTTTGCGCAGCCTAGCACAGCGCGGCGACCCCTTAGCCATTGAAATTTTTGACTTCCAAGCACGCGCGATGGGATTGCATGTCGCCAACCTGGCCATTGCACTCGACCCGACCTTCGTCGTGATTGGTGGCGGCTTGATGGACCCCGAGGCCACAACCGAAACCTTCCGTGAACGCTATCTACGTACCATTCGCGAAACCGCTTTGCCCTACCTGTGGCCGTCACAACGCGCCCGCATCACGATTGTCCCCGCCATCCTGGGTGACCTATCGCAAGCGATTGGCGCCGCGCTGGTGGCGCTCTATAAAGCAAGGTCATAATTCCTGCCAACCAAGCACATACCCTTTCTCTTAAGCAAAAAGCCCGGTTTGATGCCGGGCTTTTCGATTGCAGCATCAGTACGGCTGAGCCAGCAAATCTTCAAGCACTTTCTTCGAAGCATCATCAACCAGTGCGTGCTGGCTGCCACCGTGACTGTCCATCGTCACCACCACCGGAAAATCTTTCACTTCAATCACCCACATCGCTTCAGGAACACCAAATTCCAATTTGAACACATCCAACACCTTGTTTACACGCTGAGCAATGTACGAAGCCGCACCGCCTATCGCGTGCAAATACACCCCTGGCGTTTCCTGGCAGCCTTGGAGCGTTTTTGCGCCCATGCCGCCCTTGCCAATCACGCCCTTAATGTTGAAATGCTTCATCACATCGGCCTGATACGGCTCTTCGCGGATACTGGTGGTCGGCCCGGCAGCCACAAAGGTGTACTGGCCCTGCTCATCCTTACGCACCACAGGGCCACAGTGATAAATCACACCCCCATTGAGCAGCTTCTTCAGATTTTCATAAACGTACAAATCCTCATCCTTGGGGGCCCTGGTCTTCTTGATGAACGTCTCGACCATCCACTTATGCGCCGCATCTCGCCCGGTAACCATCACGCCATTCAGCAACACCGGTTCACCCACGCGCAATTCTCGAATCACATCATCTTTGGCTGGCAAATTGACTACGCGCATATCAACGCTCCTTTACGTATATCGGATGCCCACTGTCAACCGTCTAGTCGTACAGCACTTCCTCGCCTTTCACCACCATCTTGCGGCGACGATAGGCCCAGCACATGTACGAAACCGACACAAAATAACTGGCCGGCAGACGGTGCAGCCCGGTGATTTTGGTATCTATGACGGTCGTCTGTCCGCCAAACCCCATCGGCCCAATCCCCAACTGATTGGCCTCGTTGGTCAAGCGTTCTTCCAGAGCGGCCACTTCCGGGTCAGCATTACGCTCACCAATTTTTCCGAATAAAATCTCTTTGGATTTGATGTACGAAGAGCCTCGATCCCCACCAATGGCAACGCCCAAAATACCCGGCGCGCAACCTTGTCCCTGTGCTTTTTGCACCGCATCAAGCACCACCTTGCGCACACCGGCCAAATCGCGCCCGGCGCCCAAGCGATTGTCAGGGAGCGAGTACTGCGCCCCAACGTTCTCACACCCGCCCCCCTTAAGCATCAGTTCAATGGTCAGGGGTTGGTCAGCATCCACTTCCTCGAAGTGAATGTAAGGAAAATCATCACCGCCCAGATTATTCCCCGTATTCTTGTCATAGAGCGCATCTACCGCATTCGGGCGCATATACGACTTTTTGGTAGCAATTTCCATCGCATCCCGAATCATCTGGCGCAATTTACGGGTACTCCAGCCTTCAGGATAACGAACGTAAAAAATGGGCGTGCCGGTATCCTGGCAAATCGGTGTAGCGTTCTGCCGCGAGAGTTCGACATTTTTGAGAATGGTTTCCAACGCGCCGCGCGCCGCCGAACCAGGGGCTTCCTTTTCCACCGCCGCGCGCAAACGGTCCTCCACATCTTTTGGCAAGTCCGTAGATGTGCGGCGAATAAATTCGACAATTTCATTCGTCAAATCGCGCATGGTACCTCCTTTGGGATGCCTTTATCATACACCAGGATAGTTTCACGCGCCAGTTTTGCGCAAAAACAACACCATCCAGCGTAAGACAACCTCGTTTTTAAGAAATCTCCCTCTCACGCATGGAGAGGGAGAGCCATCTTAACGCCCGAAGAGCATGAGCAGCAAACCCTGCCCATTACTAAAGGCCACAATCAAGCCAGCAAAAACCACCGAGACCATAGACATTAACTTAATCAAGATATTGAGCGAAGGTCCGGCAGTATCTTTGAAGGGGTCACCAACCGTATCACCGACCACCGCGGCTTTGTGTGCATCCGAACCTTTGCCGCCGTGTTCCCCCCCTTCAATATATTTTTTGGCGTTATCCCACGCACCGCCAGCATTTGACATCGTCAAGGCCATCGAAAAGCCCGATGCCAACGCACCCACCAGCAACCCCAGCACTCCGGCAACACCGAAAACAATGCCGGTCAAAACCGGGATGACAATGGATAACAACGCCGGGTCTATCATCTCACGCTGCGCCGCGACCGTGCTAATTTCTACACAGCGAGCATAGTCAGGCTTAGCTTTGCCTTCCAAAATACCGGCAATCTCACGGAACTGGCGACGAACTTCATCCACCATGCCACCGGCGGCACGTCCAACCGCGCTCATCGTCATAGCAGAAAAGTAAAACGTGGTGGCTACGCCTGCAAATACCCCCACCAACACCGCCGGGTTAAGCAAAGTGACATTATAGAAAGACATGAACTGCTGAATGGTCATTTCCGTCACCTTGACAATTTGCCCATCAACCAAAAGGGTATCTACCCCACGCAGTTCATGCAAAACCAGACGAATCTCTTCCAAGTAAGCCGCCAGCAAAGCCATGGCTGTCAAAGCAGCCGAGCCAATCGCAAAGCCTTTGCCAATCGCGGCAGTTGTGTTGCCCACTGCATCAAGTTGGTCAGTGCGATGACGCACCATCGGATCCAGTTTAGACATTTCGGCATTACCGCCGGCATTGTCAGCAATCGGCCCATAGGCATCGGTTGCCAGGGTGAACCCCAACGTCGAAAGCATACTCACCGCTGCCATACCCACCCCATATAAGCCGAGCAGAATGTTGCCAGCCCCACCAGACATATAGAAACTGATGACAATCCCAATCACCACCACGGCCACAGGCAGACCGCCAGAGCGCATCCCCACCGCCAAGCCTTCAATCATCGCTGTTGCCACACTGGTACTGGCATGGCTGGCAATGCTGCGCGTCGGCTCAAAGGCGTGCGAAGTGTAATATTCTGTCAGTTTACCCACCGCAATCCCCACTGCCAAACCGGTGAGAACCACCAACCACAAATTAATGGGGTTCGGAATTCCGAGTATCAGAAAGAGTGGCAGAGAGAGAACCGCAATCCCAACTGAGCTAATATACAGGCCTCGGCTCAAGGCTGCAATCAATTCGCCTTGCGTGGCATCCTCTTTGGAACGAACGACAAAAATCGCCAGAATCGACAGCAGAATACCCACCGCTGCCAGGGCAATTGGAGCGGCGATGTAAATCATCCCCATCTCTAAGGGGGTCTTACCGCTGAGCAATTCTGTGCCTTTAAAACCAACCGTCGCCACTCCCAACGCAGCAGTCGCCAGAATAGAGCCAGCGTAGGATTCATACAAATCCGCCCCCATGCCTGCCACATCACCGACATTATCGCCCACATTATCGGCGATGGTCGCCGGGTTACGGGGGTCATCTTCAGGGATGTTGGCTTCCACTTTACCCACCAGGTCAGCACCTACATCTGCAGCCTTGGTGTAAATGCCGCCACCAACACGCGCAAATAGCGCTTGGGTCGAGGCGCCCATCCCAAAGCTAAGCATAATGGCCGTAATTTGTGGCAGGGGATTTTCTGCCAAACTAATAAAGTTGGTTGGAAAGAGAATAGGGAAGACGTTATACAGTAGGAGAAACCAAACGGTGATGTCCAGCAACGCAAAGCCTACCACCACCAATCCCATCACTGCCCCGCCACGCAGAGCAACTTGCAAAGCACTATTCAGGCTTTGGGTAGCGGCAAAGGCAGTGCGCGCCGAAGCATTGGTCGCAGTCTTCATGCCGATGAATCCACACAGGCCAGAGAACAAACCACCCGTTAGGAATGCAAATGGCACAATCGGGTTCTGCAGGTCGAAGAAGGCCAACACCAGAAAGATGGCAAACAACACACCAAACACCACCGCGACCACACGGTATTGCCGCCGCAAATACGCCATTGCCCCCTCCCGTACCGCCTGGGCAATTTCTTTCATGCGGTCGTTACCTTCACTCAATTGCATCAATTGGCGATATAAGAGAAAAGCAACACCGAGCGCAATCAGCGCAGTCATTGGCCCCAGCCACCACAGCCACGGCAATGGCGGCCGAGCGGCATTTGCCGCCCCTTCGAGCAGATATGAAGAAAGTGTGATGTGCATCAACAGCCCTCCCAATTGGCGAATGAATTTTTTAGCGCGAAGAGTATAAAAAACTCTACGCGCACACGAACAACGTATTTTACAAGCCGCGCAAGCCGAACGTCAAGCCAGAGCAGCGCGGTCTTATCCGTTTCTTACAGAGTGATGCCCACTGCGGCACAGTTTCTCCCAAGCACCTTGCCAAGGGCGCCCCAAGCGGTGCCCTGCGGGTACCTGGACTTTAACCAATTTGTGTGCCGTCTGCGTCATCACCAAAGCCACACCTGCCCAATCCTCGGTCAACAAGGCCGTTTTCATCTTCTCGGCATATTGGCCGCACCACAGCCAATCCATACGGAATTTATCCGCCTTCACCCAGTAACCGCGCTTTTCCCAAGCGGCCACTGAAACATCAATCCCTTCCGCAATTTGCGCCAGCGCCAAAGAAATAAAGGCTGCTAGGTCACGGAATTCTGGCCCTGGTTCCGTCTGTTTGGCAAGTTCACGAATGGCAAGCACAATGCTTTTGGTGAGTTGAGTCCGCTCCTTACCCGCCGAATCGGGATGAATTACTCGTCCCATCCAAATCTCCTGGTAGTGTTAGATTTGACAGCCCGCCGATTATACCTTACACTTGAGCAACGCCCCACAATTTTTCAATTCATCGAAAACTATTGCATATTTCGCGGTATAATTTCCCCCCGCCTGGGGACATGCTGGAACTGGCAGACAGGCATGACTTAGGATCATGTGCCGCAAGGCGTGAGGGTTCGATTCCCTCTGTCCCCACACCACACGCAATTTACCAGAAAGGAACGTTGGCATTGAAAATTGAAACTCACCCTCTTGAAGACCATCAGATGA
>QEXW01000143.1 GCA_003130845.1 Anaerolineae bacterium
AGCCGATAGAGCAGGATGGGCGTTTTGAACAGGAGTTTCAGGAGACCTTTGGGGTAGGGCAGGGTCTCGACCCAGGTTTTTTCAGGCATGGGCAAGCCTTGTTTGCGGTTGGGAGCGTGCCAGCCAGAGCGCGGCCATTGGGATGACCAGCAGCGGCAAGTGCATCACGCCCAGCACCCGCGTTGCCGGCTCGGCCCAGGCCGCCAGGTTGAACAGGCCGTAGAGCAGGCCGTTGAAGGCCGTCACGCGGAAGGCGAAGCCATCCACCTGCGGCCAGGCCAGAATGAGCAGGAAGACGAAGACCGGCGTCAGGAAGCAGTAAGCCAGGCCGTAATCGGGCGAGGTGAGCAGGAGCAGGGGGTTGAAATCGAACACGAAACGCCCGCCTTGATAGGCAATCGGCGACCAGAAGACGAGCAGGGCAAAGGGCAGCAGCAGCCAGCGTCCGCGCGGAATCGCCTGCCAGTTTATCTGCAAGCCGCCCTTCCAGGCCATCCCCAGCCAGAGCAGCCCGAGCAGCACCTCGGCCACCAGCGCGCCGGTATGCACGGCGAAGCCGTAGGAGGGCGTCACACCGTTGGTTTGCACGGCGGCAATCACCAGGTAGTTCAGGCCGAAATAGGCGGCCATCACCCGCCCGCCGAGGGCCGGCTTCCAAATCGAAAGCGCGATGACGGCCAGCGTCAGGACGTGGAAGACCCAGCCCCAGGCGGCGTAGGGTTGCGTGGCAACTTGCAAAATCTCAAAGATGACGCTCTGCGTTTGGCGCGGGTCGTAGGGGCGTTCGGTGTAGAGCGGCAGGAAGGAAATGAAGGCCAACAGGAAATAGACCAGCGGATAGAACCATTTGCGTTCGGTGAGTTTCATTGCAACTCTCCTTGAGACGTTTCAAAATGCTCTCTGGCCGCCGCAATCAGGGCGGGCAAAATGGGCGTTTCGCGGCGGGGGGCAAACTGAAGCGGCCGGGCAAAACAGACCGAAGGGCTGACGAGTAGCCGACCCGGGAAGAGCATTTGCTGGATGACCTGGAAAAACTCGGCCACGCGCTGCTGGTTGCGCCGTCCGCGCCGCAGATGGGTGACGGGACTGTGCGCCCAGGCCGGATGCAAGACGCCGCTGACGAAGGTAATCAAGACGCGCGCCGACGGGACGCGCCGCAGGATGACCTCCAGGCTGGGCGACCAAGTTTCCACAGATTCCAGCGCGCCAGGCATCACCGCCGGGTCGGGGTCAATGCCGCCGCTCGGGAAGAGCAGCACGGCCCCGCCCTCTTCCAGGTGACGGATGGCCGAGCGGACGACCATCATGCGTTCAACGGTATCCAAGCTGGAATAAATCAGGTGATTGGCCGTGGCGCGCAGGTGGCGGATGAATGGCACGCCCGAAACCACGATTTTCAAGTCAGGACGGTGGAGATAACCGGCAATCGCCAGCCCGTCAATCGTGCCAGGATGATTGGAAACGACCAGCAACGGCCCCTCGGCGGGAACTTGTTCCGCCCCGCCGACATGCACCTCGCGGACGAAGTGCGGCAACAGGCGGCGGGCCGCCTTGCGGAAGCCGTGTTTGGCTACGTTGCGGTCAAACCGGACGGCAAGGCGGGCAAACCGGCGGCAAGCGGCGGTGAAAAGCGGGGTCAACGGCGCGCGCAAAGGATGACCTGTGCCCCAGCCCAGGGCTTTGAACACTTCATCGCGCAGCTTGGGGGTTAGGTCGCGTTCGTCCAAAGGGTGAAGTTCGGGCAACATCTCGCTTTTACAACATCAATCAGGCTGGGCGCAAACGAAATCCGGCCGCTTCCAGGCTTGGTAAAAGTCCCGCAATGGCTTGCTGCTTGCGCCGCTGGTTATTCATCATGAGCAGCGGCAAGCCTACCAGCGGCAGGGCGCACAGCAGGCACAGCAATAGATTCAAAATAAAAGCTTCGGCAGCGTGTGAGTGAAGATTTCTTTTAAGAACGAATTGTGTTTTTCTTCACTAGCATATCATGCCATCCGCGAGTTTGCAATTTCCATGCTTCAAGCCTTAACCAAACCATAACAACCTGCTGTTTTTTCCTTCCAAGCCGCGTTGCGTTTTTCTCGTTTTTTTACGCTTTCTTAACGCTTTGTTAATCCGTTGAGCAAAAAGACTTAATACAACTTGTCTATCATTCCTTTGTTGCCCAACAAATTTGCAATCCAAAGGAGAAGAGTATGCGTTTCAAGTTAACTTTTCAAATCGTTTCGTTGCTGGCTGTTCTGGCGGTTGTACTAGCCGCCTGCGGCCCGGCGGCTACGCCTGCTCCCAAGGTGGACTGGAGTCAGGTGAAATCCGCTGCCGAAGGCGGTGGGATGGAGGCCCTGATTGCCGCTGCCAAAGCCGAAGGGGAATTAAACGTGATCGCCCTGCCGGATGACTGGTGCAATTATGGCGAAATGATGAAGACCTTTAGCGAGAAGTATGGCATCAAGGTCAACTCCATCAATCCCGAAGCCGGTTCGGCGGATGAATTGCAGGCCATTCGCGATAACAAAGAAAACAAGGGTCCGCAAGCCCCGGATGTGATTGATGTCGGGCCGGCGTTTGGGCCGTTGGCGAAAGAAGAGGGTTTGCTCGCCCCGTACAAAGTCACTACCTGGGATACGATTGATGGCCTGAAAGACCCGGAAGGCTACTTCTACACCGATTACAACGGCGTGCTGGTGATTGAAGTCAATCTCGACGTGGTTAAGGATGTGCCGCAGGATTGGAAAGACCTGCTTGACCCGAAATACAAGGGGCAGATTGCCCTGGCAGGTGACCCGCGTTCTTCTAACCAGGCGGCCCAAACCGTGTATGCTGCGGCCATTGCCAATGGCGGTTCTCTCGACAATGTCCAACCTGGCCTGGAATTCTTCAAGGAATTAAACGCGCGCGGTAACTTGCTGCCGCTCATCGCCAACACCGGTTCGATTGCCAAAGGGGAAACGCCGATTACCTTCCAGTGGAATTACTTGGCCTTGGCCAATGCCGAATCCTTCAACGGCAATCCCCCGATTGAAATTGTTTACCCCAAGTCGGTGAACTGGGGTGGGTTCTATCTGCAAGCCATTAGCGCCTATGCGCCTCATCCGGCTGCGGCCCGCCTATGGCAAGAGTTCCTGTATTCTGATGAAGGGCATCTGATTTGGATGAAAGGCTACTGCGCCCCGGCTCGTCTGGCAGATATGCTCAAACGCGGTGTCGTGCCAGAAGACTTAAAAGCCAAACTACCAGCGCCTGAAATCATCAACACTGCAGTTGTTCCTAGCCGTGAGCAATTGAGCGCCGCCCGCGAACTCATCAAGAACCAGTGGGATAGCGTCGTCGGTCTCGATATTAAGTAACCCAAGTCGCCGTCTTGCAACATTTGCACGAGTTCTAACGCAACGTTGCAGAGTCGCAAAGAAACTTTTGAATCGTCCCGAAGATGCACCTAGCCTTCGGGACGATTCCAGCCGAAGGCTGTCATGACCATCCCCTCTCTTTCCTCATCCCGTACATCTGCCTGGCGTGAACACCCTGTGTGGAACTGGCTGGGCTTGCTGCCGTTTTTTGCATTTATCTTGTTGTTTCTTATCGTTCCCTCGCTCAATTTGTTCAGCGGTGCGTTTGTCAATCGCAGCGGCGCACTTACGCTCGAAAACATGGCTGTCTTTCGCAACCCAAATGTGATTAAAGCCTATCTCACCAGTTTGCAAGTCAGCTTCTTAACCGCTGTAATTGGTGGTTTGTTTGGTTTTTTTGTGGCCTATGCCGTGACGATTGGCCATGCCCCGCGCTGGATGCGGAATGTCATCATGACCTTTTCGGGGCTGGCGGCCAACTTTGGCGGCGTGCCGCTGGCCTTTGCCTTCATTGCCACGCTAGGGCGCACTGGCTTCATCACCGCCCTGCTCAAGAGCATTTGCTTGCCAGGCGCGGATGGCGCTCAGGTCTGCCCGTTCAACCCCTACGATTACGGCTTCAGCCTGTATAGTTTGAGCGGCCTGGTGCTGGCTTATACCTACTTCCAGTTTCCGCTGATGGTGTTGACGATAACGCCAGCCCTGGAGGGGCTCCGCAAAGAGTGGCGCGAGGCTTCGGCCAATCTTGGTGCGTCAAATTGGCAATATTGGCGCGATGTGGCTTTGCCCGTGCTGATGCCTTCGCTGCTGGGCGCCGCACTGCTGCTGTTTGGCAATGCCTTCGGCGCGTATGCCACCGCCCAGGCGCTGACGGGCGGCAGCATCCCGCTTGTCACCATCTTCATCGGCCAGCAGATTCGCGGCGACGTGCTGGGAAACCCGCACGAAGGCTATGCCCTGGCATTGGGGATGGTTGTCATCATGGCCCTGACCATCATCGCTTACAGTGCCTTACAGCGCTATTCTTCCCGCTGGATGAAATCATGAACGTGCCGAAACGTAACTTCTGGTCGCTCTTCTGGGGTGCGCTTGCCATCCTATACTTCTTCCTGCCTATGTATGGCACGCTCGATTTCTCTCTACGCATGAAGCGTGACACGTTGAGCCTGCAAGCCTACCAAATTGTCTTCAGTGACCCGCGTTTTTGGGAGGGCTTTCGCTACTCAACCGTCATGGCCTTCATCACTATCCTTATCAGCATCTTCCTCTTTGTTCCGACCGTGTATTGGATGCATCTCAAGGTACCACAAGCCCGCCCAGTTGTAGAGATTATCACCATCTTGCCCTTTATCATTCCGGCCATTGTCTATGTCTTTGGGCTGATTCGGACATTCTCTCGCCCGCCACTGCAACTCACTCTTAACCCGTTTACCACAGACATTCTGATTGTGGCCGGTTACATAGTCATCTCAATGCCCTACATGTTTCGTGCGGTGGATGTGGGTATGCGCGCCATTGATGTTCGTTCTCTCACCGAAGCTGCTCAAAGCCTGGGCTCCAACTGGTTCCAAATTCTGGCGTATGTCATCCTGCCCAACCTGCGGATTGCCATTTTGAGCGGCGCGCTGATTTGCTTCGCCACCGTGATGGGCGAACTCATTCTGGCAAGTTTCCTCGTCCGCCCGGCGCTTGGCCCATACATGGCTTTGCTCGGTCTGACCAAAGCCTACGAACCGGCTGCGCTGGCTATCATTAGTTACGCGTTGACCTGGTTCAGCCTGGGTCTGATTCAACTTGTCAGTCGCGGCGGCGCCCCACAACAACTGACCGGACGTTAAAGGCTTACAGACCATGACCCACTTAGAACTTACCCACATTCAAAAATCTTTCGGCAATGCCATCGCCGTCCAAGATTTCACCCTGGCGGTGCAGCAAGGCGAATTTGTTTCCTTTCTTGGCCCCAGCGGGTGCGGCAAAACGACCACCTTACGCATGATTGCTGGGTTTGAATTACCCACCGCCGGCACCATTCAACTCAACGGCGTAGACCTAACCTACACCCCGCCCAACAAGCGCAACGTAGGCATGGTATTCCAGTCCTACGCGCTCTTCCCGAATATGACCGTTGCACAGAACGTGGGTTACGGCCTCAAGATTGCCGGCAAGAGTAAGGCCGAAATTGAGGCGCGTGTGCAAGAGATGCTGCGGTTGATTCAAATGGAAGCCTTCGCTGCCCGCTATCCCTACCAACTTTCTGGTGGCCAACAGCAGCGTGTCGCTTTGGCGCGCGCCCTTGCGATTCATCCGCAAGTGCTTTTGCTGGATGAGCCGCTTTCTGCGCTCGACGCTAAAATCCGTCTGGAATTGCGCCAAGAAATCCGTCGCATTCAACGGCAATTGGGCATCACCACCATCTATGTTACGCACGACCAAGAAGAAGCCCTCTCGCTGTCTGACCGGATTGTGGTGATGAGCCAAGGAAAGATTGAACAAATTGGCACGCCAACAGAAATTTACAACGAACCGGCCACCGAATTCGTAGCCCAATTTGTCGGCCACATTAACCTGTTGCCGGTCGAGGTCGTTTCCCCGGCCCAGGGCCTGGTGCGGCTGGGACAATATCTCATCCGTGCTGGCCGCTTGGGTCGTCTCAATGGTCACGCCGTGCGCTTAGCGGTGCGGCCCGAGGAACTTAACCCTGGTCACGTCGAAGGGGCCAACAACCTAAAAGGGCGTGTGGAATCGGTGACGTATCTCGGCGCGATTGTCAGGATTCGCTTGGAAGTCGAAGGCCATCTACTCTCCCTAGATATGTTCAACGAACGCCGGCTGAAAATCCCTGCCTTGGGCGAATGGTTGGATGTGTCCTTTCCGGTGGAAGCCAGCTGGTTATTGTAGAGGCTCTTGTGCAGTTTACTCACCGTCATTCCTATCGCGGTCCGCTCCGTGCAGTCATTTTGGATTGGGCCGGCACGGCTGTGGACTACGGCTCATTTGCCCCGCTTGCGGTGTTCCTGCAGTTGTTTGAGCAACGGGGCATACACATCACCCCCGCAGATGCGCGTGCTGGCATGGGGCGGATGAAAAAAGACCACCTGCGCGCAATTTTAGAGCGCCCTGCGGTTGCCCAGGCTTGGCAAGCACGGTATGGTACACCCCCTACTCCAGACCAGATTGATGACCTATTCCAGCAGTTTGTCCCGCTGCAATTGTCCATTCTGAAAGACTATGCCGACCCGATTCCTGGCCTGTTAGAGACGGTCGCCGAATGCCGAAGGCGCGGCCTAAAAATTGGCTCAACCACCGGCTATTTGCGCTCCATGATGGACATCCTGGCTCCGGCAGCGGCTGCACGCGGTTATCGGCCTGATAGCTTGGTCTGTCCCGATGATGTCCCGGCCGGACGACCGGCGCCTTGGATGTGTTTTCAGAACGCCATGAATCTAGGTGTGTACCCGATGTCGGCCATCGTCAAGGTGGGTGATACCCCGGTAGATATTGAAGAAGGGTTGAACGCTGGTATGTGGACGGTAGGAGTGACACTGACCGGTAGCCTGACCGGCCTAACCCAAGCCGAAGTGGCCGCTTTGGCCCCTGCCGCACGCGAAGCCCTGCATGACCGCGCCGCCGAGCAACTTTACCAGGCTGGAGCGCATTACGTCATCCAGGAGATTGGGGAATTCCCCTTCATTTTGGAGCAGATTCAACTCTGTCTGAACTATGGTGAGCAGCCGTAAACGTCCCTCGCTTGAAGCCCCGCCGGCTCCCCTGGCTTTGTTTGATTTGGATTACACCTTGCTCGATGGAGATAGCGAAGCAATGTGGAGCCGCTTTCTCTTTGAAAAAGGCATGGTAGATAAAACTTTCCTGTTGCGCATTACAGATTACTACCATGCGTACGAAAATGGCCATTTAGACATTCACGAATATCAGGCATTTTTTCTGCGTCCGCTTGTCCTATATCCTCCCGACAAAATGCACGAACTGCGCACAGAATATCTCCGCTTGGTGCGTTCACTGGTGCGTCCGGCCATCATGCGGCGGGTCCGACGTTTTCGGGCGCTTGGTTTTACGCTTATTCTGATTACTGCGGCCAACAATTTCCTGGCCGAACCAATTGCTCGCTTGTTGCGCTTTCCACATGTCATTTGCACCCAAATTCGTCAACGCGCAAACCAGTACACCACCGAAATCGAAGGTATCCCCGCCTTCCGCGAAGGCAAGGTGCAACGTTTAGAAGCCTGGCTGAGCGAGCGTAACATGAGCCTGGTCGGTAGCTGGGGATACGGTGATTCTCACAATGACCTGCCCCTTCTGACCCGTGTCGAGCATCCTGTAGCCGTTTTGCCAGACCCCATTCTGCGTGCGTACGCCGCCGAACATGGGTGGAAAATCATTGAACAGGCTGTTTAAAACGCTCTGGTATAATTTCCCCAGAGCCATGAAACATCACCTTGTTTTACTCGTCCTTGTTGTTTTGTTGGTTAGTTGCACCCCTACCGCTCAACCTGGGCCAGATGTAGCCTGGATGGTGAGCGCAACGCTCACCGCAATTGCGGCAGAAAGCCCAACCGATGCTGCCTCTCTTGGCAGCATCGAAGGGCAGTTGCTCTACCCGGCCGAGACACCGCCCGCTTTACGAGTTGTCGCCTTTCAGGTTGCGACAGGCCAATATTACACCGTAGATACTGTCGAAGGGCAAACAACGTATCGTTTAGAAGGTCTGCCAGAAGGGAAATACAATGTTCTGGCCTACACTTTAGGCCAGAATAATTTGCCCGCTGGGTTGGCAGGCGGCTTTACCCAGGCGGTGATGTGCGGTATGGGACCAGAATGCACCGAACATGGCCTGGTAGATGTGATTGTCTTTTCGGGAGAAACGACCTCCGGCGTGGATATTTTGGACTGGTTCCAGCCCAATTTTCCGCCTATGCCATAGCCTATTCGACGAAAATTTCCACGTGCTCGCCGTCTTTTTCGTCCACCACATCCACAATCTTACCGGTCACCCCGGCGCGCAAGGCTTCCATAATGCTGGACATGTTCACTCCCTCGACTTCCGGGGCAAAGTGAGCACCAATTTTCATCCCAGCATCCAACAAAGCCAGCGGAATTTGCACGGTGGCTTTAGCGCGACCGGTGGCCACATCGGTAACGCGCACGCGCAGCCAGCGTGCCGCGCCGCTTGCACGGGGCGCAGGCGGGGGCACAGGCCCTCGCCGACCTTCGCTGAGGGCCGCCAGTAATTTTGCACCCTGTTCGGCACTAATTTTCCCCTCCTCAATCATTTTCAAAATGCGCAATCGTTCTTCAGCGGTTGCCATAGCGGTTCTCCCTTACCCAATATAAACTAACACTTGTTCATCAGATTCATTGACCTCGACCAGAATCGGCTCGCTTGAAGAAACGCTTTGCTCGAAGGCGTTCCTCACCATGTCAACACGCTCCCGTTCTCGAGCAGGTATCTGCCCTCCGAGCAGCCCAATCAGCCACGTCACCAGGTTGATTGGAAAGGAAATCACAAGCCGGCTTGGTCTCTTTCCTGTTTTTTGCTTGATATCCACATACAACCAACGTGAATTTCGGCTAGACAGAGCCAAGGCAATCACTGCCACCCCTATGCCAAGCGGCAGCCAGGCACAAAAGAACCAGGCGTTCATTCCGGCGCTTTCCAGGGTAGAAAACATCCAGTACGCAGCGCCTATTGTTACGAAAACGCCAAACGCTAAAGGGAACATCCACAATCGGCGCATCTTCTCCACTTTTTGCGCAAAAACCAACTGGCGGCGAGCCTTTTCACTTTCTGTTTCTGCCACCGCTGCTGCAGACCAATCCTGGCTGGGGGCATCGTGGCTGTATATCTCGTCATGCAACGCCGATTCCTCCAAAGCGCGCATCAAGTTCAGGCCTTCTTCGGCCGAAATTTTGCCCTCGGCAATCATCTTCAAGATTTGTTGACGCTCGCTGTCTGTCATGGCTCACTCCATTGACCTTCTAGCGCGGCCAATAATTTCTCGGCTTCGGCAAGCGAAATTTTTTTCTCTTGCAACATGCGTAAAATGGTTAGGCGCTCCTGGTCAGTCACCGGCTCAGAGG
>QEXW01000144.1 GCA_003130845.1 Anaerolineae bacterium
GACCGGTGCGGCCTAGGTTGCGGTATTCCATAGCCGAAATGCTCCTTGTAACGGTCAGCGGAAATAAAAAAACAGGGACGAGGTCTTCGCCCCTGTCACCAATTGGTCTATTTTTTCTCTGGTACTTCGAGTACCTGGTCCACCAGACCGTATTCAACGGCTTGGCGCGCATCCATGTAGAAATCACGGTCGGTATCACGCTCAATCACTTCCAGGGGTTGCCCGGTGTGCTTGGCCATGATGTCATTGAGCAGGGCCTTCAGGCGCAGAATTTGCCGCGCGGCAATTTCGATGTCGGTGGCTTGGCCTTGCGCACCACCCAGGGGTTGATGCATGTGGATGGTGGCGTGCGGTAGTGCGTAGCGGCGGCCTTTTGTGCCGGCGGTCAGCAGCACTGTGCCAAAGGAGGCTGTTACACCCACGGCGACGGTGCTGATGGGGTTAGAAATCATTTGCATGGTGTCATAAATTGCCAGTCCGGCGTAAATTACACCGCCGGGGGAGTTGATGTACATCTGAATTTCTTTTTCCGGGTCTTCGTGATTCAGATACAATAACTGGGCCACGATGATGTTGGCGACCTGGTCATCAATCCCCGTGCCAAGGAAGATGATGCGTTCTTTGAGCAGACGTGTGAAAACATCATACGAGCGTTCGCCGTAGTTGGACGACTCGATGACGTAGGGGGTGACATTTTTGAAGTTTGGAATCATTCTGGTTTCTCCTGGCTGAATGGGGGTAATCATACCCAAATTTCTTTGTTTATACCACCTTCTTGTTAAACCAGTGTTGGAAAAAGCAACGTTTTGTCTCCATCTGCCGGATACAGGTCAAGGTTTGCACAAAAGAGTTGGTGTAGGTTTTAGTGGCTCATCGATTCGCTTGCCAAGACTGCCAGGATTTGTTCGACCGGCAACACTTGCGCATACGATTGAAGTGCGGCCAAGAAGGCGGCTTGCACATGCGCAGCAGGGATGGTCATATCGCCAAAGGTCAGGGCGCGGGTAGCGCAAGCATCGGCAGCAACCATCACGCGGAAGCCCAAGTCAACCGCGGCGCGGACGGTGGCATCTACACACAGATGTGTCATCATGCCGCACACAACCAGGCGTTCTATCTCCTGCTCGCGCAACATATCAAGCAAAGCCGTTTCACGGAAGGCATTGGGATAATGCTTTTGAACAAGTGGTTCGCCCTCGAAATGCGCGACCAGGTCGTGAATATCTGTTCCCCGGTCTCCGGGCAGAAAGAATGTGGCACCTGGACGGGTAGAAACATGTTGAATGTGAATGTGTAACCCGCCATGTTCGCGAAAGCATTGCAGCAAGGTATACGCGTTGCGCGCCGCCGATTCGGGATGTTCTAACGGCATTTTTCCGCCGGGGAAGTAGTCTTTTTGAATATCTATGACGAGAAGTGCGGTTTTCATGGCATGTTTATGCTGCGTGCTGTGCAATTGCAGACGTAATTGGAGCAAAACTATCAGAACTATAAAGTCAAAAGCGTGTCAACCTGATTAAAATGCAAAGGGAAGGTTTACGCTCCGTTCGCTAATTTTCAAAGAAAGGAGGTTGACAATGCCGAAGATGTTCAAACAAGCCCAGGGCATGGTTGAATACGCGTTTATTCTTGTATTGGTCGCAATTGTCATTATAATCGCCATCGCCACTATGGGGCCAGGAGTTGGCAATTTGTATATGTCGGTTGTCAACAGTTTGTAATGAAAGTTCCCGCCATTAGGCGGGAATTTTCATGGTTTTGAGTAATTCTAGTAAGCCGCTAGGGTAGAGGGGGGGATAACCGTTGCCGGTCTTATCTAAATCTACCCATACTGCCCGAAAGGGCGCAGTTTTTTCTACGCCAAGAATGACCTGTTTTTCGTACAGGCTTTCATCTACAAAGCGACCATCATATACTTGTACAATCTCGTGACCTTTTTGACCTTCGTAGATGAAGATATTTTCTAACGTGCCGAGATACTGCAGGTCAGTTACCTCGGCATTAATTTCTTCCTGAATTTCGCGGGCAACGGCTTGATGAGAGTATTCGCCGAATTGAATGGTGCCACCGAGCGGACGGTAATACATTTGTTGCTTGACGACATCATAACCTTCACAGGCCAGGATTTTGTTGCCATTGCGAAAGACGCAAATTGCAATGACGCGAACACGTTCGGGTTTCATAAGCATTCTCCAATTGCTGGGTGATTTACAAAGAAAGGACAGCAGGCTGACGGGCCAATGTGGCCTGCATACTCCAAGGGCCAGTCCAGGTGATGGTCACAGGCTGGATTTGACCTCGTAAGTCTTCTTCCGATTCGACAAAGACCAGTTTGTTGGTGGGTGTGCGCCCTTTCCAACGTCCCTTTACCTTTTCTTCAAAGAGAACGGGTACGCTTTGGCCGAGGTATTTGGCGTTAATTTCGCCTACGACTTGTTCTTGCAATTCTTCAAGCAAGCGGAAGCGGCGCATTTTCTCTTCTTCTGACACATCGTCTGCCATTCGGCGGGCAGCGACGGTGCCTTCGCGGACTGAATAGCGTGCTAAGTGGGCTACATCGAGTTTCAGGTCGGCTAGCAGGCGGTAGGTTTCCATGAATTGCGCTTCTGTTTCGCCAGGGAAGCCAACGATGATGTCGGTGGCGATGGAGCAGTCTGGGATGCGGTTGCGAATTTTTGCCACCAGGTCGCGGTATTGTTGCTGGGTGTAGCCGCGCTTCATATTGGCCAGGACGGTATCATCACCGGCTTGGATGGGAATTTCAAAATGCGGCATTACTTTGGGCAGTTCGGCTACTGCTTCGATGATTTCGTCATCGAAGTAGTTGGGATGCGAGGTCAAAAAGCGGATACGTTCAATGCCTTCTACATCATGAATCACGCGCAACAAGCCCGCTAAATTGGGGCCGTCAGCAATATCTTTGCCATAGCGGTCTACAATTTGGCCAAGCAGGGTGACTTCCTTTACGCCTTGCCGAGCCAGTGAGCGTACTTCTGCCACAATATCACCAACCGGGCGTGAGCGTTCGATGCCGCGTTTGTAGGGGATGATGCAAAATGTGCAGGCGTGTGAGCAGCCATATACGACGGGGACATGCGCTGAGACCAGTTTGCCGCGTTCATGCAAGGGTAGGATAAGCTCTTCATCCATGGTCAGGAAGCGGCGGGTTGTTTCGGCGTCTTCCATCGAACGGATTTCGCCTTGTGTAAGGTAAGAAATTAATGGTCCAGGGTCGGAGGGTGGGGAGAAGACATCCACAAAGGGGAAGCGCGCTTTGAGTTTTTCATGTCCACGCACGCCAACTAGGCAACCCATCAAGTTGATGACCAAGTTGGGGTTTTTTTGTTTGAGTGGGCGAAATGAGTTTAAGCGCCCATACGCGCGGTCTTCCGCCGATTGGCGGACAACACAAGTGTTGAGGACGATAATATCGGCTTCGGCAGGATTTTCGGTAAGGGTATAGCCCAGATGTTCCAACGCTGACCCGACACGCTGCGAGTCGGCCACGTTCATCTGACAGCCTTCGGTCCAAATATGGTATTTCATTGTGCGTTCCTTACGAATAAAGCATTAGGCAAAAATTATACCCGTTGCGCAGAAAAATAGGACAATTTTGACCGGTTACGATGTTGTAAGTTTTTATTCTTGCCATTCAAACTCAAAGTCGCCGATGAGGACGGTATCGCCCTCTTGGATGCCTGCTTGGCGTAAGGCGTCATCTACGCCTAGGGCTGCCATGAGCTTTTGGAAGCGGCGCAGGGAGCCGGGATGTTCAAAATAGGTCATTTTGGCGGCGCGCTCGATGGCTGTGCCGTTGATGCGCCAATCTCCGTTCGGTTGGCGATGGATGGTGAACTCATTCGGGTCTTCTTTGGGGCGATATACCGGTAAGGAGGTTTCGGCGTCTGTGATGGTTGGGGTTTCAGCCAGTTTTTCGACGGCGGCTAATAACAGTTCACGAACATTGGTGCGGGCCAGGGCAGAGATTTCCCAAAGTTTGTTGACGCCGCGTTTTTTTAGCTCGCGTTTTAGGGTTGGCAGGCGTTCTTGCACTTCGGGTTGGTCAATTTTGTTGATGGCGACAATTTGCGGTTTGCGGGTTAGGTTGGGGTCGAAGAGCGACATTTCGGTATTAATCTGGCTGAAGTCGGCGACTGGGTCTTCGGAGAGGCCATCTAGCAGGTGGATGAGAACCCGCGTGCGTTGGACATGCCGCAGGAATTCGAAACCTAATCCTGCGCCCTGGCTGGCGCCTTCAATCAAGCCGGGGATGTCGGCGAGAACGACAGTGGTGGTTTCATCAATATGTGCTACGCCCAAGTTGGGTTCAAGTGTGGTAAATGGGTAGGGAGCAATTTTGGGGCGAGCGTTGGTGAGTACAGAGAGCAAGGTGGATTTGCCCGCATTGGGAACGCCCACCAAGCCAATATCGGCAATCAATTTGAGCTCTAAGCGCAGGCGTTTTTCTTCGGCGGGTTCGCCTTTTTCGGCAGTGCGTGGCACTTGTTGGCGGGCGGTAGCGAAGTGTTGATTGCCGCGTCCGCCACGTCCGCCTTTGCATACCAGCAGGCGCTGACCGGGCTGGGTCAGGTCCCCCAGCAGGTCACCGGTAACGGCATCGAACACGACCGTGCCAGGTGGAACGGGAATCACCAAATCATCGCCATGTTTGCCGGACATGTTGTTGGGGCCGCCGTTTTTGCCATCTGGTGCGATGTAGCGCTCTTTTTGGCGAAAGGTGCTGAGGGTGTTGAGGGTTGGTTTGACTTCCAGGATGACATCGCCGCCTTTGCCGCCGTCGCCGCCATCGGGGCCGCCGCGCGGGACGTATTTTTCGCGGTGAAAATGCACCATTCCATCGCCACCTTTGCCGGAACGGACGTAGATTTCTGCTTGGTCAATCAGCATAGACTTTCCTGAATTTGTGAACGGTTCTATCCGCCATGTGGCGGAAGGCGGCAGGGATTATACCAGGGGTTGACCGAATTGCTTCTATGTTTCGCCACAGTGGGCAGCGAAGGTTTACCCAACTGTAAAATAAAAAACTGCCCCTTCTCCTTCTTGGGCTTCGGCCCAAATACGTCCACCGTGCCGTTGCAGGATGCGCTGGACAATCGCCAGCCCCATGCCCGTTCCTTGATATTCTTCAGGATGATGTAGCCGTTGGAATGCACCAAACAAGCTGCCGGTGAACTTCATGTTGAAGCCGACGCCGTTATCGCGGATGTAGTATGTGGTTTGGTCTTTTTCTTTTTGCGCACCGATTTCGATTTTGGCGATTGGACGCAGGGCTGTGAATTTGAGCGCATTATCAAGCAGATTTTTCCAGACTTGACGTAAGAGAAGTACATCGCCTTGGCAAGCGGGTAACTCGTGTAGGGTGATTTGGATTTGGCGCTCTGTTTGGTTTTCGCGCAGCTCGGTGAGGACGGTTTTTGCCAGGTCGGTCATGTTGACTTGTTTTTGGTTGAGCGGAAGGCGGCCAACGCGCATGTATTCAAGCAGGTCATCTACCTGTTTTCCTAATAAACTGGCGGCTTCGCGGATGCGGTCAAGGCGTCGTAGCGATTCGCCGCTTAGGGTATTGGCCTCGGTCTCCTTGAGAATAGAGGCAAAGCCATGCATAGCGCGCGCCGGAATGCGCAGGTCGTGGGCAATGGTGTAAGCCAGCGCTTCGAGTTCGTGGTTGGCAGCTTCTAACTCGGCAGTACGCTCGGCAACGCGCTGTTCTAGCTGAGCGTTCCAGCGGGCGTTTTCAATGGCCAGCCCGGCGTAGCCGGCAAACAGTTCTAGGGCCTCGAGTTGTTCTTCGCGAAATGGTCGCTTGGTTATCAGGTTGTCCACAGCAATCAAAATGACCGGTTTTTCGCCAGCCCAGGCTGCTAAGGTGGCGTGTTGTTCTACGCCGCGCATGTCTTCGTGTTGTTTGTATTTTTCACTGTAGTTTTCAACCAGGTGAAGTCCGTGACTTTCATAAATTGCTTTGCTCCAACCTTCATAGGCCTGCACCGGTTCTGAAAACCAACGCGTATCTTCTGGTTCTCCGCGGGCGTTGGTTCCCAGAAGACCATACACTTTTTGTTGATGGGGGTCATAATTAAATAGGCCGACTCGGTCGAACCCCAAGCTCTTTTGAATGCTGCGGTGAATTTCCAGGATGCAAAGATGCAAATCGGTAATTTTGGTGACGGCTTTGCCCAGTTCAATCACTTTTTCCATCATCTCGCGCCGGCGGTTTTCGCGTTCTTCGGCGAGTTTGCGGGGGGTAATGTCTTGTTTGATGGAGATGTAGCGAAAGATTTTGCCATGTTCATCTCGCACCGGTGTAATCACTTGCTCTTCGACGTAGAGACTGCCGTCTTTGCGCCGATTGATTATCTCCCCCCGCCAGACCTGCCCTTGCTCCAGGGTATTCCACAGGTTTTGATAGAAGTTCTGGTCTTGCATACCAGAGCGTAACAGGTTGACTTTTTGACCGATTGCTTCATAACTGCTGTAGCCTGTCATTTCCGTGAAAGCGGGGTTGACCCATTGAATGATGCCATCTTTGTCACTAATCATAATTGCATTTGCGGC
>QEXW01000013.1 GCA_003130845.1 Anaerolineae bacterium
GCTCTCAATACCCGAATCTAAACAAAAAAGGGCGCTTTCGCACCCTTTTCTTGTTCGTTTCTCTTTCCCGACTTTGCTCAAAGAGCCAAAGTCGAGGTTTATATTTTGCAACAAACGATGCTCAATGATTTTCATACACTAAATTAGGGAATCGTTCTGCTTGGCAGTGATAAAATACGTACTATGAAACTCGGTCCTTTGCAAATCAATCTTCGCCGGGTGGGTGTGTTTGTGGCGCTTGGCATTTTGTTGGCACTGGTCATGGACTTTAATAGCCGCATGGAAGAACTCACTCGCTTGCAAAATCAGGCTGCGACCGTGCGCGCAGAGGGGACGGCTGTCATGGTCACGCAGGTTGCGCTACAAACCAAAGCCGCCGAGGCCACCTCTGTAGTTGCCGTGGAGCAATATGCGCGTGAACAAGCGCGCTTGGCCCAGCCTGGTGACAGAGTCGTCATCCCCTTACCTCTGCCTGGCAGCACGCCTCCCCCTACTCTTACACCCACACCTGCTTATGCCAACATGTCCAATTGGGACATCTGGATGCTGTACTTATTTGGCAAATCAAAATGATGACCATCCAAGCCCGCCTGGCACTGTTTCCTCGTTCCACCCGTATTGAGCAAGACACGCTCTGGATTGGTGGTTGTAACATCGAAGCACTGGCCGAAGCATACGGCACGCCGCTCTATCTCTATGACCGCGCCGAACTTGACTGTGCCGCCGAGGCATACCGCCGTGCTTTATCCGAGAATTGGGCCGGTGACTGGGGCATTACATACGCCGGTAAGGCTTTCTTAAACTTAATGATTGCCCAATGGGCTGCCGGACAAGGGTTCAAAGTAGATTGCACCGGCGCCGGAGAAATTGCGATTGCAGTGCAAGCCGGCCTTGCGCGAGAACAAATTCTTGTACATGGGGTCAACAAAAGCCGCGAAGATTTGCAATTTGCTCTGCGCTATGCTGGGACAATCGTGGTAGATAACCTTTCGGAACTGCACAAAATCATCGCGCTGGCCGATGGAGAGAACCTACCTGCTTTGTGGCTGCGCTTTCAACCAGGGCTGGCTGTGCAAACGCACCATGCCGCTACGCAAACGGGTCAGGAAGGCAGCAAATTTGGAATGAGCGAAGCCCAAATTATGGAAGCGGCTGCTTTTTGCCGCACACACGGCTTGCCCCTGCAAGGGCTTCACTTTCATCAAGGGTCTCAATTTCGCGACCCCTCTCCTCTTCAACCGGCCATTGAAAAAGCGCTCGACTTGGCCCAGGAAATAGGTTTCCGCGGTCACTGGCATTTTTCACCAGGGGGAGGCTGGGGTGTAGCCTACCATGAAGATGACTTGCCGCAGCCAGATGTGCAGACATACATCCGCGCAGTGACCGGGTGGACACAAGCAGCCTGCCAACGGCGTGGCATAGATTTACCTCATTTGCATTTGGAACCGGGGCGCAGCCTGGTAGCGCGCGCTGGCGTTGCAGTATATCAGGTCGGCACGGTCAAACATACCGGACAACGCACTTGGCTGTTGGTAGATGGTGGTATGGCCGATAATCCGCGCAAAGCCTTGTATGGAGCACGCTACTCTTGTCTGCCGGTAAAACATGTGTTTGAACCATTGACCGAACGAGTCTCGATTGCTGGCCCTTATTGTGAGAGCGGTGATGTCTTGATAGATGAAATTTCACTTTCGCCGGTTCAAGAAGGTGAATGGATTGTAATTCCTGTCAGTGGGGCGTATCATATCAGCATGGCAAGCAATTACAACGGTGCCCGTCGGCCAACCGTTTTAATGCTAGAAAATGGTCAGGTATATCCCATCGCCACCCGAGAAACAACGGCCGATCTGATGCGTCAGATGCGGGTCTGACTTAAGCCAAAACAGGTTTAGGCCAAGGGGTGGTATAGAAACCAAGGGACCAAAATGCAAAAGCGCTTGTTGGATTGGCTGATTCCAGAAGCTCAAACACCCGAAGAACAAGCGGCCAATCGAACTTGGCTGCAAGTTCTGGTATTCAGTGCGCTCACGGCGATTATTCTCTACCTTGCTTTGAATTGGAACGCCGATATTCCAAGAGAATATATTGTCTTTTTGGTTCTCTTGGGTCTTTTTTTGCTTGTCTTGCTTCTTTTTTTCAATCGCCATGAATATACGCGATTGATTATTGCCATCTTAAGCCTGACCAACCTAGCGGCGATGCTGCTTGCTACTTATGCGTTTGGTGGGGTGCGCAGCAATAGTTATGTGGGCATTCTGGTTGCCTTGGTCATCATTGCGATGTTTTTACGCGGATGGGTGACCATCCTCTCGACTGCCTTGGTGATTGTTTTTGGTGGTGTGCTGGCGCTGGGCGAAACGCAAGGGTGGTATCAACCTACACAGGAAAGCTCTCCAATTCGTGATTGGGCCAGTATCTCGCTGATTTTTGCCCTAATTTCTACCTTGATTGGTGTAGTGAGCCAAAAGGCCCGGCAGATTTTTGCACGCAACTACCAAGAAATCTTGGAGCGCCGCAGAGCCGAAGCCACACTGCAAGAGCAAACCCGTTACCTGGCGGTTTTGCACGAAACAACCCTGGCGATTATCAATCGACTGGAACTCAAGCCGTTGCTCGAATCGATTTTACAAGCAGCGTTGGAACTCACCGGGACGGAACACGGTTACGTAGATATGTATCTACCCGAACGGCGCGGCTTTTTGAAACATGCTACCCGCGGCATCTTTGCCCAATGGCCCAACCAGTTTCTGAGTCAAGACCAGGGTATCACGGGAGAAGTATTTCGCACCGGGAAATCGGTCATGATTGCCGATTATCCTTCCTGGCCAAATCAGGTGCCGCTTTATGCGAGCGGTTTCCATGCCATTGCTGCCGCTCCCATGAAGGTACGGGGCGAAGTGATTGGCATCATCGGCTTGGCCTACACCGAGGCGGGGCGCGTGTTCAGCGCAAGACAAATGCAATCACTGGAACAATTCGCTGAACTCGCCTCCTTGGCAGTAGATAATGCCCGACTTTATGAATCGGCGCGCCAAGAATTGACAGAACGCAAACGGATTCAAGAATCACTGGCACAATCGCAAGAAAATTTGCGTCTCGCCCTAGATGCTGCTCAAATGGGCATTTGGACTTGGAACATTCAAACCAACGAAGTCAGTTGGTCTGATTCGGTCTATAAAATCTTTGGCATCGAAAAAACAGCCGCTCCTATTACCTACCAACACTATCTGAGTTTTATACCCCCCAGCGACAGGCTCAAAGTGCAAGAAACGATAAACAAATCGCTGGCAGACCCCAACCAATTTTATTTCATTGAGCATCCAATTATCTTACCGGATGGTACGACGCGCTGGATTTCAGCCCAAGGGCGAGTTTACACAGACGAAGCAGGGCGCCCGGTTCGGATGGGCGGAACCGTGATGGACATCACCGCCCGCAAATTGTCTGAAACTGCCCTCTACGAAGCACACCATCAACTGGAAGTCAATGCGCACATCCTCGAACGGCGTAGCCAACTGTTGCAGGTAGCCGCCGAGGTCTCTCGCGTAGCCAGCGCTATTCTTGACCCCAGCGACCTGAGTCAGCAGGTGGTAGAACTGGTGCAACAGCGTTTTGGGTTGTATTACGTTGGCCTATTTCTTATTGATGAGCAGGGGGAGGATATTGTTCTACGGGCAGCGACGGGTGAGGCTGGTCGTGAAATGCTCAAGGCTGGGCATCGTTTCCCGATTGGCAACTCTTCTATGGTCGGTTGGTGTGTTGCTAATCGCCGTGCACGGATTGCCTTAGACGTTGGCGAAGATGCCGTCCGCTTTAACAATCCCTTGTTACCCAATACACGTTCCGAATTGGCCCTGCCCCTCATTTCACGTGGGCAAATCTTGGGTGCGCTCACCATTCAAAGTGACCAAGAAGCCGCCTTTTCGGATGAAGACATCGAAACCTTCCAGACGATGGCCGACCAATTGGCCAACGCAATCCAGAATGCACGCCTTTACGACCAATTGGAGCGCGAATTGGAAGAACGCAAACGTGCCGAAATGCAAGTTCGCCAGCTGAACGCAGAACTAGAAGAACGCGTAGAACGTCGGACCCTGGCACTTAAGGCGAGCGAAGAACGCTTCCGTGCTTTGGCCGATAACAACCCCCTGCGCATTCGCCGCTACGACCGCGAATGTCGTTATCTCTACGCCAACCGGGTAAGTAATGACCCCGATTTTGAACCGCAACAAATCATTGGCAAGACCATCCGCGAGGTGGTAGAGAATCCGGAACTGGTAGAGTTAGCCGAACGCTGCATTCGCCAAGTGTTTGAAACCGGTCAACCCATGCAGACCGAGTATCAGTACGATGAACATTCGTTTGCATTATGGTATTTAGCCCCAGAATTTGGTCCGGATGGGCAAGTCATCTCCGTTGTCACTACCACGCTTGATATTTCAGAGCGCCGCCGCATGGAGGATGAATTGCGTGCGCGCACCCTAGAATTGCAGGCCAGCAACCGCGAGTTGGAATCGTTCTCCTATTCCGTGTCTCATGACCTGCGCGCGCCGTTGCGTGCGCTCGATGGTTTCAGTCGCATTCTATTGGAGGATTTTCAAGCCTATCTACCCGAAGAGGCTCAGCAGTATCTCAAACGGATCCGCGAAGCCACCCAGCAAATGTCGCAATTGATTGATGATATGTTGCGTCTTTCGCGCATCAGCCGGGCTGAACTGCGCCGTGACCCTATCAGTCTGACGGAACTCGCTCGGCAAATTGTCGAAAATTTACAATCTCAAGAGCCAGAGCGTTCTGCTCGCATTCTCATTCAAGAAAATCTGATTGCTAATGCAGACCAGGGGTTGTTACGCTTGGCCCTGGAGAACTTATTCAACAACGCCTGGAAGTTCAGCGCCAAATCCAACCCCACTGAAATTGAATTTGGAAAAACCTTGGTGGATGGCCGGGAAACGTTCTTCATTCGAGATAACGGCGTAGGTTTTGATATGGCCTATGCCGATAAACTCTTTGGCGTTTTTCAACGCTTACATAGCCCAAGTGAATTCCCAGGCACGGGGGTAGGGCTAGCTATCGTTCAGCGTGTTATTCATCGGCATGGCGGACGAATCTGGGCCCAAAGTGCGCCTGGTCAAGGAGCAACGTTCTACTTTACCCTTTAATGAAAAACCAACCTTGGGGGAGTATAATCATGACCTGTTTACTCCTCTTGCAGGTTCGATTTTCCTATGATTTATCTGGATTACGCTGCCACTACTCCACTCGATTCGCGCGTTTTCGATGCGATGTTGCCCTATTTCACCGAAAATTTCGGTAACCCCTCCTCCACACACCGCTATGGGCAAAAAGCCGAGGCTGCCGTAGAGACTGCCCGTGAAACCATCGCAGGCATTCTGAATTGTCGCCCGGATGAATTGATTTTCACATCATGCGGGTCAGAATCGGACAACTTGGCTTTACGCGGTGTGGCACTTGCACGGCGCAAGCAGAGTGGCGCCAACCGTATTCTCACTGCGCGCGCCGAGCATCATGCCGTCAGTAAAACGGCTGAACGCCTAGAAAAAGAAGATGGATTTCAAGTGGAATGGCTGCCGCTCGATGAATTTGGGCGGGTGACTGCCCAAGCGGTTGAGCAGGCGCTCTCTGCGGATACCGCCTTAGTCTCGGTGATGTATTCGAATAACGAAATCGGCACCATTAACCCGATTTGCCAGATTGCGGAAATCTGTCGTAAATACGCAGTTCCTTTGCATACAGACGCAGTCCAGGCAGCGGCTTACTTGCCGGTTGATGTAGAAGCCTTGGGTGTGGATTTGCTTTCCTTGGGCGCGCATAAATTCTATGGCCCGAAAGGCATTGGAGCGCTTTATATCCGTAAGGGCACACCCATTCAGTCCATACTCACCGGTGGCGGGCAGGAGTTCGGTCTGCGTGCCGGAACGCACAACGTTCCACTGATTGTGGGTTTGGCCGAGGCTTTACGCTTGGCCCATGTGGAGCGCCCACAGCGTGTTGCGCACCTTTTGCCCCTGCGGGATGCCATCATTGCCACCGTGCAGGAAACAATCCCTGATGTACGATTAACGGGACACCCGACAGAGCGCGTCCCCAACCATGCGAGTTTCGTCTTCAAAGGCGTGGATGGAAACTTGCTTATCAACTTGCTGGATGCGGCTGGCTTTGCTTGCTCTTCTGGTTCGGCTTGCAAAACAGGCAACCCACAGCCTTCGGAAGTGCTAACCAGCCTCGGCTTGCCCAGGGAATGGGCGTTGGGGTCTTTGCGTGTCACGCTCGGCCTTGGAACCACATCGGAGGACGTACAGGCGTTTTTGCAAACATTACCAGAGGTTGTAGAAAAGGCACGGGAGTTGAGCGTTCCCCGATAAACTCTTGTGCCACAGGTGAAACATGCCCAAAGTCGTTATTGCTATGTCTGGAGGGGTGGATTCCTCCGTTGCGGCTGCCTTGCTCAAGCAGCAAGGATATGAAGTGATTGGGATGATGCTGCGACTGTGGAGCGAACCCGGGAAAGAAGACTCGAACCGTTGTTGCACGCCCGATTCCATGGCCATGGCACGGCGCGTGGCGGCCAAATTAGAGATTCCTTTTTATGCTGTAGATGCTAAAGAGATTTTTCGAAACACGGTGGTGGAATCTTTCCTGCAAGGTTATGCACAAGCCGAAACACCTAATCCTTGTCTGGTCTGTAACCGCCATATTCGGTGGGAGTTCCTCTTTAACCACGCCAAAGCCATGGGCGCAGATTTTATGGCAACAGGCCATTATGTGCGGTTGCACCATGAAGGTACATGCGTGCAACTGCTGAAAGGGGTGGACCCAACCAAAGACCAAAGTTACGTTTTGCATGTGCTGACGCAAGAAAAACTCAAGCAAGCGCTCTTTCCGGTGGGTCATTACCCCAAGTCTGAAATTCGCGCCATGGCCGAACGGATGGGATTGGCGGCAGCCAAGAGACCGGATAGTCAAGATTTGTGCTTTTTGGCCGGGGATGATTACCGGAACTTCTTACAGCGTCATGCGCCTCACCTCAACCGCCCAGGTGACATCATGACACGCGATGGGCGCGTGTTGGGTCAGCATACCGGCTTGGCCAATTACACCATTGGTCAGCGCAAAGGTCTCAACCTCGCCTCCTCGGTGCCGCTGTATGTGTTGGAAAAGCGGGCTGCAGAAAACATTCTTGTGGTCGGACCAGCCCAGGAATTGGGAACACAAGAGTTGTTGGCACATAACGTCAACTGGACGAGCGGCACGGTCCCAACAGCGCCATTCTATGCAATGATTAAAAGCCGCTACACTGCGCGTGAAACGCCCGGTTGGGTTACCCCTCTCGATGGCGGGAATCGTGTCCACGTGCGTTTTGACCTTCCTCAGCGCGATATTACCCCCGGACAGGCGGCGGTTTTCTACCAAGACGACCTGGTTTTGGGCGGCGGAATCATCACCCAAGCCAGATAGGAGAATGTATGCCTTTGCCGACCATCGTTTTCGGCATTTTGCTTTCTACACTGTACGGCGGCTTATACCACCTGATTCGTGGCGGCAAGACCCGCAAACTGCTCCTCTACCTAGCCTTAGCATGGGCCGGCTTTTGGATGGGGGATACCATTGGCTGGCTCTTGAATTGGACGTTCGCTCCGGTGGGGATGATGAATGCCGGGATGGGAACACTAGGAGCGTTCTTTTTTCTGGTTGTGGGGGATGTGGTGGGAATGATTATGGCTCGCAAATAGTAGTCAGGCAACACCAAACTGTGCGTCACGCCTGCCATGCCGCTCAGCCAACCCGCAGGCGTGACGCACAACCAATCTGCATGATGTTATGGCGTTAGACGCAAGTGTGCTTTGCTGTCTGGCAAAACCGCCTGCTCGCTCCATCGCATGGGGTAATATTGTCCTGTACTCCACAAGTCGGCCAAGTCAATGTAGTGTGGGTGGTAAGCATGGCCAGATTGCCCGGTGGTGTGGACCGTGAGAGAGTTATCCCAATTGCTCAAATCTACAATCATGCGCATCGAAGGCAGCCAATTGACCTCGAATGACACCCCTACATCCCAGGCGGTAGCGTTCACAATGCCATCCCCGCCACCGGTAGCAAACGGACCACGATTGAAGAGTGCTTCCAACGGGGCGATACCGGATTTGCCAAGCGTGGCATTTCGGAACATGGCACGATGTTCCGCACCCCACACCGGCCAGCGGGTGTAATCTTTCCCGTACTTCTCTTCCCCAACGTTGACCGTCACTTCTAAGGCGCGCAGCAGGATATCGTCGCGCGTTTCGATTTTATCCGTGGTGTTTTTATCATCCCACCAGGCAGAATTAGGTTGCTGCAATAGGTTTTGAACAACGGCATACCAGCGTGCACCGCCTGCGGGTTGATATTCTACTGGAATGGCTTCGTCGCCAAAGATTTCCATTAGCAAGTTCCACCAATAGCGCTCGAAGAACAAGGCCGCTTGCGAATCTGCCGTTTCCTGACGGTTCCAACTTTTTAGAAAGTAATCACGTACCTCGGCAGTTCGTCCTTGCGCGGGCAGTGCTAGCACCAGGGGAAGCAGGTTGCGCGCGTTAAGACTTTCACTATCAGTTTGCATGGTTTGGAAATAGGCCGCATCTATTTTACCGGGAGCATTTTCAATCATTTCCACAATGCGTGCTGCGCGGTAGCCGTAATCCCAATCAGTAGAGATGAGATAGGGATAATCATCAGGAGGCACTTGATTGTTGGCAGTGACGATATAGCCCGAGGCAGGATTGAAAGCCCAGGGCAGTTGCTCAAAGGGAATATAACCTGTCCAGGCGTATTCATCCGTCCAGCCTGGCACGGGCAAGCGTCCATCTCCTTTGTTACGAAGAGGGATATTGCCCGGCATCTGATAACCGATGTTTCCCTCAACATCGGCATAGAGCAGGTTTTGGGCCGGCACAGTAAATTTGCGCGCGGCTTGTCGAAATTCCTCCCAATTTTGGGCTTTGTTGAAGCCCCAAATCGCCTCAAAGACGGGGTTAGGTTCCAGCGCCGTCCAGCGCAGGGCAATTGCATACGATGTGGGGAGTTCAATGCCGGCTTGGTCCTTGAAAGGGGTAGCCTGAGAATCAGGCTCAACTTCATCTTTTAGTGGCCCGTATGTATCTGAAATGACCGGGCCAAAGCGTGAAACCCGCACGTTTACTTGCACTGATTCGCCTCCGGCGACCTGTAGCATTTCGGTGCGTGTTTCAAAGTCTATCCATTGTCCGTTGAGTTCATATTGGTTCAGGTTGGCTGGGTTGAGCTTAAGAACATACAAATCCATCACATCTGGCCCAACGTTGGTGAACCCCCAGGCAATGCGCTCATTGTGCCCGATAACCACGCCCGGTACGCCTGCAAATGAAAACCCGGCCACCTCGAACGGACACATGTCCGATTTTGGGCGGCAATGTAAACTGATTTGATACCAAATGGAAGGCATCTGAATTCCCAAGTGCGGGTCATTGGCCAGCAAGGGTTTACCGGTTAGGCTGCGCTCACCCGAAATGACCCAACTGTTTGAACCGATACCAGCCCCCCCTGGGCCGAGCACGCCTGCCAGCGAATTTAAGTTGATTGCGGCTTGGTCCAATGCATTGAAGTGCAACACGGTAGTGGCTGGTGAGCCGCTTTGGCGCCCGGAGAACGCCTTGGGCATTTCTGGCACAATGCGCGGATGTTCTGCCGGATACGGTGGAAAGAGTTCGTTGACTTGTTCGGGCGAGAGCGTCTTGAGCAGGATGGCGCGCTCAATTTCCGCTCCCATGTTGCCCCGCAGGTCCCAGGCCATGGCTTTGGCCCATGTCAGGCTGTGGATGGGTGTCCAGGGTTCAATGGTATAAGTTCGGTTGAGCAAGGTCGTCAGGATGGCGTATTCTAGGCTCACCTCCACGGGGGTACGGTTCGCAAGGTAGGCATTGACACCTTCGGTATAGGCGTCCAAAATGGCTTTTGATTCTGAAGAAAGCATCTGATATTCTTGTTCGGCCAATTGCCGCCAGCCCAGGGTGCGCAAAAAAGCATCTGTTTGTACCTGGCTTGCACCGAACATTTCGGAAAGCCGCCCCGAACCGATATGCCGCCAAAAGTCCATTTGCCAAAAACGGTCTTGCGCATGGACATAGCCTTGTGCCATGAACAGGTCGTGGAGAGTAGTCGCGTAAATGTGCGGAATGCCCATCGAATCGCGGTACAAATCCACCGGGCCTTGTAATCCGGTCAAGCGGAGTTCGCCCTCGACTTGTGGAAAAGACTTTTGAGCGGTTTGCGGCACCCAGACGAAATTCAGGTAGCCTACCAAGAGGGCCAGGATAACGAGAATGCTAAACGCCACCGTCAGAATACGGCGCAAAACCAGAGACATGCTTGCTCCTCCTATGGATTTTTGTTTCTCATGCGGAACGGTCGTGCCAGCGTAGCGTTCTTGGTGTAGAGAGAGTAATCACACTGCATTCTTTATCTAATTAGTACGCCTTCTCCCGCCCCAGATGACATGAGTGACTTGCAATTGGGAGAATTATAGTCTGATTGCGGACGGATTTACAAATCGTTTACCTTGTGTTGCTCTTGTTTTTACATTTTGCTGATACAATGCATGGAGTTTTTGCAGAAAGGAGGAGAAATATGCAAACGATTGAGACTTACTTGAACGACGGTTGGTTTATCTCAGAAGCTGCGACTGTTTTGGCGCATGGGGTGAATGACGAAAACGGCGGCTACATTCTGACCTTGGCTGACCCCAGCGGGCATTTTGTCCGCGAAACGTTTGTCCCCCGTTCTGCCGATGTGGATGAACTTCTTAGACAGCAGCGCGTGCCTATGGCGGCCTGAAACGCGCGGAAGCAGTCCTCTACCCAACATGCTCTTTCCCCGTGAGGGGATATTTTTTTAAGTCTCAAGCCTCGCGCCGCACTACAATCAGGGTCACATCGTCGGAAACCTGGGCCTCGGCAACAAAGTCCAAAATGGCGGCATCTATGGCGTTCAAAACTTCATCGGCAGATGCACCGGGGAGCCGTTTTAACAAATCGAATAGCCGCTCTTCGCCAAACATCTCTTCTTGTGGTGAAAAGGCTTCGGTCACGCCATCGGTATAAAAGACAAGCAGGTCGCCGTGCGATAAGTACAAACTGGCTTCGCGCATCTCTACACCGGTATCTACGCCCAAAGCCATACCGGTACGGAGCAGGGGTTGAATGTGCGCTTTTCCCTCGGTATCTTTGACCCATAAGGGCGGGTTGTGGCCCGCATTGGCATAAGTAAAGGCGCCGGTGTGGGAGTCTAATACGCCATAGACGGCCGTAACAAACATGCCTTGCTCGGCATCGGGGTAAAGCAAGTCATTCACTTGACGCAAGGCTTCGGCAGGAGATTCGGTTTGCAGGACGGCAGCCCGCACTAGGGTGCGGGTGAGGGCCATAAATAATGCGGCCGGCACGCCTTTATCGGCTACATCTGCAATGAACAGACCGAGTTTGCCATCGGGAAGTTGGAACAAATCATAAAAATCACCACCCACTTGCCGGGCAGTGCGCCAGCGCGCAGCCAGGTCCCAGCCGGGCAGATGTGGTAAGGCTTTGGGCAAAAAGGTCTGTTGAATTTGGCGGGCCAATTGAATTTCGGTCTCCAGGCGCTCGCGGGCGACCATTTCATGTTGGAACAAGTCGTTTTGAATTGCAATGGCTGCTTGTTGGGCAATGCCGGTCAGAATCTCCAAGCGTCGGGCGCGGAAACGTCGCCCACCGGGGGCTTCTTCGACTATCATGACGCCGAACGTTTCACCTTTGACCATCAGGGGCAGGGCAATCAACAAACGTTCGTCAGTATAGGTAATCGCCTCGACCTGTTGTGGAGGGCAGGGTTGTATTTCAAGCCAAGCCGCCGGGCCGCGATAGGCCTGTGCACTCATGGACACCTCGCCGGTCTCAATGGCGGCGGCTAAGAGCGGAATGTCGCTGCGCATCAATGGACGCCAAACCACAGGACGAGCCTCTTCGGGCAAGCCGTAGGATTGTGCGGGTTGTAGCAGGCCGGTTTCGGCATGGTAAATATAAATGGCGGCACGTTCCACGCCAATCAGGATGGGCATGATGCGCACGATGGCGGCCAAGATGTCTTCTAATTCGGATAGGCTGACGACTGCTTGCGCGACTTGTAACAAAGCGGCAGAAGCATAAGCTTGCTCTTGCGCTGCATCGTATAGGCGGGCATTTTCGATGGCAACGGCTGCATAACTGGCAAAGGTGGTTGTCATGGCTTGGGCTTCATGCCCGTAGCGTCCTGGCGTGTGGTGCGCCAGAGTAAGAATGCCCACGGCTTGCTCGCCAATCCGCAAAGGGGCCGCAATAGCCGAATGGTCTGGAGCAAACCTTGCCGAGAGTGCCGAGGGGCCGCTGGGGTCGCTGGGTTTGCGAATAAACGGCTGACGCGAAAGTAAGGCGGCTGCCAGCATGGTGTTGGCTTCGGGGTATAGCTCGCGAGCTTGTTCCAGGTCGGCGGCGCGCGCACCATGTACGGCAGCGCAATATAAGTTCTCCTCGTCCAATAACCAAATGGCGGAAATATCGGAGGGCAAGTTGCGTTCCAGCTCGGTCAAAATGGCGTCGAGCACTTGTTCTAAACTGGCGTTGGCCGAAAGGAGTACAGCCACTTCCCGTAGGCTATCGGCCACTTGTCGCCGCCATTGTTCAGAGCGATACAAGTCGGCATTACGGATGGCAGCCGCGATAAAATCGCCAAGCGTTTCGATGATGAATTTGTCTTGTGTGCTGAAAGCGTTTAACTGGTCGGATTGCACATCGAGAATACCCAGCACCTGGCCGCTGAAAACGAGCGGCACGGTGAGTTCAGAACGTGTATTGGCGGGGGGCAAAGGGGAGGGCTGATAGCGTGGCTCTTCGTCCACATTGTTGGCTAAAACAGTTTGTCCGTTGCGCGCTACCCAGGGAATAATCCCTTCCGGCTCATCTAGGTCAATCACGTACCCTTCGAGGGCTTCGGAGCGCGCGCCTGAGCCTGCTTCATAGTGAATTTGCCGCCGGTTGGGATGCACGGTGAACAAGTGGACGTATGGAAAGCCAAACTCAGTGTGGATGAGTTCGGCGACATGTTGCATGAGTTGATGCAAATCCAAGATAGATGTGATTTGTTTGCTCACTTCGCCCACGGCGCGTAATTGATTGGCCTGACGCTCTAAACTGCCGTAGAGATGTGCTCCCTCAATGGCAACGGCCACGCTATCTGCCAGCGCGCGCAAGACGAGCAAGTCATAGGGGTGAAACGCATCTCGCTTGTCTGATTGCACATCCAGCACCCCTAGCACCCGTTCCTCGATTTTGAGTGGCAGAACCGCTTCAGCGCGGGTTTCGGGCAAACTATCAATTAACCGATAGGCCGGTTCGGTCTGGACATCATTGACGATTCGTTCCTCCCCGGTGAGAGCGACCAAGCCGACCAAACCTTGCCCGAGTTCGACGCGGAAAGCCAGTTCTTTGCGTTTGCCGCGCCGACGGGTGGCGCCACCGGAACCAGAACGAAAGGTGAGAACCTTTTGACCAGGCTCTACTGTGAAAATGCCCACATAGTAGTACTTGAAAGTAGATTGAATGAGACGGGTGACTTTGTGTGCCAGTTCATCCAGGTCGGGCTCGTTGGCAATCTGGGCGGCGACGGTGCGCACCAGCCCCAATTGGCCAATGCGCCAGCGCTCCACGGTGATGCGGTGCCAAGCGATAAGCGCGATGGAAGCGGTTCGTGCCAAGCCTTCTAGAAAATCGAGCTCGCGTGGTTTGAAGGCTTTCCCCGAACTGCGTCGCACTTGAATGACGCCCAGGCCGATTTCCTCGTGCCGCAGCGGAATTGCGACGCTGTGACCTGTTTCATCCTGCCTCGAAAGGAGTTTTTTCTGCTCTATGGCCAGGCGCATTAGTGCTTCAGGTGGCTCAGCCGGGAAAACGTTTTCCACCCAATCGGGCAAGCGAAAAGCGGTTTCATTCAGCCATAGGCACACTTCTCCCGGCACCAGACGGTTGGTAGTTTCTAGAATCAGGTCACGCTGTGCGGCAAAGGTGGTTGAGGCCAAAATCTGTTCGCCCAGGTCGAACAGGTCGTGGTAACCGGCTTTGGTGCGCGGCGTGCTTTTTTTGGCCCCCCCCAGGCGCTTAACCATCGTCAGCAGGTTGCCTTGTCCTGGCGTGTGGACAAAGCGCACCTCGTCCATCAGTTTGCGCATGAAGAACAACCCTAACCCGCCGATTGGGCGGTCTTCGAGGGCGGCTTCTACATCGGGTTCTGCAATTTCATCGGGGTTAAATGGCTTGCCTTGGTCTCGAATTAGAATCGTGAGCGCTTCGCGCGTTGCCAGCACGGTGATTTCAATCTGCCCATCTGGAATGCCCTCGTAGGCATACTCGATGATGTTAGAGCAGGCTTCGTCCACTGCCAATTGCACGTTGTAAATTTCGCGCTCATCCATTTTGGCCTGGCGTGCAATCTCTCCGACGAAGTCACGAATCAGGTCGAGGTTCTCAAATTGCGCAGAGAAAGTGCGGGAAGGCATGGAATATGCGGGTGAAAGGATAAAAAAGGATAAGCCCGAGGCGCGCACAAGGAGAACAGGTGCGCTGTGCTTTTTTTGAAAGAAAGCCGCCTGTTGCTGGCGGCTCTAGGATGCATCTAAGATGGAATGTTTACAAACTGCCTACTGCGGTTGTGACATCGGGGTAAACCTTGAACAGGCTGGTGAACCCCGCTAGTTCGAGGGCTTTGTGGATGGTTTCTGGCACGGCAGCCAGCACGACCTCTCCGCGGTTGAAGCGTTTGCAGTTGCGCTGGGCAGCAATTAGGGCACGAAAGCCTGCACTGGACATGTACTCTAGGCCAGACATGTCAATCACGATTTTGAAGCGGCTTTCGTTGTTGAGGGCTTCCAGGGCTTCGGCCAGTTTGGGGGCAGTGGCGCTATCTACGCGTCCTTTGACGGTCACCAAGTCGCAATGCTTAAATTGTTTGGTCGTGACTTCCATCGTTCCTCCAAAAGTCTTTTTAAAGAAAGTACCCCGCACATGCCGTGAGCCGTAGAGTTCTGAACCTGCATAAGCAGGTTGGGCTTCTGACGCACATTCCCGCCTTGGCCGAGGCCTATCGCGTTCCTGCCGCGAAATGGAAGCCCTTTCAGAGGGTGTTGGCTCAGAACCGGTGAGACGGCAACACGCACACAGCAGGGTGCTTTTTTTATACCACAAAACTTAATCCCTAGGGAAGAGGTGAAGTGTCATCAATTCGTAAAACGGCACATTGCTTGGCGGACTTGCTGGAAGGGTAGTGGAAATAAACACACGCTCGGTCATGAGCGTGTGTTTCAGGCGGGAAGGGCGGGATTCGAACCCGCGGCGGAGGTTTAAGCCCCCGCACTCACTTAGCAGGCGAGCCCAATCGGCCTCTCTGGCACCTTCCCAAGTGTAGATTTTTGTGGATGACCTTAGCGGAGGGAGTGGGATTCGAACCCACGTAGGTGTTACCCTAACATGTTTTCAAGACATGCGCCTTAAGCCGCTCGGCCATCCCTCCCTGGTCTCAAACGACGCGTGTTCGAGTGAGAGCGCAGCCGATTTTACCATAAAAGTTGGGAAGAATATCCAAACTTTTGGTTTCCGCAAGGGAGGTTTTGGTTGCTTTGCTCTTCTACTTGTTTTTTAACGCGGCACGATATATTTCAAGCAGGATTAAGAAATAGGCCGGAGTGGAGAGGATGGCTGGTAACAATTCGCTTGTCCCTCCCAAGGCCTTCGTGAAGAAAAAGACCGCTGCTCCGAGCGCTGCAGCACCTAGCACAGCCACCTGCACAAGCATTAAAAACCCCAGGCTATTTGGTTTAAGGAGTGGCGGTGCAGCCGGCATGCGCCAACGGATGGCTTCTGCCAATTCAGGGTTGCGGCGGATGGCATATTCTTTAATGGCGTTCATGGCCTGCAGGCTTTCGTACCATGCTAAGCGTAGGCGTGCCAATTCCAATGTGGTCACCAAACCCATAATCGCTAATGTGGTGAATAAGCCACAAAAACCCCAATCAAGCCAAAGAATGGTTTGTTTCGACAAATCAATTTGTGCTGAAATCAGCGCTGCAATGAAACTGCCAAATGTGACGAGATAAAACGATGTAGCACGCGAGCGGTCTTCATTGGCTTGGAAAGCCGTTTGGGCAATGTATTCGAACTCTGCAAGCAGAATTTCAGTAGATTCATCAGCCGATGGGACTTTACGACGCATAGCAGGTACCCAAAATAGGCGTTGGGACGGTAATCCGATGACCGTCCCAACGCAAGCCGCCTCACCGGTTCCATTTAGCGGCGGTTTCTCAAGAAGGTGGGAATATCCAGGTCTTCCTGGTAGGAGGTTTGGGGTTTGAAATCAGGCTGTTTGACGGCTGGCGGAGGTGGTGTGACCGGCGCGGTGTTAATGCTGACGGTTTCACTGGGCCGCTCCACCGGCACAGAGGGTGGAATGATGGGGCGTTGGGGTTCCGCGCGGTGCTCCAGGCGTGACTCAACGCGTGAAACGGGCGTTGAGCGTTCGATAATGCGGCGGGGAATGCCGGCGCGCTCGAAGCCGGTGGCAATGACGGTGATGCGGATTTCATCGCCCATGTTCGGGTCAATGACGGCACCGAATATCATGTTCACATCGGGATGCGCGGTTTCGCGAATGATGGCTGCTGCCTGGTTGACCTCGAATAAGGTCATGTTCGGGCCGCCGGTGACGTTAAACAAGACGCCGCGTGCGCCGTCAATGGTAATATCGAGCAGTTGGCTAGAGATGGCCTGTTCGGCTGCTACGCGGGCGCGGTCTTCGCCGGCGGCATGGCCAACCGCCATCAGGGCTGCTCCGCCTTCGGACATGATGGCTTTGACATCGGCGAAGTCCAGGTTAATCAGGCCAGGCACGGTAATCAGTTCGGAAATGCCCTGAATACCCTGTCGCAGCACATCATCGGCCATGCGGAAGGCATCTTGTAAACTGGCGCGTTTATCTACGATTTGCAGCAAGCGGTCATTCGGGATGACAATGAGAGTATCGGCATGGTCTTTTAGTTGTTCCATGCCCGCTTCGGCGGCTTGCATACGCTTGGCGCCCTCGAAGGTGAAGGGGCGGGTGACGACGCCGATGGTGAGTGCGCCGCACTCTTTGGCAATTTGTGCCACAATCGGAGCGGCGCCGGTGCCTGTGCCGCCACCTAGCCCGGCGGTGACGAAGACCATGTCCGAGCCTTTCAAGACGTTATATAGTTCATCGGCGGTTTCCTCGGCCGATTTCCGACCGATTTCGGGATTGCCGCCTGCGCCCAGGCCGCGCGTGAGTTTGTCGCCGATTTGCACTTTGGTGGGGGCTTTAGACAGGAGGAGCGCTTGGGCGTCTGTGTTGACGGCGACAAAATCAACGCCCTGAATGCCCTCCTGAATCATGCGGTTGACGGCGTTCGTGCCGCCGCCGCCCACCCCAACGACTTTGATGCGGGCAAAGGTTTCAGCGTTTTTGTTGGGTTCCATCATAACTCCTCCTGAAAATGATACCGGTGGATAAATTGACTCCAGTATAAAATCTCTGGCGCGTTTATGAGATTTAGCTTTGAAGTTACGGAAGCAGGCGTTTGAGCAGGCTGGCTAAAGTATTCCAATTTTGGCTTCCTTTCTGCCCCGCACGTGCCTTCCGTGAGTAGTCGGATAGAGGCAGGGACTGTAACGCGGCTGCCCAGGTGAGCAGGCCAACGCTGGTGGAATAGGCCGGTGAGTTGAGTTTATCGGCTAAGCCAAGCAGTTTTTCGGGTTGCGCCGTGCGCACGGGCATCCCCAACACCTTAATAGCCAGTTGGCGAATGCCGGGTAATAGGCTGGTGCCGCCGGTTAGCACCATGCCTGCCGGTAGCAGGTTATCGTAGCCAGAGCGTTTAATTTCTTGCAGCATCAGCTCGAACATCTCTGCTACGCGTGCCTCAATGATGTGGGCCAAATCGCGGCGGCTCATCTTGACGGGCTGCAATTCACCAAAGGGTTGGATGGTAAAGGTTTCCTCTAGGCCGATTTCGGATTGGACGGCGTAGCCGTGCGCCTTTTTGACTTCTTCTGCCTGGGGCAAAGGCAGGCGCAAACCATGTGCAATATCTTGTGTGATGTGGTTGCCACCCACCGCCAGCACCATGGTGTGCCACACATCGCCATTGACGTAGATGGCCATATCGGTGGTGCCGCCACCAATATCGCAAACCACTGCGCCCATGTTGCGTTCGCTCTCGGTCAACACGACTTCCGCCGAGGCCAGGGGGTTCAGCACAAATTGCACCACACGCACCCCGGCGGCTGCGACTGCCTGGCGGATGTTTTCTACGGTGGCCGAAGCAGCGGTAATGACGTGCGCTTCTACTTCTAGCCGATAGCCGTGCATGCCAATCGGTTGGTGAATGCCATCTTCACCATCGAGGGTGAAGCCGCGCTGGATGACGTGAATAATTTCGCGGCTAGAAGGAATGGCGATGCTGCGGGCGGCTTCCATGGCGCGTTCTACGTCCATTTCGCTCACGTTGTGGCCACTCACGGCTACTACACCGCGGCTGTTCACCGAAGAGACATGTGCTCCGGCCAAGCTCACCAAGGCCGAATCGATTTTTAAGCCTGAGGTTTGTTCGGCTTGGGCCACAGAACGGGCGATGGATTGCGAAGCAGCGGTCAAATCCACAATCACGCCCTTGCGGATGCCCTCTGACGGCTCTACTCCTACCCCCATGATGCGCAGACGGTCATCGGCCTCCACGCGCGCAACGAGCGTGCAGATTTTGGTGGTTCCAACATCAATTCCGACGACGATATTATCCATAACTCAATCGCTCTTACTCACCCGATAGAACGGGGCATGAGGATATTCTACGCTGATGAGCGTGGGCTGAACGCCGCGTGCTGATAGGTTTTCGACCATGGCTTGATATACCACGAGCTTAAGCGCTATGTTGCGGTTGTCTTTTCCAAAATACGCTCGCCAACCGCGCGGGTCGCTCCAGCCCAAGCCGTATTGTGGGTCATACACCAAGGTTGCATCCGGTGGGATGTGCGGAGCAAGGGTTGCGATGGCGGCGGAAAGCTCTGGTCGTAAAAATGGTCGCGCTCCAATGGTTTGGGTTAAGTCGGCCTCGGGTGGTGGAGGGTTGCCGGTCGCGCTTACCGTCACCAGCCCAGGGGCTTCGCCGCGGGGTGGAAAGGCATAGCCATGCGCATCTATCCATACCACCTGGCCATCTTGTTGCCAGGCAGCAACCGGTTGCCGCTCTACGACCGTAATTGTCACACGGGCGGGAAGTTCAACTTGAACGTACGCACCGTAAATTTCAGGGAATGCTGCTTTGATATTGTATTCGATTTGTGCCGGATTGAGAAAGGCTGCCGGCTGGTTCGTTATTCCTAACACGGTGTTAATCTCTTGCGCCGAAACGCGTCCATTGCCTTGGATGATGGCTTGTTGCACTAAAAAGTATGGCTCTGTGAGGTAAAAATACATCATCGCCACACAGGCAAGCACGATTAAAAGCGAGAACCAGCGGGGTCCGAAGGTGATGCGTGGCAAAGAAAGCGAGGCGGTTTGCGAATGCCTGGCTGCAAACGGTCGCGCTTGCTCTGGAACAGGCATAGCGGCGACATCGTAACGCGCACGAAAACGACTCCTGGAAATGGTTGGTGACACACGCGGTGCAATCGGTTCGACCTGCGAAATAGCCGATGGACGAGAGGCGGCACTCGGTTCTGGTGCGCGGACACGTTTCTGTGTCAGTTTCTCGCGTCGTTTTTGTTCTTCTTCTTTGCGCCGGCGTATGGCTTCGGCGCGGGTCAGGGTCAGGCGGTCAGGGCTCATGCGTCCCTCCGATAGACCCGCACCAGGCGGTCACGCTCGCGCTTGCGTTCGATTGCTAGCTCGATGAGCCGCTGAACCAGTTCTGGGTAGGGTAAGCCGCTGAATTCCCACAATTTGGGGTACATGCTGATTTTGGTAAAGCCGGGAATGGTGTTAATTTCGTTCAAGAACACAGCGCCGTCTTGACCGATGAAGAAATCTACCCGTGCCATGCCGCAGGCATCTACAGCTTGAAAAGCGCGTAAAGCGTAATCATGCACTTGTTGGGCCTGGGTTTCGGTTAGGTCTGCCGGGATAAGCAGACGAGAGTTGCCCAAGATGTATTTGGCATCATACGAGTAAAAGTCGGCGCCGGGGATGATTTCACCCGCCACCGAGGCTTGTGGCTGGTCATTGCCTAACACGGAGATTTCGATTTCCCGTGCCCCATTGACACCGCGTTCAATCAAGATGCGCCGGTCGTATTGCGCGGCCTCCAGCAGCCCTTCGGCTAAATCAGACCGGCTGCGGCATTTGGTGACCCCAACCGAAGACCCTAGATTGGCAGGCTTGACGAACAGCGGGTATGGGCTGAGTGTTTCAGCGCGGCGGATGACCTGTTCCATATCGGCTTCGATTTCTGAACGCAAGACCAAGAGCGATTCAACGACCGGTACTCCCTGCGCACGCATGACTTCTTTGAAAATGCCCTTATCCATACCGACTGCTGAACCTACGACCCCTGCGCCCACATAGGCCACATCGGCCATTTCAAGCAATCCTTGGATGGTGCCATCTTCACCATAGGAGCCATGCAGAACTGGGAAATACACATCTACATCGGCTAATTTTTCCAGAATTTCGCGTTCACCTTCATTACGAATAAGATACAAACCGGGCCGCGAGGGGTCGGGGTGCAAGGTGACGGGGAGTAATCCGTCTAAGTTGCCTTGCTCAAAGGCTTGCAGTGCGTTTTCTCCGGTGAGCCAGGCGCCCTGGTGGGTGATGCCAATTTCGATGACGCGATAGCGCTCGCGGTTCAGCACCGAAAGCACCGAGCGGGCGGACATGAGCGAGACTTCATGTTCGCCAGAGCGTCCACCGAAGATGAGCGCCAGTGTTACCATTCTCCAACCAACTCCACTTCTAATTCCAACTTGATGCCGAATTTTTCCAATACCGTTTTTTGTGCCAGGTCTATCAGGGCTTTCAGGTCGGTTGCGCGCGTTTCGCCGGTGTTTAGGAAGAAGTTGGCATGGATGGTGCTGATTTCAGCATTTCCAATGCGCATTCCTTTTAGCCCGGCGGCTTCGATCAGGCGTCCGGCGTAGTCGCCGGGTGGATTCTTAAACATCGAACCCATGCTGGCGCCTGGAGGTTGTGTATTCTTGCGCCGACTCGTGAATTGTTCGATTTTAGCCTGTATCTCGTTGGCAAGGCCGTATTTTAAGTTCAACCGTGCCGAGAGAACCACCGCGCGTATCTGACCACGCTTGAGAATGCTGGTGCGGTAGCCATATTCCATGCGGTGAGGCGGCCACCACTCCCGCCCTTCAGGCGTGAGCAGTTCTACTTCGAGTAGGTCGTGTGCTATATCGCCGCCAAACGCTCCGGCGTTACCGTACACGGCCCCGCCGACCGTTCCGGGAACGGTGACGGCCCATTCTAGGCCGCTCAAGCCCTGTGCAGCAGCACGCCGGGCCACGTTCGACAAAATGGCGCCCGATTCGGCCCAGACATGCTTTTTGGCCCCTTCGATGAACTCGACGGTTCTGGCACGGTTCAAAATGACTACGCCGCGCATACCCTGGTCGCTGACCAAGACGTTCGAACCGGCGCCTAGCACCAGATAGGTCTGCCCAGTTTGCCAGCAAATTTCTACGGCACGCGCCAGTTCATCGGCGCTGCGTACCGTGACGAGCAAATCGGCTGGGCCGCCAATGCGCGCAGATGTGTAGGGTGCCAGCAGGACGTTCTCCTGCACCTGTTGGCCCAAAGCAGCGCGCAAAGCGCTTAGCGCGGCGGGTTTAAGCATGCGCTATTCTTTCTCCTTGATGTGACCAATCAGTTTGCGCACCATGCCACGCGCTTCTTCTTGGTCTTTGACGCCCTTCACCCGGAACGGGCGATGGCCCTCGCCGGGGTCGGGTTCGGGCAGTTCGCCCAGCACCATTTTGAGTGGCGGCAAAGCCATGGTTTCCGCTTGATAGAGTTTTTTCTTTTCAGCCATTGTTTGCCTCGCTTTCTTTTAGGCGGGCCAGCACTTCCGCACTGACCCAATCGGCATCCCCGGCCGAGAGGACCAAGAGGACATCGCCGGGTTTCAGATGAGCAAGCAAATAATTGCGAATTTCTGGCAAGGTGGGAATGAAGCGTGCGGCGCGGTGATACATGGCTTGGACTACCTGCTGGGCCGAAAAGTCTTCTTGTGGCTCGCGCGCAGCGTAGATTTCGCTCACAATCACTTCATCTGCCTCGCCAAACGAGACGACAAACTCATCAAATAAGGTGCGGGTACGTGAAAAGGTATGCGGTTGCCAAACAACCACTAGCCGACGCGAAGGGTAGCGAGCGCGGGCGGCATCCAACGTGGCGCGAATTTCAGTAGGGTGGTGTGCATAGTCGTCAATGACGATAACCCCTTTGGCCTCGCCCTTGAGTTCAAAACGGCGCGCGGTGCCTTGAAACTCACCCAGCGCGTGCCCCGCTGCTTTGATGTCCAAGCCGAGCAGGCCAACTACGGCCAGCACGGCCAATGCGTTCCGTACGTTGTGCAAGCCTGGTACGCGCAGTTGCACTCCCGAAATATAGGTTGCGTGGCCTGCCAAGCGGATGAGAGCATTAAAAGTGAATCCTCCCTGCTTATTGGCCATCACATTTTGCGCTAACACCCATTCACCCGCCTCGGTGCGTTGATTTTCGGCAATCCGGTAGCCTATCACTCGTTTGCGCAGCCGGCGGGCTTCTTCCATCAGCTCGCTGGTGCCTCGGTCCTCGCCACAGGCAATCAGCGCGCCCTCTGCTGGGATGAGCTTCATGAATTCGCTGAAGGCTGCATGGAAATCTGCTGGGGTCGGAAAGCAATCGGGATGGTCATGTTCGATGTTGGTGACGATGGCGTAATGTGGTTGTAAGCCCAAGAACATGCGGTCGTATTCATCGGCTTCAATGACAAAGGCCCGGCCCTGTCCGGCATGGGCGTTAATGCCTAGATTTTGCAGTACGCCGCCCACGATGAATGATGGGTCGGCGCCGAGTGCATAAAGCACCCAGGAAAGCATACCGGTTGTGGTGGTTTTGCCATGTGTGCCGGCAATGGCAATGCCCACTTTGTCACCCATCAATTGGCCTAAAAAATTCGCGCGTTTATACACCGGGATGCCTGCTGCGAGCGAGGCCTGTACTTCTGGGTTGTCATCGGGAATGGCTGAGGAACGCACGACATAATCCGCGCCGGCGATGTGTGTGGCTGCATGGCCCTCAAAGACCTGCACCCCTAAGCGTCTTAATTCCAGTGCCAACGGTGAGAGCGCGCGGTCAGAGCCGGTCACCGTATGTCCTTGTTCCAGCAAGAACCGTGCAATTGCCGAGAGGCCGCTGCCGCCAATCCCAATCAAATGAATGTGTGCCATATCGTTAGATGAACACAACCAGAACGAAAATGAATGCAAATGCCAGGGCAAAGAAAATCCACGGTACACCAAGCAAGTTGGGCGAAAGCAGGGGAATCAGCTGCAGGGCAGCATCCCCTTCTACCGTGCCGGGGACCGGGGCTTTGATGTACGAAAACGGATAGCCGGCTTCTGCCATGTAAAACCAGACAGCGCCGATAATCAAATACCCATTAAAAGCGCCGAGAATAAACCCCAGCAAACTATCTTGCAGTTTTTCGCGCGTGGCTTTCGAGGCAAAGCGCTGTAGGGAGACGGTTTGATACCCAAAATAAACCAGCACACCCAAAATGGCGACGCGAATCCAGAATAGGGTCAGGTCGTTTGCTTCTAGGTTGTTGACGCCGGGGATATACAGTCGCAACAGCAAGTTGACCGTTAGCGCGACAATCACGCTAAAAAAGACCAACAGTTCTTTGGCCCAACCGCGAAAGATGCCAATTAGGCCGAACAGAATGACCAACATCCAGAAAACGAATACCAGGCTAACCATGTTGTTCTCCGGCCAGTTCTAGAATCTGCCGCGCAATATTTTGGGCGGCGTCGGGAACGCGTAAGGAGGTCATAGCGGCGCGCATGGCCTCCAATTTCTCAGGGGTTTCTAGTAGTTTTTCAAGGGTCAACAAGAAACCGCTGTGCAGTTTGGCATCTTCGATGAGCAGCGCAGCACCGTGCCGGGTGAGCATTTCGGCGTTGACGCGCTGGTAGCGCCAGGCGTAAGGATAGGGTACCAGGATGGCAGGCAGCCCAAAGTGCGGAAATTCACCCAAGACGGAAGCCCCAGCGCGTGACAGTGCCAAGTCTGCTGCTGCCAGGGCCGCACCCATATCATCGTGCAAGTAAGGAAAGATATGATACCGTTCTGCTTTTGCAGGCGAAAGCGCTTCGCGTGCGGTTTCTACCATGTGCCAATCGCTTTCTCCGGTCAGGTGAATCAGTTCAACAAATTCCAACAAGGCGTTCAGGTGGGCTAAAACGGCGAGGTTGAGCGAGTGTGCGCCTTTACTGCCGCCTACGACCAGCACAACCGGTTTTTCTCCGCGAATATTGAGACGTTGTCGCCCGCGTGCTTTGGTCCAGTACGCCAATTCAGGCCGTACGGGGTAGCCGGTGACGTGCACATCGGCTTTTTTGTGGAAGAAAGGACGCGAGGCTTCGACGGAAACCGTAATGCGCTTGGCCAGATAGGAGAGCGCCTTGAGCGCCAGGCCTGGTTCAACATCGGGGACAAACAGCACGGATGGATAATGCCAACCGGCCAGTGCCACCGGGACAGCCACGTAGCCGCCGGTGAAGAACAAGGCGTGCGGCTTAAAGTCTGCCAGTATCGCTTCGGCGGCTTTTATCCCGCGTCCAATCGTCGCTAAATTGCCAGGCAGACGCCCCAGGCCAACTCCATGCACACCGGCGGCTGGAATGCCTTTAAATGCAATTCCGGCTCGTTCAACAAGCCTGGCTTCCATGCCGCCTTCACCGCCTACCCATAGCACTTCGGCGGTGGGGTGAATGGCTTTAAGCGCATCATGCACGGCCAATGCGGGATACACTCCGCCGCCGGTTCCGCCGGCGCAAATCAAGAGTCGCACCGAAGTTCCTCCATTCTTCTCTTTCTGTGCCTGGTTCGGCTTGCCGGGAGACGTTCATCAAAATGCCAATGGCTGCTAGGGAAGCAACCATGTTAGAGCCGCCGGCGCTAATAAAAGGCAAGGCGTTGCCTGCAAAGGGCATCAACCCCACCATGACAAGCATATTAATTGCGGCTTCTAGCGCTAGCCAAAAGGTCAGCCCGGCTGCCAGCAGACTGCCGAGCATATCGGGGGCTTTTTCGGCAATGCGTAAGCCGCGCCATACCAACAGAACGTATAGCATCACGGTGCCAAGCGCACCGAAGATACCCAACTCCTCTGCAATAACAGCAAAGATGCTATCAGTGGGTGGCACGGGTAAGCCGGTGAGTTTGGTGTTGGCGCGCCCAATGCCCACGCCAAACCAGCCACCTTTTACAATCGCCTCGAACGAGCGGCGCACATGATACGAGGCTTGGGTGGGGTCTTTGAGACCTTCCAGGTAGGCTGCCACGCGTTCTTGCCCTGTGCTGCTTACCTGCACCACCAAAACGCCGGTGATGATGGCCATGACCAACAGAAAGGCAATTTGCCGTAAATCACCGCCGGCTAGGAAGAAGAGCAGGCCACCCAGTACAAAGACAGTGGCCGTGGCCGAAAGGTCTGGCTGAATGTAAATGAGACCACCAACCATACCTAGGATGACGGCTAACGGGATGAGGCCCCATTGAATATCATGTAGTTGTTCTCGCTTGGAGTGCATCCACACGGCCAGGTAGATAATTGTCACCACTTTGGCCAGCTCCGAAGGTTGAATGGAGCCGCCCATCAGCGTTCGCACTGCGCCTAGACGAATTTCGTTGACGAACAAAACGGCTGCCAACAACCCAATCGTTCCCAGCATGGTAGGCACGGCCAATACACGCCAATTATGATAGTCCAAGCGCGAGAGAGTGTATGCGATGACTAACCCTAAGGCGAGCCATAGCACTTGTCGGTTGAACATGCGCATGGGTTCGCCGTACACGGCCAACGAAAAATCCCATGAGGCCGAAAAGACCATCAACAGACCAAATACCAGCAGGGCAATCATCACCAGCAAGAGCGGCAAATCTACCGTGCCGCCCACTTTGTGCGCCAGTGGCAGGGAAGGTTCGGGGGGTGGTTCCATACCTACCGCAGTGTCTCGGAAAAGCCGTGTACCCATTCTTTGAACCTTTCTCCACGTTCTTCAAAATCTTTAAACTCATCGAAACTGGTGCCGCCCGGTGAAAAGAGCACCACAAAACCTGGTTGTGCCAGGCGCGAGGCGGCGAATACAGCCTCTTTGCAGGTTGCTACGCGCGTTAGGCTATAGGGGCGAGAGCCAGGAATGCGTTGACCGATGGCGGTCTGAATTTTTTCGGCGGCCTCGCCAAAAATCACCACGTGCTCCACCCGCTGGCGCACGAGTTTGCCCAATTCATCCCAGGGCAGGTCTTTATCGCGTCCACCGAGCAAAAGGATGAGGGGGGCGCTGAAGGACTGGATGGCGGCGATGGTGCGTTCGGGTGCGGTTGCAATCGAGTCGTTATACCATTGTGCGCCCCGCCAGGTGCGTACATACTCCAGTCGGTGCGGCACGCCCTGAAATCCGGTTACGCCGGCTTCCATATCTTCGGGCGCAAAACCGGCTGCATAGGCGATGGCACACGCTGCCAGCACGTTCAAACGGTTATGCTGACCACGGAGTTCAATGTGATGTTCTACCGGCAAGCGAATGACACGTCCGCTGTTGCGCAGGTAGAATTTTTCGTTTTCAACATACGCGCCGTCCTGTCCTGGGGGCAAGGGGCTAAATCCAAAGGAGAATAGCCGCCCTTTGACTCGTTCGCGTAGGTCCCAGGCGGTTGAATTATCACGTCCTAAAATGGCACTGTCACTTGAAGATTGAAAATCGAGCAGGCGGGCTTTGGCGGCGATGTAGGCTTCCATCGTACCATGCCGGTCTAAGTGATTGGGCGTGATGTTCAAGATGGCAGCAACGTTGGGCGAAAGGGTCATCTGCTCGGCTTGGAACGATGAAATTTCCAAAATAGCCAGGTCGGAAGGCCCCATCTCGTCCACGTAATTTAGGAGCGGGTCGCCGATATTGCCACCCACCCAGATTCTTCCATACTTCCCAGCACGGTTCGATTGTGCCATCCGTCCGACCAGGGTGGTGGTGGTGGTTTTGCCGGCCGAGCCTGTGATGCCTAGCGTGCGGCAGGGGGCAACTTGCAAGAAGATTTGGGTATCATTCGAGAGCGCAATCCCCTGCGCCAGGGCGGCTTGTACGACCGGGTTGGTCAGTGGAACCCCTCCCGAAATACAGAGCAGGTCGGGGCGTGGTTCCAACAGCGAGAGCGGATGTCCACCCGTCACCCATTCTATGCTTAGCGCCTGCAGCTGTTTCATCTCTTCCTGCAACTCTTCGGCGGGGCGACGGTCATTCAGCACGACTTGAGCCCCGTGTCGGGCCAGGTAACGCGCTAAAGCCAGTCCCTGTCGGGCTGCGCCGAGGATAACCACACGTTGGTTTCGCCAGTTGATGCTCATCGTTCCTTTCCAAAAGAATGGCTCGGCTATACCATCGCCAAGCCGACGCCAATTAAAGCTGCCATGAGACCAATTAGCCAAAAGCGCTGCACAATTTGCGTTTCGCTCCAACCGAGTAACTCAAAATGTAAGTGGATGGGCGCCATTTTGAAAAAGCGCCGGCCTTTGGTAGCCTTGAAGTACAAAATTTGAATGGTTACACTCAGGGCCTCGCCGACCGGAATAATTGCAATCAGTGGCAAGATAGCCCATTGCCCGGTCATCAGCGCTACAACAGCGATGGTCGCGCCTAAGGAGAGGGAGCCGGTATCGCCCATAAAGAGCTGCGCCGGATGTGCGTTAAACCACAAAAAGCCGAATAATGCGCCGACCATCGTAAATGAAAATTTGGCCAAGAAGGATTGGCCTTGCATGAGAGCAATGATGCCGTAGGCTGCGAAAATGGTCGCCGAGATGATGCCCGCCAAACCATCTAGCCCGTCGGTGAAGTTGATGGCGTTGGACATAGCGACGATAATAAAGGCTGCAATTGGCACATACCACCAATCAAACTCGATTTCGACCGGCACGCCTGGGATGAACAAGCCGGGAACATCGAGCAAATATTTGAGCGCCCAGGCGATGACCCCAGCAAGGACCCACTGGAGCAGGAATTTGACGCGGATGGATAGACCGTCCCCTTTGCGCTTGCCGCGAATTCCTTCCCAGTCATCTATGGCGCCCAATAGGCCAAACAACACCATCGTTGCCAGTGGCACGAAGACCGAGCGACCAGAGAGTTTGAATCCAATCAGCACTGCGGCATTCAACAAAACGGTCAAGAGCAAGACGGGTGCGATAATCATCACGCCACCCATGGTGGGGGTGCCCATCTTGACCATGTGCATGCCCGGTTCTTCCACCCGAATCAGTTTGCCTATCTTAAAATGCCGCAAAACGCGCAACAGGGGCGTGCCCCAAATGACGGTCAGCATAAAGCTAAATCCGGCGAGCGCAGCGGCTAGGGTGGTATCTTTCATTAGAAAGCCTCCAGCGCGGCCACAATGCGGTCCATCCGCAGGCCGTGAGAACCCTTAATGAGGACAGCGTCATCCGGGGTTAAATTTTGCAAAAGCCATGCAATAACGGCTTGGATGTCTTCATACTCATGCACAGCAGATTTCTTCATGCCGGCTTTGCGGGCCGATTCTGCAATCATGTGGGCGCGAAGCCCTAATGTTACCAGAACATCGGCGACTTGCGCGGCGCGCATGCCAACCTTCTGATGGCCTTCCCGTTCGTATTGACCCAGTTCCAACATATCACCCAGCACAGCGACCTTGCGACCGGTCATTTCATCGAGTAAGTTCAGTGCGGCCAAGGTTGATTCTGGTGCGGCGTTGTAGGTGTCGTCAATAATTAGCGCTCCATTGCGCGCGCGCACCGCAGAAAGGCGCAATTGTGCCTGGCTTTCTTGCAAGCCGCGAATGATTTCATCCCAGGTTAGGTTTTCGACCAGGCCAACAGCGGCAGCGCGCAGGGCAGTTTCAACAGAGTGGCGACCAATCATCGGCACGCGCAGGTAGATGGATTCTTTCTTGTAATGTAATCGAAAGCGAATGCCCTCTAACCCCATGCCCTGCACATCATCAGCCCAAAGGTGCGCTTCTGGGCTCAGGCCATAGTAGAAGACACGCGCTTTGGTGCGTTCTTTCATTGGGCGCACATACGGGTCATCGTAATTCAGAATGGCAATTCCTTCGGGTGCGGGCGGCAGGGCCTCCACCAGTTCTCCTTTGCCTTGGGCAATGATTTCCTGCGAGCCGGCGCGTTCAGCGTGCACCGTGCCGATGTTGGTAATGACACCGACGTGGGGTAGGGCAATCTCGCAGAGTTGGGCGATTTCTCCTAAGACATAGAAGCCCATTTCTAAAACAGCCACTTGATGGCCAGGCGTGAGACGCAAAACGTTGAGCGGCAGCCCAATCTCGTTGTTGAGATTAGCCAAGCTTTTGAGTGTTTTGTAGCGCTGACTCAACACCTGGGCAATGGCTTCTTTGGTGGTGGATTTGCCCACACTGCCGGTGATGCCAATCACGCGCAGGTTGAGTCTGCGCCGCCAATAGGAAGCCAGTTGTTGCAGGGCGGTGAGCGTATTCGGTACCAAAAGGCATAACGGCGGTTGAAGTGTCGAAAAATCTACCGATGGCAGGCCATTGCGCAGGTCAAGTATCTGGTAACTCCCGTCAATTGGGTGTTCGATGAGCGCCGCAAGCGCGCCCTGCTTGAAGGCTTGTTGGACGAAGTTGTGACCATCTACCCGCTCTCCCTGAAAGGCTACGAACAATCCCCCGGGAATGACTTGACGCGAATCAATCGCGGCCTCGGTCAGGAAGATGTCCTTCATCGCCGGGCGGGTGTGCGTTAGTGCCTCGAATACATCTACAAGCGTCAGCATAGCCTCTCACTGTCCAGCCAGTTGACGGCGTACATTATCCGGCGGAATGCCCATTAGAACAACGAGCTTTTCGACGACATCGTGAAAGACGGGCGCGGCTACATACGCTGCCCAGTCGGCAGAATCGGGTTTTTCAAACCAGACATAGACCATGAAGCGCGGGTCATCTACCGGGCCCCAGCCAATGAATGAAGCGTTGATTTCATCGGGAACGTAGAAGCCATCGGGGCCGGGAATTTGCGCCGTTCCGGTTTTTCCAGCAATCCGGTATCCTTCCACAACCGAGGCCATTTTGCCCTGCTCCATCGAGGTCGCCAAAATTTCGCTGACCAAGCGCGCGGTTTGCGGTGAGATAGGTGTGCCGAGCGTCTGGACGGGGGTGGTATATTGATGTCCATTGCTGACCATGCCATATAAGACGTGTGGGTACACCATGCGGCCTTCGTTCGCCAGTGCTGAAGCGGCGGCCATCATCTGAATGGGCGTCATAGCAACGCCTTGTCCAAACGAATTGGTGCCTAAATCTACGCGATACCAATCGGTATCGCCAGGCACTTTGAGACGTCCCCGCGCTTCGTTGGCGAGGTCAATGCCGGTCGGATGCCCAACACCAAAGCGGCGCATGTAAGTATAGAACAAGTCAGGCCCCATCTGGTCGGCCAAGTGCGTCATACAGATGTTGAGCGAATGCCGCATACAGCCCAGGAGGTCTTGCGGCCCCCAGGCGCCTCGATCCCAGTTGTAGACATAAGCCCCGCCTATTTCGTAGAAACCGACATCTAAGTAAGAGAAATTGGGTGAGACAGCACCCGAATCGAGTGCGGCGGCTAAGGTTAGGACTTTGAATACCGAACCAGGTTCATATTGCATAGAAACGGCACGGTTAAATTCGCTGGCGTTTTTGTAAATCTCGTTGTATTGCGAAAAGTTGTTCAAATCCATTTGGGGCGTGGAGGCCATTGCCAAAATTTCGCCGGTGCGCGGGTCCATCACAATAATTGTTCCGGCCTCTGAGCCGGTATCTTCCAGGCTTTCGCGCAATTGTTCTTCCACCATGGCCTGAATTTCCCGGTCAATCGTCAGAATCAAATCGGCTCCGCGCGGGGTAGCGGGTAATTCGGCGGCGCGGTTCGGGTCTTCCGGCACCCACACCGTTACCGGTACACCGGCCAGTAGGTTGTTATATTTCTCCTCCACCCCAAAATAGCCGCGATTTTCGAGCGTGACGAACCCCAACACGTTGGAAGCCAGTGTCCGCTCTGGATAAGAGCGCATGAGGTGGGCTTTGAAGTGTAACCCGGCCAGGCTGGGGTCGCCTGTGTTGCGGTATTCTTCGGTCAAGCGGTTTTGTAGCTCCATCAATTCATGAGCCTTTTCCGAGCTGACGTAATCCGTAATCACCAGGTATACCAATTCGGCAGGCGGGTTGAGCAATTGGTTGTATACTTTTTCGTAATTAAGCCCCAGCACGGTGTTGAGTGTCAGCGCGATGGTGTGTGGGTTGCGCATTTCTGCCAGGCTGACGCCGATTTCGTACACGCTTTTGTTGCCCGCCAGTAAAAAACCATCCCGGTCGAAGATACGCCCACGCTCTGGATACAGTGTGACATACTTGCCCGCATAGCGCTCGGCCTGCTTTAGGAAGGTGGCGGCCTCCGCGCTGGTTTGGATGCGCACCATTTGAAAGATAACCATGCTGGCCAGCACGGCAAACACGATAGCGAGAGAGAGCGAGCGAACCTGAAATTGACGTTTCATACAAAGCCTTAACGTACCGGCCTGGAGGCTGATTCAATCTGTCGTCCAAGCCACTCGAAGAGCGATTCGTTGTATTCAGGACGTGCAGCGAGTAGGTCGGTTTCGGCCATTGGTTGAACAAAGGTAGCCGCCTGGGGCGGGAAGTAGCCCGGCACAACGATGTATTCCACTTCGTCCCGTTCAACAGGTTGGAACCCCAGCGAACGTGCCCGCTGGGAGAGCGATTGATTGGAAAGTAAGGCGGCAATGTGCGTTTGTAAATCGGCATTATCGCGTTTATTGGCGGCGATTTCTGCCTCTAGGCTTTGAATTTCGCGCCCGGTAATGGCGGTGCGTGCCGTCACGTTAAGGTATAAACCGGCGATTAACCCAGCCATCATCACCAATGCCAGGAACGCTGCCAGCCACTCTCGCTGAATACGCAAAGGCATTTCTTGATGATGGCGCAGCGTACCGGCTAGTTCGGCTACCGCTTGGTAGGTGTTGGTTGGCACTTCGGTCTTTTTTCGTGCGAGCCGCACCGGACGTATAGATGGGTGGAGTAACCGTTGAAGAATGGTCATAGCTTTTCTACGATTCGTAATTTTGCGCTGCGAGCGCGTGGGTTTTGTTGAATTTCTGCTGAACGCGCCTCGATAGGCTTGCGGTTGATTTCTCGAACACAGGCGCGGTGCCCGCAGGTGCAAATGGGTTGACGTGGTGGGCACAGGCAATCGGTGCTTTCCCGGCGGAAGGTCTCTTTGACGATGCGGTCTTCGAGTGAGTGAAAAGAGATGACCGCTAATCTGCCGCCGGTACGAAGTAACTGAATGGCGATTGGTAACACGCTTTGCACGGCGTGAAGTTCGTCGTTTACGGCAATGCGCAGCGCCTGAAAGGTGCGTGTGGCCGGATGAATGTGTTCGCGCTTGCCGATTGTCTTGAGAATCAGGTCGGCCAGCTGCCGGGTGGTCATTAAGGGCCGGTTTTGCACGATGGCGCGGGCAATGCGCCGGGCTTGGCGCTCCTCGCCATACTGGAAGAGAAGAGCGGCTAGTTCGTCTTCGGGCAAGGTGTTCACCAAGTCGGCGGCAGAGCGTGGCGTTTCTGGCGAGAAGCGCATATCGAGCGCCGCCTCCTGAAGGAAAGAAAAGCCACGTTCGGCGGTATCTATCTGCATCGAAGAGATGCCTAAATCCAGCACAATGCCGTCCACGCTATTCCAACCTAGGCGAGCGGCTTGTTCGGCCATTTCCACATAGGAGGCTTGTACAAAATGTACACGTGTGCCAAAGGCTTGTAGGCGGGCGCGGGCAATCTTAAGCGCTTGGGGGTCGAGGTCGAGGGCTAACACTTCACCGCTGGGGCGACTCGCTTCCAGAATGCCGGCTGTGTGCCCGCCTGCGCCGAGCGTACCGTCAATGTAACGACCGCCGGGTTGGGGCTGTAAAGCGTGTATAATCTCCTGGTAAAGTACGGGTAGGTGCGGCGCGGTCATGGTGGCGCGCAAGTCTCGCTTGCGTTAGGCTCCCAGGTCTAAAGTCTGGAAGCGTGCTGCATTGGCTTCGGCGTCTTGCAGTGTTTGCATTTGCGTTTGCCATTCGGCAGGTGTGAAGATTTCAAAATATTCGCCTTGTCCGACGACGATGGCATCGCTCTCTAAGCCGAGGAATTGCCGCAGGTTTTGTGGCACGAGGATGCGTCCGGCCTTATCTACTTCTACTTGGTACGCCGATGAGAGAATGAGACGGCGCAGCAAACGTGCGGCTGGGTCGGTGATGCTCATGGCCTGAATGCGTGCATAGACCTGTTGGAAGTAAGCGGACGTCATGACCATCAGGTTGCGGTCGAAGCCTTGAGAGATGAAAGCGCCCTCGGCCAATGCCTCACGGAACGCCGCCGGAATGGTCAGGCGTCCTTTGTCGTCAAGCGTGTGCCGGTACTGGCCCAAGAACATACGTTCTATCATCTCCTTTAATGCGTGGAACGCCGGACATCCGGCCCGGCGCTCCACTTCGTCCCACTTTCTCCCACTTGCACCCTAATTTTACATCCAATTGGGGTGTATTTCAAGCGCGAATAGTACTGATTTCCCACTCTAGCATGTGTTTGTAAGGTTTTGGCAGCCTATGAATATCCTATTGCTTGATTCCCCACATTGGAAAGACTATGAATTGCTCGATACCGGTGCAGGTTGGAAGTTGGAGCGCTTTGGCCCGTATCGGCTTGTTCGGCCTGAAGCACAGGCCATGTGGAAGCGTGGCCGGCCTGAGGAAACTTGGCGTGATGTGCATGCCGTGTTTCGCCCAACTGGTGAGGAGAGTGGCGGACACTGGGAACTGAAGCATAAATTACCGGAGAAATGGACGCTGGAGTACAACGGCTTGCGGTTTTCGGTTACCCCTACCCCTGGCCGGCACTTGGGCGTCTTTCCTGAAACGGCGGCGCACTGGGATTGGTATATGGAACAAATCCGTGCTGCCAGACGACCGATTAAGGTTTTGAATTTGTTTGGCTACACCGGTATTGCCACTTTGGCGGCGGCCAAGGCCGGAGCAGCCGTGACACATGTGGATGCAAGCAAAAAGTCGGTCATCTGGGCACGTGAGAACCAGGATCTTTCTGGTCTCACCCAACGCCCCATCCGTTGGATTGTGGATGACGCCCTCAAGTTTGTGCAACGCGAAGCGCGGCGGGGTGTCAAATACGATGCAATCATTTTAGACCCACCGAAATTTGGTCGTGGACCGAAAGGTGAAGTATGGGAGGTGTACGAATCGTTGCCCCATTTGCTCCAGGCTTGTTATGCCGTCTTAAGCCAACATCCCCTCTTTTTCTCGCTGACGATGTATGCGGTACGCGCCTCGGCCATTCATCTGCACCAAACGCTGGATGACATGCTGAAATCCTTTGGTGGCGTGACCCAAGCAGGGGAACTAGTTACCCGTGAACAGTCGCAGGGCAGGCTGCTTTCACATGCTGTCTATGCACGCTGGAGCCATTTGTGAGGCTATCGTTAGGCTTGTGCTGTTTGTTATTTTCAACTAGCAAGAGTACGTCAAGTGTGACTCATCATTCATTCTTCTAGAGAGGTCAAAATGTCATTGCACGATGAAATTCGAGAGCAGCCCGAACGTTTGTATCATCTTTTACGCCATCAGCGCCAGACGGCAGAGAAGATTGCTGCCGAAATTCATGCGCGCGAGGTGAACTACGTTTTTCTTGCGGCGCGCGGCACATCCGATAATGCCGGGCGCTATGCCAATTACTTGTGGGGGGCGCATAATCGTTTGCCGATTGCGCTTGCAACGCCTTCGCTCTTTACATACTATGCGCAACCGCCGCGTTTGGAGAAGGCCTTGGTGATGGGCGTTTCGCAATCAGGTCAATCCCCCGACATCGTCAGTGTGCTAGAAGAAGGCCGGAGACAAGGCTGCCTGACCCTGGCCGTGACCAATGCCCCTAATTCCCCGCTAGCGCAAGCGGCGGACTTGGTATTTGATATTCAGGCCGGGCCGGAGAAGGCGGTGGCTGCCACCAAAACTTACACCACCGAACTGATGGCTTTGGCGATGATTTCGGCGGCTCTGCGCGGCGCACAAGATGATTGGCAAGCATTGGAGAAAGTCCCTGACTGGATTGCGACTCTTCTCACGCAAGATGCCGACATTGAACGCATGGCACAACGCTATCGTTATATGGGGCAATGCGTGGTTTTAGGGCGCGGCTTCAACTATGCCACTGCGTTTGAATGGGCGCTGAAGCTTAAGGAGTTAACTTACATCATCGCCGAACCTTATTCTTCGGCAGATTTTCAGCACGGACCGATTGCCATGATTGAGGGTGGATTTCCGGTGCTGGCTGTTGCGCCACAAGGCAAAGTGTTCCATTCGATGTTTGAGATGCTCGCTCGTCTCCGAGAGCAGCAACAGGCCGAGCTGGTTGTCATTTCTGATGATGAGCGTGTGCTTGCTTTGGCCCAATCGGCTATGCGCTTGCCTGCCGGCATCCCAGAATGGTTGACCCCGCTGGTTGCGATTGTGGCCGGGCAGTTATTTGCCTGCCACCTGACGCGCGCTAAAGGCTACGACACCGAAAAACCACGCAGCATTACCAAGGTGACGGAGACACATTAAATCATCTTTCCTCTTTCGTCTTTTTTGGAAGAGGACGAAAGAGGAAAGAACAAAAAGCTGTGGTATGTCAAACGGTTTATTTCCAAAACTGGGGCAGATATTCGCGGTGTGTTTCGAGCATATCCTCTAGCACGGCTTGCACTTGGTTGCCTTTTGGACCAAGGGGATGAACTAGCAACGCTTGGTAGGCAGCATCGCGGTCGCCATGCACTGCCGCTTCGACGGTGAGCAGTTCATAGGCTTTGACAGCCGCCAACAGCCCAAATTGTGCCGGGGGTAACGGTTCGGTTGGGATGGGCTTGATGCCGCTTTTGTGGACAGTGGCGGGCATTTCCAGTACCCATTCCTCTGGCCAGCCTGGCACCGCGCCGGCGTGTTTTAGATTGACGATGTGCGTTTCGCCTAGGTCGTTGTAGTGTGCATTGAGCAGCTGCGTGGCGACGGTGGAATAATAGGCTCCGCCCCGCTTCATTAAGTCAGCCGGTGGCTCTTGCAGGTTGGGGTCGGCATATTGCGCCAGCAGGCTTTTTTCGACTTCGATGACTTCTTCGGCGCGGGAGGGCGGCCAGTGTTGCTGGGCAGCGACTTTTTTCTCTGTATAGTAAAAATATTGCAAGTAATAGTTGGGAATCATGCGCGTAATTTCAATCATGCGCGGGTCCCATTCGGGTTCGGGCATGGCGCGCAGTTCGGCCAGGAAGCCGGCCAGCACCTGTGGCCAGACATCTTCGCCATCAATCGTAAATCCGCGATGCCAGGACAGGTGGTTTAGCCCAAGAGTCTTGAGTTCGGCGCGCGAGAGTTCAATGTGTCGGCCTGTGGCTTTTTCTAGTCCTTCTATAATTTTCATTTTGGCCCCAATCGGGACGTTGCACACACCGACCGCCGGGGTTTCTGGCGCATATTTGCTCAAGGCCTGTGTGACCAGCCCGGCTGGGTTGGTGAAATTCACCAGCATGGCGCCGGGTTTGGCGAGTTTCTGCATTTCATGGGCAATCTTCAGGATAACCGGAATGGTGCGCAAGGCTTTGGCCATGCCGCCTATGCCGGTTGTTTCTTGTCCTACCAGGCCATGCCGTTTGCCCAAATACTCATCGCGGCGGCGGGCTTCCATGTGACCCACCCGCAATTGCGTGGTGACGTAATCGGCGTTTTTGAGGGCTTCATGTAAATCGGTGGTCAGGACCACTTTGAATGGATTGCCTTTAAACGCAACCATGCGTTGGGCAAATCCGCCGACGACCTCAAGCCGCTCTTTGTCAATGTCCATCAGCCAGAGCTCATCGAGTGGGAATTGCTCTTTTCGTTCTAAAAACCCGTTCACCAATTCTGGCGTATATGTGGAGCCGCCGCCAAAAACCGCTACTTTCAGCATGTTCTATCCTTTCTAAATGGTTGCACTTTTATCGAACTACATCTTGAAATGGTTCGCCAGGATTTTCGTATGTGCAGCCGCACGAGCGGCGCAAAACAATTTCGGTGGATAGCAGTGTGCAGGTTTCAACAGTACGTTCTTGCAATAGGTCAAATAAAATCGAGGCGGCGGTCTGACCTACCAACTGGGTAGGCGCTCGCACCGTAGTTAGCGGTGGATTCAAAAATGTGGATAGGCGCGCATCATCAAAGCCGACGACCGAAACGTCTTCTGGAATGCGCAGTCCGGCTTCCCGCAGCGCTTTATATACTCCAATGGCTGCATCGTCATCACCGCTGAAGATGGCATCAAAGGGTGGGTGTCGGCGCGCGAGAAATTTCTTCAGCGCCGTGTAAGCGCCGTGCCGATTGAACTCTCCGCACAACATCAGGTCTGGATTGAATGAAATGCCATGTTCTTCCAGTGCATCGCGGTAGCCTTGTTCGCGCCAGCGGGAATCTTCTTGTTCGTGCGGGCCACGCAAAAAGATAATTGAACGGCGCCCATGCGTTTCTATCAAGTGTGAAATGAGTTTATAGGTGGCCGCTTTGTTTTCTACGGTGACAAATGGTACGCGCAGCTGAGGCGGTGCGGTGCGATGAATAAGCACTACGGGAAATTTGACACGGCACAGGTCGGTGAGTTGTTCTTCGTTGAGGCAATCCGCATAACTCAATAGCCCATCCGTATTATGCGGGCCAATTGGCAATGGACGGTGATGGTGGGTCTTGTAGTCGTAGGTGGCCACCAGCAGGTTATACTGATTTTCGCTGACCACCGCTTCGATGCCGCTGAGCAGCGGTGCAAAGAAATCGGTGTGCATGTTGTGAATGACCAGCCCAACGGTTAGGGTGCGACGGGTAGCCAGTTGGCGCGCAGCAACATGCGGCTTGTAATTCAGGTCTAGCATGACCTGTTGGATGCGCTCCGCAACTTCTTGTGAGACCGGCGCAGTGCGGTTGATAAAGCGGCTGACCGTGGCAACAGAGACAGCAGCATGGCGGGCAACATCACGAATGGTAACGGAGGATGATTTTCGGGTCATGCGATGTGCCTTTGTGATAAACTGATGTAACCGGTTACATTAAAGCATAATTAACAAGGTGAGTCAATAGACTTTCAGAAATGGTTCTTGCCAATCATCAAAGGGTCATTCTCAAAGGCTCGCTCTAGACGGGTTGAACTCGCCGAGGGGTAGATTATAATCTGCTGATAATTGCCCGCCGCCATGTCTCGTCTGTTTTTGGCGTGTTTTATCACCCAGGGTAGGATATAGGAAGTTAGCAATGTGATAACGCATCAGATGGTCTGCTAGAGAGATTTGAGAATACACAAAATCGTCTGCCTTGCGCACCAAAACCAGGAAACGGAGTCTTTGTATGCCCGAAATTGCTCCTTATGGAAGTTGGAAATCGCCCATCACACCAGAACTGATAACTGCGCAAACCATTGGCCTGGCGCAGGTAACGATAGACGGCCGGGATGTTTATTGGCTGGAAAGTCGTCCGCTTGAAGGCGGGCGGAATGTTTTGATGAAACGTGCTCCGGGCGGTGAACCGGTGGAGTGTCTGCCGAAAGAGTTCAACGTTCGTACCCGCGTCCATGAATATGGTGGCGGGGCGTACGCTGTCTTTGATGGCGTCATCTATTTTGTCAATTTTGCCGACCAGCGGCTGTATGTTCAACCGCCGGAGGGGGTACCCCGCGCTCTGACGGTCACGGAAGGCTTTTACTATGCCGATTTTGTGCTCGATTGGCTTCATCATCGTCTGATTTGTGTGCGCGAAGACCACACGACCGGCGCCGAGCCGGTCAATACACTCGTGGCCATTCCGCTCGATGGTGCGAACGATGGTCAAGTTTTGGTCTCTGGTCATGATTTTTTCTCTACTCCCCGCCTAAGCCCGGATGGCAAAACGCTGTGTTATTTGAGTTGGGATCATCCTAACATGCCTTGGGATGGAACGGTTTTGTGGATGGCCGATGTGTGCGCGGATGGCACCTTGGGAGAGCCCAGGCAGGTGGCAGGTGGCATGGCCGAATCAATTTTTCAGCCGGAATGGTCACCGGAGGGGGTTTTGCACTTTGTCAGTGACCGTTCTGGTTGGTGGAATCTGTACCGCTTGACCCAAGACCAGCCCGAAGCGCTGTACCCGGCTGATGCAGAGTTTGGAATGCCACAGTGGGTGTTTGGCATGCGCACGTATGCTTTCCTGAATGCGCGTGAGATTGTCTGTGCTTTCACCCAAAATGGATTGTGGACTCTGGCGCACTTACAGACTGAGCGCAAGACCCTGACGCCCCTGCGCTTGCCGTTTACGGCCTTTTCGGCGGTTTGCGCCGGCGGGCAGGGAGAGGTGGCCTTTTTGGCCGGCTCTCCGACGCAACCGTTGGGTGTATGGCGGTGGAATGCGGTGACGAATGCGCTCGAGGCGCTAAAGCGTTCGTTTGAGCCGACACTTCCTGATGGTTATTTTTCGGTGCCGAGGCCGGTGGAATTTCCTACGGAGAATAGGTTGACCGCGCATGCCCTGTTTTATCCACCCACCAACCCGGATTTTGTTGCGCCTGAGTCCGAGTTGCCGCCTCTGCTTGTTCTCAGCCATGGTGGGCCGACGGCTGCCACCAATGCGGTGTTAAACTACCGCATTCAATACTGGACGAGCCGCGGTTTTGCTGTGTTGGATGTCAATTACGGTGGGTCAACAGGCTATGGACGTGCTTACCGTGAGCGCTTGAAGGGGAATTGGGGCGTTGTGGATGTGGATGATTGCTGCAATGGCGCACGCTGGTTGGCAGCACAAGGACTGGTAGATGCGAAACGTATGGCCATTGCCGGCGGCAGTGCGGGTGGTTTTACTACGCTGGCTGCGCTGGTGTTTCGGAATGTCTTTACGGCTGGGGCTAGTCACTATGGCGTGAGCGATTTGGAGGCCCTAGCACGTGAGACGCACAAGTTTGAAAGCCGTTACCTAGATAGCCTGGTTGGACCCTACCCTGCCTGCCAAAGCCTGTATATCGAACGCTCTCCTATTCATCACACCGACCAACTGAAGACGCCCATTCTCTTGTTGCAGGGGGATTCTGACCTGGTTGTGCCGCCCAATCAATCGGAAATGATGTTCACTGCCGCCAAAAGGCGTGGCGTGCCGACCGCTTATCTCGTATTTGCGGGTGAACAGCATGGCTTTCGCAAGGCCGAAACAATCCGACGCGCTTTGGAGGCTGAGCTATACTTTTATTCTCGGATTTTCGGTTTCACACCGGCAGACGAGATTGAGCCGTTTGAGATTGTTAATCTGTAAGCAAAGGCCTGCAAGGTGCTGCTCTCCAGGCCTTTGCTCTGTTTGCGGGTGGTCTAGCCATCTTGCTGAATTTCTGCTGCGCGCAGGGTGTTTTTCATCAGCATGGCAATCGTCATGGGGCCCACGCCTCCCGGGACGGGGGTAATCCAGCCGGCTACCTCTTTGGCTTCGTCGAAATGGACATCACCGACCAGGCGGTAGCCGCTTTTTTTGCTCGCGTCAGGTTTGGAGTTGATGCCAACATCAATCACTGCTGCGCCGGGCTTAATCCAATCGCCGCGTACAAATTCGGCCTTGCCGATGGCTGCAATCAGGATGTCGGCTTGGCGCACCGTGTTCGGTAAATCACGCGTGCGAGAGTGACAGACCGTAACAGTGGCATTTTTGCCAATTAACAACAAGGCGGCAGGCATGCCGACAATATTCGAGCGCCCCAAGACGACTGCGTTGCTGCCCTCGATTTTAACTCCCGCTTGCTCTAGCAGGTAAATGCAGCCATACGGTGTGCAAGGTACAAAGAGCGGTTCCCGTCCTTTTTGGGCCAGGCGGCCAATATTGAGCGGTGAAAAGCCATCTACATCTTTTTCGATGCTGATTAGATTAAGCACCCGCTCTTCATCCAAGTGTGCTGGAAGGGGTAACTGCACCAGGATGCCGTTCACTTTTTTGCTGCGATTCAAACTTTTGATGAGTTTTTCCAATTCTTCTTGTGATACATCTGCTGGAAGGTGGTGGCTGATGGAACCCATCCCCAGTTCCTCACACGCTTTGCCCTTCGAGCGGACATACGTAGCCGAATCGACTCGGTCGCCGACCAAGACGGTTGCCAGAGTCGGCTTGGGTTTGCCGGCTGCCAGGCGGCGTGCCACTTCGGCGGCCACTTGTTCACGGACTTGCTGTGCAATTGCTTTGCCGTCAATCAGTTGAGCAGTCATACAGGTGTCCTCTCCACATAACGCGTGCATCGCACCGGCGGATAGCGGCCGGCTTAGGCGAACAATCAGCCGCTGACCGGCTTGTCTTTATCTCTGGCGCGACTCACCTTCGGATATGAGCAAAGTCATTATACAACGTTGGAATCGTCAGAACCAAGTGACACCTGACACTTCCTCTCATGACACTCTTAGAACTGCTTGACCATCGAAGCGGCTATATTTCAAATCTTCTAGGGCAGCATTGGCTTGGGAAAATGGATACAGGTTGACGGTGGCACGAAGATTTGCGGCAACAGCCAGGGCAAGAAATTCTTCCCCATCCTGATACGTGGCATTTGCTACCGAGCGGAGTTGACGTTCTCCCCACAATTTGGCGTAGGGGAAAGCAGGAATATCGCTCATGTGAATTGCGTTAATGGAGACGATTCCGCCGGGGCGAATGGCTTCCAGCGCTTGAATGACCACCTGACCGGCTGGCGCAAACACCACGGCTTTATCAAGCAGCACCGGGTTGTTGCCTGGTTCAACCGCCTGTACCGCGCCCAAAGCCAGGGCATGTTGCCGGTGCGAAGGCGAACGGCTAAACACATAGACTTCACAACCCCAATACCGCAACACTTGCAAGCACAAGTGCGCACTGGCGCCAAAGCCAAACAGCCCAACCCGTTCGCCGGGCTGAATTTCGGCTTTCTTGAGGGCGCGGTAGCCCACGATTCCTGCGCATAAGAGCGGTGCGGCTTGCTCATCTGGAATTTCATCAGGCAGGGGTAAAAGGTAGCTGGTTTCGGCTAAGACGTACTGTGCAAAGCCGCCATTTACGCTAAAGCCGGTGAAACGCGCCTGGGGGCAGAGATTCTCCAGCCCACGTTGGCAAAATTCACACTGACCACAAGCCCAATGCAGCCAAGGAAGCCCCACGCGCTGTTGTATTTGTATTTGCTTGGGCTGTGCAGCAGAGAGAGACGGGCCAAGTGCATCCACTTTGCCGACAACCTGGTGTCCGGGTGTGAGTGGATAGCGGGGGGCAGTGATGTCGCCTTCGACGATGTGTAAATCGGTGTGACACACTCCGCATACCAGCACCCTCAGCCGCGCTTGGTTTGGACCTGGTTCGGGGAGTGGCATGTCGACAGGCTGTAGGGGGTGGCTCTCGATGGGCGCAGGGGAGAATACTTGATAGGCGTGCATAGCGGTTTGTGTTAGGAGAGTTGTTCAAAGGTTGACACATCGGGCGGTAAGGTAAAGAAAAAGCAGGCTCCCTTCTCTACTTCGGCCTGAGCCCAAATGCGTCCACCATGCCGCTCAATAATTCGCCTGACGGTGGCTAGCCCGATGCCGGTGCCTTCATACTTGCTTTCGGTATGTAAGCGTTGAAAGACTCCAAACAGTCGGTCGGCATAGCGCATGTCAAAGCCGGCGCCATTATCTCGGATGAAATATGCGCCGTCTTCAAAGCCGATTTCAATGAGCGCTGGTGAGCGCTCGCGGGTGTATTTAAAGGCGTTGTTTAGCAGGTTGATGAACACTTGCCGCAGCAAGGTCAGGTCAGCCGCACAGGGGGGCAAATCGTTTACCCGCCACTCCACCTGGCGTTCTGGCTCGTTGGAGTGCAGTGTTTCAATGATTTCCTGCACCAAAGTTTTTATCTGCTCGGAGGAGACGGGTTGAATGCGTAAGGCATGGCGACCGACGCGAGAAAGCGCCAGCAACCCATCAATCAACTCTCCCATGCGCTTGGCCTCGGTGCGAATGTAGGCTAGGTGCTGGCGTCCTTGGTCATCCAGCAATTCAGCCGAAGAATCTTGTAAGATAGCAGAAAAGCCATTGATGGCCCGCAAAGGGGCGCGCAAATCGTGCGATACAGAATAAGAAAACGACTCAAGCTCTGAATTGGCTTTCTGAAGTTGCATGGTGCGCTGTTCGACCATTTGCTCTAGCGAAAGGCTCAATTGGCGATAGCGCTCTTCCGCATTGCGAATTTCTTCCACTTCCTCTTGCAAGCCGGCGGCCATCTGGTTGAATGTCTGGGCCAGGAGGCCAATTTCGTCTCTCGTATGCACTTGTACCCGCGCCGAAAGGTCACCGCTCATTAAGCGGCGGGCGGCTTGAGTCAGCTGGTTGATGGGATGCGAAAACCGGTTGGCGGCTATCAGCGCCACCAACAAGGTGATTACCAGCACGCCCAATGAAATCAGCAAAACCATGGAAAGATGCGAAATGACATACGCATCTATGGCGGTTTCAGGTTGAACGTACAAGACGTGCAGTGGAGCGTTTTTTAAGCGGTGATGGGCGATTGCGTAGGTCCAGCCGGCGAGGTTGGCGCGCCGAATGCCTTGGGGATCGGCGAGCAAGTTCAGTTCCACACGTTGCAGAGTGGGGATGATTTGACGGTTCCACGAAAGCACTTGCCCGCTTTCATCTACCAGGATGGCAAATGAGCCTTCCCCGGCCAAATTGGCCGATTCCCAGGCCAGCAATCGTAAGATTCCTGCGTTGTATCGCAAGGCCAATAGGCCTATTTTGTAGCCGGCTTCGTTCCAAATCGGCACGGCAAAATAAATATAGCGTTGGTCTGTCTCATTGGATTGGGTCAAGGTCACTTGCCCTTCGCCGCTCTGCCAAGTTTGTCTGAAGAAAGGTTCGGTCGCTACGTTTTGTCCGATGCTCAGTTGGGTTTGGTCATATATGACGGTGCCGTTGGGGTCAATCAACATGTAGGATTGGATATAGGCCTGGTTGGAAGAACGTCCAAGTGCTTTGAACAAGATACTGAGCGTTGGTTCAGAAAGGCGGCGATATTTTTCGTCACGCACGAGATAAGAGGAAAAATCTGGTAACTGCGCCTGCGAGCGTAAATTGACCAGAGTTTCAGCAAAAAATGTATCTAACCATAAGGCAGTTTGCTGCGCGCCTACCTGCAACTCACGCTCGGCGGAAGCAAGCAGCGTTTTGTAGAGTGTATCAAAATATAAGGTGCCCATCACTCCCAAGGGAAGCAACGCGACCAACTGGAACACTAAAATCAACTTAAATCGAAGTGATTGTTGCATGAAATCATCTCAAGGCAGGGAGTGAATAAAGGATGCATCAATATATTCGTCCAAGTTCAGCGATTTGCTCAGCACGCCTTTTCGAAGAAAAAAATCTACATACACTTGCGCTGCGTAATATACCGAAGAGAAATCCTCTCCCTTGCGAAAGAATTCCTTGTTGCGCGCCAAAGTCAATAATTCGAGACCCTGCAGCGATAACTCTTCTGGCTTAAGCCCAACTGCTTGTGAAATGACTTGTTCTGCTTCGCTTGGGTTGGCCAGCCAGAAATCTACCCCGCGAAACCAGCCACGCAAAAAAGCGCGGATGTCATCAGGTCGTTGTTGGACAACCTCCCCGTGAAAGGCAACGCCATCGGGAATTAACCCCGGTATATCGGCGCCGGTGAAAATGACGTGTGCTCCTTCGGCTACGGCACGCGACACAAATGGCTCCCAGGTCTGAAAGGCATCCACCCGTCCATCTTTGAGCATTCGCAAGGTTTCACTTTCGTTTTGCATCGGAACCCAAATAATATCGTCTGTTTTCAGGCCGGCTTGTTGCAGCATCACGCTTACCACCACCTCACCATAGCCTGCGGCTCCAAGCACAATGCGCTTGCCTCGTAAATCGGCAATAGACCGTATTTCAGGACGCGCTACAACTGCATCGCCCGTTGTGGAAATATCGGTTAGCATAACAATGCGCGTATCAGGCGCTTTGGCGCCGACTGCAATCAGCGAGCCCAGCGCCAGCATAATGCCATCATACGCGCCGGCTTCAAACTCTAGGCGTTGTTGGCGGCTGCTTTCGCCATACACATATTGTACATTGACCCCTTCTGCATCGAAGAATCCCTTCTCTTTGGCTAGGACCACAGGCATGAATCCGACCCAGGGGTTGACCGCAATCACAAGGGGTGTACGTTGGGAGACGGCGAGAGATTGCTGATTTGTTTCACCCGAACATCCCCCTAACGGAAGCGTCACCATGAAAACGACCAGGCACAAACGCCAAAAGGTTTTCATACTCTCCTACTTTCTGGTGCATATCCTGACCGCTCAGCATAAATTTGAAAATGCTATGTTACCCAGATTTATGAAGTAAGAGGAACTATTCTTGATTTCCCTTATCCCCAACCCCTCTCCCGCCCCAAGAAGGGCCGGGGTGAGGGGGAAAAGCCTGCTAACAACAACGCTTTATCTGTGTTTGCAATAGCATAATTTGAAAATATTATATTACACGCCAAACTCTTTTTGTGCGTTTTACGGTGCAAGCAAGGCAAATTGCGACCAAAATTGTACATTTCAGAAATTGTGGCGTAGAATAGAGGAGATTGAACAACGACCGGGTTGAATATGAAATCCTCAAGTCAGGCAGCGATTCACCAAGCCGCTCAGGCGCTCAAGCGTGGCGACAAGCGTGCAGTTCGCTATTGGGCCGAGCAAGCCCTGGCGGATAACCCATCACAAGAAGAAGCCTGGCTCTTGTTGGCCGCTGTCTCTACACCGCGCGCCAGCCTGGAGTACTTGCAACGTGCCTTACAAATTAACCCGCAGAGTGAACGAGCCAAACAAGGGTTGGATTGGGCGCGTAAACGTCTCGAACAGCCTCTTCCGGTGAACAAGTCTCAAACCTGCAGCCTCTCGGTTGACGAATCCCCTGTAAAACCAGCACCGACTCGCACCCGTACATTCTCTTTTGGTGTATCTCTGCTTGTTTTAGGGGTGATTGTGTTTTTGATTTTTGGAAAGGTTACGCCGGCTCGTGGTTTCTTCTACCGCCTAAGATACCCTCCGCAACCAACACCGCAGAGCATCACTGTACGCAGCATAGATACTGTCCCCTCAACCGAACCAGTTTCGGCGCCTCCAGCCACACGCATGGCTGATGTCTCTGCTCCTTTCTCTGCGCAACCGACGGCCACACTTTGGCCCACCCCTTTACCAACCGACACGCCTGACCCGCAACAACCTGCCCCTAATTTTGCGAGTGGCAAACAGATTGTGGTGGATATTTCGGAGCAGCGCATGTACGTGTACGAAAATGGGACATTGATATACAACTTTGTGGTCTCAACCGGTATGAATGGCGGTACACGGGTTGGCACCTTCAGCGTGCTGGAGAAAATCCCGAATGCGTATGGTTCGACTTGGAACATCTGGATGCCCAACTGGCTCGGGATTTACTGGTCGGGACATTTACAAAATGGCATTCACGCTTTGCCTATTCTGCCGAATGGGCAACGTTTGTGGGCAGGGTATCTTGGCACGCCGGTTTCGTATGGCTGCGTGGTATTAGGAACCTATGAATCTGAATTGCTTTACAATTGGGCCGAAGTGGGAACGCCGGTGATTATTCAATATTGAAAGCCTGCCGAGCTCAGGCGCATCAAATACGACAAGTTTCTTTCAGACACACTACCAATCGTAGGATATAATTCAAGTGGCTCCGGTCTCCTACCCCTTCACCTAATTTGACAAGGAAAACGTTCATGAAGCGAATTGCCATCCTGACCGATAGTACTGCTTATTTACCCTCTGATTTGCTTAAGCGCTATGAAATTGCTGTCATTCCGTTGCAAGTAATTTGGGGTGAAGAGACTTTCCTGGATGGGGTGACTATCCGTCCGGCCGAGTTTTACCAGAAACTGCAGACCGCAAAAACCATGCCCAGCACTTCTCAACCCTCGGCAGGCGCCATGAAAGAAGCCTTTGCGCAGCTGCTTGCGCAGGCCGAGTTTGTCCTTGGCATTTTTATTTCGTCGAAGCTCTCCGGCACCATTCAATCGGCCATTCAGGGGCGTGAAATGCTTGGACCGGACGCCAAACGGGTTGAAATCTTTGATAGCCAAACAACCACCATGGCGATGGGCTTTCAGGTGTTGGCTGCCGCTCGCAGCGCTGAGCAAGCCGCCTCGGTGCAAGATTGCATATTGGCTGCGGAACAAGCGCGTCAGCATAGCGGGGTGTATTTCGTTGTAGATACGCTGGAATTTCTCCATCGTGGGGGTCGCATTGGTGGCGCGCAACGTTTTCTAGGCACAGCGCTTAATCTAAAGCCACTGTTGACCATTGCCGACGGCAAAGTGGAAGCTGTTGAGCGAATCCGTACCAAGACCAAAGCGTTGGACCGACTGATTGAGGTTGTGGCCGAGAAAACGCGCGGCAAGACTGCTCGGCGCTTGGCGGTTCTCCACGCCAATACTCCCTTGGAAGCGCAGGCTGTATTGGAAAAAGCCGCTGCTGTGCTTCAACCGGAAGAAACCTTCACCAGCGATCTCAGCCCGGTGATTGGCACGCACGTTGGGCCTGGCACGATTGGCCTGGCATACCAAGCAGGAATCTGACCCGGATGGTGGAACCTCGACATGGCAACTTTGCCTACACCGATTGTGATTGGCATTGCCGGTGGTTCTGGCTCCGGCAAAACCACTGTCGCCCAGGAAATTCTCAATCGGGTGGGGCCGGCGCGCATTGCGTACTTGCCACACGATGCCTACTACCGAGACTTGAGCGGTCTGCCGCCAGCGCAACGTGCCGAAGTCAACTTCGACCATCCTAACGCGCTTGAAACGGAATTGCTGGTTCAACACGTTTTGCAACTCAAAGCGTATCAGCCGGTCGAATTGCCGGTGTACGACTTTTCTGTTCACACCCGCACCGACCGCACCATCACGATTAAGCCTCAGCGTGTTATCATGGTTGAGGGAATTCTCATCTTCGCTGAACCAGAGTTACGTAAGCTATTTGATATTCGCATTTTTGTAGATACGGATTCTGACCTGCGCTTTATTCGCCGCTTGCAGCGCGACCTGACCGAGCGCGGTCGCACGACCGAATCCGTTATTCATCAGTACCTCAAAACGGTGCGCCCGATGCACTTGGAATTTGTCGAGCCTTCCAAGCGCTATGCCGACATCATCATCCCTGAAGGGGGATTTAATACACCCGCTCTGGATATGGTCGTCGCGCGCATTGAAGAGATGTTACGCTGACCTAGCCCAGGTGGCATTTGGCGCTTGGCAAGCATGGCGCTCCCGGGGGCGCCCCTCTCTTTTTATCATCAGGAGGTAATAATGAAACAATGGAATACACCGCCCGCAATGCAAATTGACCCCAAAAAGAAATACACGGCTACTATCTCTACTGAGCAAGGTGACATCGTTTTAGAATTGTTTGCCGATAAAACCCCCCTGACGGTCAACAACTTTGTCTTTTTGGCGCGGCAAGGTTTTTATGATGGCACCATTTTTCATCGCGTCATTGCCAATTTTATGGCGCAAGGCGGTGACCCAACCGGCACCGGACGCGGCGGCCCGGGCTATCGCTTTCAGGATGAGTTTCACCCCACCCTGAAACATAATAAGCCTGGCATCCTTTCGATGGCCAACGCCGGCCCCAACACCAACGGCTCACAGTTTTTCATCACACACGTCCCGACCCCCTGGCTCGATCAAGCATAGCGTCTTTGGACAAGTGATTAAAGGGATGGATGTGCTTATGTCTATTCCGCCGCGTGACCCCTTGCGGCCGGAATATCCAGGAATAAAAATCAAGACCGTTACTATCGTTGAAAGCGAGTAAAACCACATGCCTACCCAGCGCCGCACCACCATTCTACGCATTCTAGTTCTGATGGGTGTTGCGGCGCTGATTGTTTTACTGTTTGTTTATCGTGAACAGGTCCTCGCTCTGCAACAATACGGCTATCTGGGCATTTTTCTCATTTCGATTGCGGCCAATGCCACTATTATCATTCCCTTGCCCGGCGTTGCCATTACAACCGCTATGGGCGCCATCTTCAACCCGTTGGGGGTGGCCATTGCGGCTGGGTTGGGTGCGGCGCTGGGTGAACTTTCCGGCTATCTGGCCGGTTTCAGTGGACAAGCGATTGTCGAAAAAACTGCTTTTTACGAGCGGCTGACCGGCTGGATGCAAGCGCATCCGCGCCTGAACATGTTCGTCATCCTGGCTTTGGCGTTCATTCCCAACCCCCTTTTTGACGTGGCCGGCTTCGCTGCCGGCACTCTCAAATTACCGCTCTGGCAATTTTTGCTCCCCTGTGCCATTGGCAAAATTCTGAAAATGTTGATGTTTGCCTACGCCGGAGCCTTGTCTTTTGATTGGCTCATGAAATAGCCCCATAGGAGTATGCATGTCCTACGAAAACATTGATGCTTACCTGGCATCGCATCTTGACCATTCGATTGCCGAACTCTCGCAGCTGGTTGCTCAGCCTTCGGTTGGCGCGCAAAACTGGGGTTTAGAAGAGTGTGCTGCGCTGGTGGCTGAAATGCTGCAAAAGCGAGGCTTTCAGACCGAAGTTTTGCCCACCGGTGGCGCGCCGGTTGTCTTTGGTGAGCGCCGCGGACGCAATCCGAATAAAACACTGCTCTTCTACAATCACTATGATGTTCAGCCGCCTGAACCGCTTGATTTGTGGGAAACGCCACCCTTTGAGCCATCCTTGCGGGAAGGAAAACTGTACGGACGTGGGGTGAGCGATGACAAAGCCCACATCACAGCCCGTCTGTTCGCCATTGATGCTCTCTTAGCCACCGAAGGCGAACTTCCTTGCAACATCAAATTCATTATTGAGGGTGAAGAGGAAATCGGTTCGGTGCATTTTCCCGCCTTTATTCGCACTCACCAACAAAAACTTGCAGCCGATGCCTGTATTTGGGAATTTGGCGGGGTGGACCACCGCGAAATTCCTATGCAATACCTGGGCTTGCGCGGAATTTGCTATGTTGAACTTTCGGTGGAGACTGCGGCGATAGATGTCCACAGCGGTTTGGGTGGCAGCATCTTTCCGAATGCGGCTTGGCGCTTGGTATGGGCGCTCAATACCCTTAAAGGCCCTGATGAGCGCATTCGTATCCCCGGTTGGTATGATGACATCCTTCCGCCGACAGACCGCGACCGGCAACTGTTTGCCCGTCAGCCCGATTTGGCCGAAGAATACAAACAACGTTATGGGGTGCGGGAATTTCTCAAAGGCGTAACAGGTGGTGTAGAACTGGCCATGCAAGAAGTTTTTGAGCCGACATGCACCATCTGCGGTCTGACAAGCGGCTATCAGGGGCCAGGGTCGAAAACCGTTTTACCGGCCAAGGCCTCGGCTAAGGTGGATTTCCGCCTTGTTCCTGGCCAAACCATTGAAAAATGCCTAACCCTTTTGCGCCAGCACTTGGACCGCGAAGGATTTTCCGATGTGCAGATTCAATTCCTGGGAGGTGGACCGGCTGCTCGCACCAATCCTGATGACCCGTTCATCCAACTGGTGGTATCTACCGCTGAACAAGTATATGAAAGCCCGATGGAGTTGATTCCTATGGTCGGCGGCAGTGGGCCGAATTACCCCTTTGTGCATGACCTAAAACTGCCAGTTGCAACAGCCGGGCTGGGCTACCCGGATACCCGCGCTCATGCTCCCAACGAGAATATTCGCTTAGACCTGTATCTTAAACATGCCCGTCACATGGCACGTGTGCTGCGAGAATTTGCCAACGCGGCATGAGCGAAATTCAAAACACAACCGTTACCAAGCCGGTTTCAGGCGTGTTCCTGTTGCTTGCACAGAGTGCGAGGGCTTTTTCTGCTTTTCTTAACAACCTGTTGAACTGAAACATTTTCTGTTGTGGCAGCCCTTCTTTGACCGGAGAAGAAATCTTTGTGACCAGAAGGGGCAGAAATTTATCGTTAGGTAGCTTGTATGACTGAATTGCCTGTCGAAGCGCCGGAAAGCACGCCTCATACGACTGAGATTGTGCCGATTGCTCCACCACGTCACGCCTTCTCTGGGTGGAAAGTTAACTTATTGCGGCTGATGATGTTGCTAGGGGTGGTTTTGCTTAGCCTGTGGCTCATTCAACAACGGGCGCACATTCAACAGATGGCGGGTGTTGGTTATCCTGGCATCTTTATCACGGCGATGATTTCGAGCGCTACTGTGCTGGTGCCTGGTCCTGGTTTGGCGGTTGTGTTTACGATGGGGGGAATTTTGCATCCATTCGGCGTTGCTCTGGCTGCGGGTAGCGGCGCGGCTGTGGGGGAAGTTTCCGCTTACTTAGCCGGCATCAGCGGCCGAGCGGTCATCGAACGCATGGATTTGTATCGGCGAGTTAAGCCGCAGGTGCTTAAATATGGACCGCTCGCCATCTTTGTCTTGGGGGCTATTCCTAATCCGGTCTTTGATTTAGCCGGGATTGCCGCTGGCGCTCTGCAAATGCCGTTTTGGAAGTTCTTGCTTGCCGTATGGGCGGCTCAGGTGGTTAAAATGACCTTTATTGCCTTTGCCGGCTCGTTTTCCCTGAACTGGTTGACGGGATAGTATAATAAGATTAAGTTAAAAAGCCTTTTGGCCCGAACGCGAAGCCAAGCAACAGTGCCTAAGTTTTGCTGGTTGCCTTCATCGTCAACCTATTTGTCTGATTACCTAATTCTAAGTTTAAGGAGGCCCCCATGCTCGTCGGCGAACGAATGTCTAAGCCCGTCATCACCATTTCCCCTGATTTACCCATCCCAGAAGCCATCAACCTGCTCAAAAAAGAGCGCATCCGCCGCGCACCGGTTGTCAAAAATGGCAAGTTGGTTGGCATTGTGTGTGATGACGACTTGCTCAACGCTTCACCCTCTCCTGTCACTACGCTGAGCATTTGGGAAATGAATTACTTGTTGAGCAAAATCACCGTTGCCGAAGTGATGACCAAAAATGTCCTAACCGTTACCGAAGATACGCCCATCGAACAGGCTGCGCGCATCATGGCGGATAACAAAATTGGCGGCTTGCCCGTTATGCGCGATGGCTATGTGGTTGGTATTATCACCGAGACCGATTTATTCAAAATCTTTTTGGAACTGCTTGGCGCGCGTGAGAGCGGGGTGCGTGTCACAGCACTTATCGAAGATAAGCCCGGACAGCTGGCACGCTTCACCGAAGCCATCGCCGAAAAACGCGGCAATTTTGTCGCGTTTGGCGTGATTGCGGGCGAAACTCCTGCCGATAAGCTGCTCACTTGCAAGATTCAAGGCCTAACCCAAGAGGAAGTGCGGACGACCCTCCAGCCAATTGTCAAGCAAATTATAGATATTCGTGCCTAAACAAACAGCGTCCCGAAAGGCTCAACTTTCGGGACGCTGTTTTATTTCTTGACTGTTTTTTGTTGAAGTTTGGTGTTGCCCGAAGCGGCAGGTTTTGGCTTGCGCTCGGTCACGCTTGTGGCGCGCGTCATCGCTTTGGGGGGAAGGCGATGGGCTGTTTGGGGGCGTCGGATGGGCCTTGGCGATTGCCCTTTCAATGCAATCACTTCTTCTGGCGTAAGAACGCGCCACTCTCCTGGTTTGAGATTGCCTAATCGGAGCGTGCCAATCCGCACGCGCACAATCCGCACCACAGGCAGGTTTAACTTGGCACCGATTTCACGAATCTGGCGTTTGCGGCCTTCACGCATGATGACTCTCAGCCACATGCCTTTGCCTGCCTGCGATTCAACTCGCACTTCGGCGGGTTGGGTTTTGTAGCCGTCATCTAGAACGACGCCTCGCCGCCAAATGTCTAGCTGCTCTTGGTCGGGATGGCGGGCTACCAGTACACGGTATTCTTTTTCATGTCCATGCGAGGGATGAGTCAATTTTTGTGCTAAGTCACCATCGTTGGTCATCAGCACCAACCCCTCGCTATCAAAATCCAGCCTTCCTACCGGAAAGAGTCGTTCAGGAACTCCTACTAAATCGCGCACGGTGCGGCGGGTATCGCCTGCCTCTGGTTCGACTGTGGTCAGGACGTAACGGGGCTTGTGCAACGCAATGTACACTTTTTGTTCGGGTGGCTTAATTTCCCGACCATCTACGGTAATCTTGGCCGTCGTCGGGTCGGCCTTTTGGCCAATTTTTGCTACTTGGCCATCTACGCGCACGCGCCCGGCTAAAATCAATTCCTCACAATCACGGCGGGAACCTAGACCGGCTTGGGCCAATATTTTTTGTAATCGTTCTTCCATAGGTTCTTGCTACATCTCCAATTCTCGTTTCACGCCTGGGGCTGGTGTGCCGCAATAGGGGCAAATGTTCCAGGGGAGTTCCATCAATTTACCACAGTGTGTGCAAATTTTTTTCAAGCGAGTATGGCAGTTGGGGCAAACTTGCCAATCCTCGCGGATGCGGCGTTCGCAGCCAGGGCAAAGGGCTTGATCTTCGATCGAGGCGAGTAGGGCTTCTTCTTCCAATGTGCGTTGATAGTCTTCTTCCAGGGTGTGTGGTGGACGCAAAATCAGGTAAACCAAGATGCCTGGCAGGTTGAGCGCGGCTACCACCAAAACGGCTAGGACCTGGGCTAATGGGTCACGGGCGCGGGAACGGATGTCACGCCAGGTCCAGATGACGAGCGCAAGCCAGAGCGCTGCCAGGAAGGCCCCGCCAAAGGCTGTTGCGATGAGAAGAAGGCTGTTAAGCAGGGTTGGGTCTAAGGTCATACGGGTAGTTTAGCATATTTCCGGCCAGATGCCCGGCTCATTTGTCTGAGCGCAATCTGCGAATGTCGCCCTCGCGGCGGGTGATGCCGATGGCATCTAAATGTTCTAGCAAACCCAATGCATATTTACGGCTGGTATTGAACAAGTCCCGCACTTCAGCAGCCGTCGTCTGTCCGTTTTGCAGGATTAAATTGCGAACCGAAGCCACCATCTGTTCGTAATCGGCTTGGCGAAAAACCACTTCTGGTGAGACTTGAATGAGTTCGCCCAGTTCAAGCATTGCCGCATAGACCTCCTCGCCGACTTCGGCTTGGCATTCTTTGACGGAGGGAGGGGCGTAGGGATTGGCGGCAAATTTTTTGAGCAGGGTGTGCTTTTTTATCTGTTGTTCTGGCGAAAAACGGATTTCGTGCGAAGGTAGAGCTAGCCAGTGAGCAGTTTGGATTACATCCAGGTGTTTAAGCAGTGCTTGGAACAGGCGTGGGGATAGTTTCAGACGGCTTTTGAGTTCTTCGCGTGGCATTCCTCGCCGTAGCGGATGGGCTTTGTGGTAGTGCGCCAGCGCTTGCAACAGCGAGTCTTTCAGTGATGCCCACAACGGCTGTGGCACCAGCAAAATATCTGCGGTGGGGGTGATTTCTCCTGCTTCGAGTGCGATTAGCATTCCAGATTGTAGGCATTCTTGCAAGGCGTGCGCAGCAGATTCAGGCTGTAGGCGGGCTTTTGTGACGATTTGGCGGGCCGGGGCGGCACCCAGGCTGACGGCTGCCAGGTATAGCACTTCGGCTGGTGTACCTTGGGAAAGCGATTCTAACCCGGCCAGCACGGTCGCATCGAACCGTTTGTGTCGCTTTGGTGGATGTGGGTCAATCACCTGCCCTCCACCCAGTGTTTCCGAGGGGGATGGCCGACGCAGGATGTAACGGTCGCCACGTGCCGCCACGAAGGGGGTGTGCAATTCCAGTTGAATCCAACTTTGTTGGCCGGGTTGCAGCGTTTCTACGTCTAGCAAACGTAAGGTGGCGATGGTTTCTGCTGCTCCAAGAAAAATTTTGACTTGTGTGCCGTGCCGCAGGGGGGCTGAAACGTCTGGGAGCAAGCGCAAGCGCGCATCGAGACGGCGGGTGGCTTGGTAATGCCCTGGGGTGACCAGCACCTCGCCGCGTTGAATCTCCTCGACAGCAATTCCGCTGATATTGACGGCGGTGCGGCTGCCGGGGATGGCGACCTCCTGTTTCTTTTTGTGGGTTTGCAAGCCGCGCACCCGTCCGCGTTTGCCGGAGGGCAGAATTTCTACCTCGTCACCGAGAAAGAGGCGCCCGTCGCTTAAGGTGCCGGTAACTACAGTGCCGAAGCCCGGCATCGAAAAGACCCGGTCAATGGGCAGGCGCGGGCGTCCCAGGTCAGGCCGAGGGGAGGTTTCTCCCCGAACGCGTTCTAGCGTGCGCAGCAAATGGTCTAAACCGAAGCCGGTGCGTGCCGAGACGCGCACCACAGGTGCGCCCTCTAGGCAAGTTCCTGCCAGGACGCGGTGGATGTCTTCTTCCACCAGCGAAAGCCAGTCTTCATCGTCAACCATGTCCACTTTGGTAATGACGACCACACCTTTTGGGATTTGGAGCAAGTCTAAAATGGCGAGGTGTTCGCGGGTTTGGGGCATGATGCCCTCATCGGCTGCGATGACGAGCAAGGCGGCATCTATCCCGCCAATGCCGGCGAGCATGTTGCCAATGAAGTCACGATGGCCGGGCACGTCAATGATTCCCACTTCTTCGCCGCCGGGCAGGGTAAGCCAACCAAAGCCAAGTTCAATCGTCATCTCGCGCGCCTGTTCTTCTTTCAGGCGGTCGGGATGTACACCTGTTAGGGCTGCAATCAGGGTAGATTTGCCGTGGTCAACGTGTCCGGCAGTGCCGATGACGCGCATGGTTCTCCGTTCTGAGTTAGAAGCGGTGGGTTGGATAGTGATGGAACGCTAGCGTTAGCGGGTAGGCCGGGTGCGCCCCATGATGCGCTCATAATTTGTCAGGAAGGCGTGTGTCCAGTTCATCAGTTCTTGTAACTGGGTTTCGGTGGCTTCCATGGTTTGCTGCACCAAGTCTTGCGTGCTTTGCGTTGCATCATCCAGCGCAGCAAGGTGTTGGTTGAGTTTATCCAGTTCACTGTGCAAGTCTTTGTTGAGTTCGTCTTGGGTCAAAGTGTAATTGGTCCAGCGTTTCTGGTCATCTGCTTTAAAGGTGACCCACTCTTGGCGAAAGCGGTCTTCGGCCAGGCGCTGCATTTCGGTAATTTCATTGATGCGCCGCTCTAGGCGGGTGTTCATTTCTTCAAAGGCTTCTTGTGAGCGTTTAACCGAGCGTTGGGTTTCTTCTAATGTGAGCAATTGTTGGTCAAGCGTGGCGGTTTGGCGGGCAAAGGCCTCAAAACGGAGTTGCATTTCTTTCCAAGCACGTTCTCGGTCCACTTGCGCCAAGTTTTGCTGTTCGATGAATTGCATTTGTGCCAGGCGGCGGTCGGTTTCGGATGCCATCAATTCATTAATACGGGCATCGAGTTGACGAATGGTATCGGTGTTTAGGTCAGAGCGCTCGCGGGCTTCATCGGCTCGTTTGCGAATGGCAGCCAATTCGCCCTGAATGTCGGTGATGCGGCGTGCATCCTGCTTGCGGGCATCTTCCGTCATGCGAATGCCGCGCCGCAGTTCGTCATCGATTAGCGTGAAATCTTTGATTTTCTTTTCCAATTCGGTAATCAAACGTGCCAGACGGCCATCTTCTTCGACTCTTGCCTGAATGCCACGCCGCAGTTCATTGAAGGCTTCTAAACTGGTGCGGATTTCGAAGATGGATTTGTTGAGCGCTTCTACTTCGGCACGGCGGCGGTCTTCCACTTCGCGCTCGTGTTTGAGACGACGCTTTTCGACTTCGTCAATGGCTTTGTTGGACTCGCTGCGATATTGTGCGATGACGTTTTCAAACTGTTCCACACGGGCCGTCAGAGGCGTCAGGCGTGAGATTTCTCCGCCGGTTTCTTTGATTTGAGCCTTGAGCCGCTCGATTTCCCCTTCATACGAAGTCAGTTTTTGTTGTAAATCGGCAATCAGAGCATGGCTTTTGCGGTGTTCTCGTTCGAGCCAATCTAGCCTTTTGGCGAGGTCGTCAATTTCCATTTGTTAATCTCCAAATACGAAATCTTGCCATGATTATACCTATGCCTGGAGTGAAATCGGCTGGTGTACCCAAATTCCTTGCGCAAGGTCTGGGGCGCTTGACCGGTGCGGTGCTGGAGGGGTGGAAAAACAGTTGGCCAAGTTATTTTCCTAAAAATTCGAACATGGTAGGCAGGCTAGTGAGTACAGGCTGTGCGAGTTGGGGAAAAGACCCCAAAAGGAATAGCGCCAGCAGGCCAATGCTGAGCAGAATGCGTTGCGGCCAGGTTTCCTGCGAATTCCATTCCACGTTGTCGGGTGACATGGTGAGAACGGCTAACGTGCGCAGGGCAATCAGCCACAAGCCCAGGCTGGCTATGCCGAACCAAAACGCCAACGGAAATGATTGGAGCGCCAAGCGTTCCCATAGTGTTTGCCGAAAAGGAAAAGCTGCTAATAGGGGGGTGCCTGCTAAACTCAGGTTGGAAAAAATTACGCCGGCCGTAGCCAGTGGGTATCGGCGCACCAAACCTTGTACTGCAGCAAAGCGTAGGTCGCCGGTTTGTGTTTGCAGAATATTGATAGACATTGTCCATATCCCCAGCGCCAGTGTGCGCGGCAGGAGCAGAGAAAACAAGATTTGTAACCCGATTTGTCGGTCGGGCAGGCTGATGGCGAGCAGCGAGACGCCAATCTCGGCCAGAAGCCCGTAGGCTGCAATCCGTGCCAAGTGACGTTGAAAGGCGGCCCATACGCCGGCTGTCACCAGGGTAAGTATGCCGATGAATTGCAGGACCGTTGGTAATTGAGTTGAATTGCGCAGCCAGGAAAAACGGTCAATGAAATTTAGAGCTAGCACCAGTCCAAAGGTGCTCAACATCGTCAGTAAAAAGCCGACCGTATAAGGCGAAGTTTCTTCTGCTAGCAGCGGTAGCCAAGTGTTGAGCGGAAAAACCGCTAACAAGAAAGCAAATCCCAGCAGAAGTAAGAGGCTGGCTTGAATGACCTGCGCAACATCGGCTGGCCCGGCTTCAATCCCAGAGAGTAAAAAACCGGCCAGCAGGATGAAAGGCATACCCAGCGTTTGCGAAATGAGAAAACGGAGCAATCCCCGGACGGAGGGTTGAGCAGCTGAACCGTGTGCTTTTTCTTTTATTTTGGCAGAAGCCAGCAGAGGAACCGACATCAAAACGGCGACTTGGATGAACAGAGCGGAATATAGAAAAGGGCGCACGGCCAGGGAGGCCATCAATAACGCAATGATTGCCATGCCGAGTGCTACTATCTGCCGCGCTTGGCCCACTGCGAATGTGCCGAAAAACCAGAAAGCCGCCGTTCCATAGACGAGCATAAGCAAGGTTTGGTCACCGGCATCTAGAGTAATCTGACGGCCGAGCAAGGTCAGGGATGGTTCGATACGTAAGGAGAGTGAACCTAGGCGTTGTGTTGTGTCGGGTGGAAGCCAATATGCAATACCTGTGAGCAGCAAGGCACTTACAGTTCCCAACGCTGTCACCAGCCGTTCACGGGGCAAGAGCAATAGGAAGACAGCCAGCATCAGGGGCAAGCCAATCCATATGAGAGGCGCGCTCATTCGTTTGTCTCCCAAGCGGTTAGACTAATCAGATAAGACCCTGCAAGCGCCAACCCCAGCGTGATGGTTGAAAGTAAGCCGGCCACGAGAATAGAATTTTCAATGGCTGCATACAGGGTTTCGAAGCCAAGCAGAAAAGTCAGTAGCCCGATTGTTGCTCTAAAAGGATTGGCTGTCATGCCGAGATGGAGCAAGCCAAGGCTGATGAGAATCAGGGCTCCGCTCGCATTCGGGAGTTCTAGCCCCGGCAACCAGCCGGCCATTTGCTGTGCAGTGGCTAAGGCAGCCAGCAACACCAACCCAGCCGCAAGCAGACGAAAGGTGCGGCCTTGGGGCCAGGAAGGTTCGTTTGTCAGGGTTGGCTGGGCGTGAAGTTGTGTCATGCCCAGGACTGCCGCAGCCATCCAGCCAGTGACAAGTTTGGCGGCAGACATGGTGAACGGCCAATGGAATTCCACCAACCAAAAGGCTGCGAGATATTGTGCAGCCAAGAAGGCAATGCTCCAGCGCCATTCTCGGCTGAGCAGCAGACTTGTCGAAGTGATGGCGAGAAAAAAAACAGAAGCCCACAACAACACATCAGGCATTACAACCCTCGCAATGCGGTGATAAGAATAAGCAACAAGAGTAAGGTCCACAGCAAGCCGCCATCACCTTCTAATAAACTCGAAACATACTCCACCAGACGTCTAAATAAGCGATATATGGCCCATAACAGCCTTGCCAAGAACTCTTGGAAGCGGACGAAGTGGGAAACTTGTGCTAGTGTAGATTGCTCTTCGGGCGTTGGTAAAAACCGATTGAGTTTCCAGTACGCAATGCCAATTGGTATGGTTAGCCCAACCATCAACAAGGCAACGGACCAGTTGCCAATTTGCAGGCTGCCAGGCCAACCCCACAAACCAGTCAGTAAGACTGTAATCATCAATGTTGCCAAACCAAGCGGGTAAGACACCTGAGACCAGCGTGGTAGTTCGCTGAGCGGCGTATCGCCACTGCGTGAGAGGTGTCTAATGTATCCTGCAATCAGCATGACATGTGCAGTTAGAAACAATGGCCAGAACAGCGCCGGCCAGGGAAAATTACCCAGCCAGCCGGAAGCCGTGAGGGTAAAGGGCAATGAAAGCAAGCAAAGCAAGAAACCTGCTAGTAACCGTGTCAGCCAAATTTGCCGGGAAGAATATAAAAATAACAACCCGCCGAACAAGACCAGCGACACGCCCCAGGCCGCACTGCCCTGTGGGTTGCCCCGCAAAGCGGCAGCCAGGGAAAGTGCACTCATCCCAATAATCCAATAAGGACGCGCGCTGATTTCATCTGACGAAGAAAACCATTTCCAGGCGGCATATATGGCTGCAAGCGCTACCAATGCCAGCAAAAAGATGCGTATCGTTTCATCTACGTCGCCAGCGGGCAGACGTGCTAAGACGACCAGGCTGGTGGCGGCGGCGGTCAGGCGCAGCGAAGAGCCTATACCGCGTCGTAGTGCTAGGTCCTGCCGATAGGGTAGGTGTAAGGGGATGACCCCCAGGCGTAACCCAACTGCCAATAATAAAAACAGCCAAGCTTCGGGTGGAGTTTGTTGTAAAGAGGTGGGTAAGCCTGTGCGTGCGCTGATAACGGCAGCCCATAATGCAAAGCCTGTGCCTGCAGCGCGAAAAGCCAGGGAAATGACCGCTCGCTCGCTGTTAGAAGACGAGCGAGTCATGCGGAGCGTGTTCAAATACTCAAGCAGGTCAATTGCCATCCACATTAACGATAAGGTCAGGATGTTATCGGCCATAACAGCCAATAATCCAACCAACCCCAGTGCAACAGCGCCAAACCAAGAAATCGGGCTAAGCACAGCCAGGCGTGCCGGCGAGGTCAACACCACAGCGCTTGCCAATGCGACCAAACTGATGGCGTACAGCCAGGAGAACGAATCGGCTTGCAAAGCGGGCGTGGTGTGAAATAATGTGCTGAACGGCCATGAGCTGACAGGTAGACGCGTAGGCAGGTCAATTTGCCAAAGCGGAGTGCTCGCCCAGCTCAACAAAGCACCCAGCGCTGCTGCCAGCCATGAAAAAGCCGCCGGGCGGCGCGTCAACCGCAAGACGGCCATGACGAGTAATGTAAGGAGCAGGATGCTCAGAGATAAGATGACGAACATGTAAGGTGTATTTTATCAGGTTTACTGCTCGCCAAACGGTTTATAATTTTAGCGATGAACACATCACGGCTCAAACTCTTGGCTCTAGGGGTATGGACAGCGGTTTTCTTATGTGGCATCATGTTGGCCATCGCCTTGTTAGTGGGCGATAAAATTTCGGCTGCGCCCAGCCGAAACACAACGCTTACGCCCCAGGCAGTGCGCAATACACTCACCCCCTCTCGAACGCCGACTCGGTTGCGCGAGGTGATTTACTTGCCTTCTGCCACGGCTCGGCCGGTTTCTCCCACGCCCATCCTACCTACAGCAACTCCTTTTCCGACCCTCTCCATCAGCCAATTCTACCCTGCGCAAAATGCCAATCCACTCACCGGTTTGCAAGCCGACCCAGCTTTGCTAGAACGTCGTCCGGTTGTAGTGAAAATCAGCACGTTTCCGCGAGGTGTACGCGCTTATCAATCTGGGCTCAGCCTGGCGGATGTAGTCTATGAATACTACATTGAAGATGGCCTGACGCGTTTTGCGGCCATTTTTTATGGGCAAAATGCCAATCGTGCCGGCCCGGTGCGCTCTGGACGCTATTTCGATGAACACCTGATGCGTATGTATCATGCCGTGTTGGTGTTTGCGAATGCCGATGAACGTGTGGAAACCTATCTGATAGAACAAGCGGAACTGCGCCCGTTGTTGTTTGTGCCGCGCCCTGACAATTGCCCTCCGCTCTGTCGGGATACCACCATCAGTGGCTACAATAGCATGTTCGTAGATACGGCCGGTGTTGGAGCAAAAATTCTGGATAACACCCGTCAGGACCTGCGTCAGACCGTTTTCGGCCCTTTAATTTCCCCAGGCGGGTACCCAGTCATTACCAAGATTTTCACCCACTATTCCGAGTTTAGTTACAACTATTGGGAATACGACTCGGCCAATTACTCCTACTGGCGTTTTTCGGATGCCCAAGATGCCGAAGCCCTGGCTATCAATGAAGTATATCAGCCCCATATTGACCGTTGGAATAACCAACAAATTTCTGCTCAGAATGTGGTCGTTCTGGTTGTTCCTCACATGTTTAACAACGAATTCGACCGGGCGGACCAAGTATTCAATATTCGCTTGCTTGGGGCGGGGACTGCTTACATTTTCCGCGAAGGACGAATGATTCTCGGCGCCTGGTTGCGTGACCGGCTGGACCAACCCATTCAATTGGTGGATAAAGACCGCAATCCCATCCCGCTTCAGCCGGGCGTCACCTTTTACCAAGTCATCAACCCAGAGAGCGCTTACCGGCAGAATGGCGAAATCGCAGAGTTTTTCTTCTTCATTCCACCGCGCGTGGTGACTCTGACACCTACCCCTTTTGGTTTTAAACCCAGTCTAACGCCCAAGAGGTAATCGTTGAGTAGTACTCTGTTGCCAACATGCATAAGGCGTTGTCGTTGGCAGGCTTTTCTCTCTCCTGTCCTCTCCCATCAAAAAAAAAGGGCGAAGGGAAATAGCAGTTGACCAATACGAAGGTAAGTGGAGCAGCACGAATTCAAAAAGGATATCCAATGTGCGGACGTTTTACGCTGACCGTTGAGGCAACCGAATTGCAACAAGCCTTTCCTGGATACACCTTTCCCGCGCAATTCAAGCCCCGTTTCAACATCTGCCCGGGGCAGCCCGTTCTAGCAGTTCTGAATACCCCTGCCCTAACCGTAGATTCTCTTGTGTGGGGCTTGATTCCGGCCTGGGCCAAAGACCCCCAAATTGGTTCGCGGCTTATCAACGCACGCGCCGAAACTCTGGCCGAAAAACCATCGTTTCGAGGGGCATACCGCTACAAACGGTGTCTTATCTTTGCCGATGGCTTTTATGAATGGCAGATTCGACCAGAATCAAAATTCAAAGTCCCGCATTACATCCGTCTAAAATCGGGTCAGCCGTTCACTTTTGCCGGTTTATGGGAGGAGTGGCACGCATCCGATGGCTCGTTAGTCAAATCTTGCACCATCATCACCACTGAACCCAACGCCCTGATGTCGGCCATTCACAATCGGATGCCGGTCATTTTACCGCCAGCCGCCCATCAGCAATGGCTAGACCCTACGCCGCAAACGCCACAATCTTTGCAACCCCTGCTATTGCCTTACCCCTCCGAGGAGATGATGGCTTATCCCGTCTCCACTCTTGTTAACAAACCAGAGAACGACCGCCCTGAACTGATTCACCCAGCCTAAACCTACATGTCCGTCAAAGAATCTGTCCTTCGTCGTTTCCCGGCTTTGGGTTCGCGTGATTTTGCCATCTTTTGGGTTGGACAATTCATTTCCCTAATCGGTACATGGATGCAAAGTACAACACAGCCCTATCTGGCCTACCGCATCTCCGGTCAACCGCTCGACTTGGGGTTGATTGGCGCTGCTGCCACACTGCCGACCTTTTTGCTGGCCTTACCCGGCGGTGTGCTGGTCGAACGACTGGATAAGCGTCAAACCGTCATTGCGCTGCAAGTTGTGATGATGCTGCAGGCGCTGGCCATGGCAGCACTGACGCTTTCGGGGCATATTCAAATTTGGCATATCGTGGCACTGTCCTTTCTATTGGGCATTGCCAACGCCATTGAAATCACGGCGCGCCAAGCCATGCTGATTGAACTGGTTGGTAAAGACCGCTTGCCAAACGCCATCGCTCTGCAAGCCACCATTTTTAACGCCGCGCGTGTGCTGGGGCCGATGGTTGCGGCGCCGTTCTTGGTGTTCGTTGCAGAAAACGGCGAGGGTTGGGCCTTCTTGGCCAATGGCATCAGTTATCTCTTCGTTGTGATTGGCTTGCTGTTTGTAAATACGCCTTTCAAAACCACCCGACCGGTAAAGCGGGATAGTAGTGCGTTTGAGGAGTTTCTTGAAGGACAACGCTATATTCTTGCCCGGCCTGTGGTGGGAATGCTGATTCTGATGTCGAGCATCATTGGTTTCATTGGCTTCCCGCTGGTTCAGCAGATTCCGGTCTTGGCGAAGGATATGCTCGCCCAGGTGGGCGATACCCAAGCGACACAAGGCGCCCGCAATAGCCTGTTGTTTACTTTTCAGGGCATAGGTGCGTTGAGCGCTGCACTTACATTGGCGGCGTTTAATCCACGGCGCAAAGGTTGGCTGCTTGCATTAGGACAAATGGCGTTCAGTGTGAGCCTGATTGCTCTTTCGTTTAACCGCCTGGTGCCTTTGGCAGCTGTCTTGATTCTCTTTTTGGGCTGGGGCACCGTGACGATGTTAGCCACGACCAATACCTTGATTCAACTTGAAGTTCCCGATGCCCTGCGCGGTAGAGTATTCAGTACATACTTGTGGGGTTTGCAGGGTGTGGCTCCCTTTGGTAGTTTGGCCATCGGCTGGATGTCACAGCATTGGGGTTTGCCGAATGCTTTGCTGGTGTGTGGGCTCAGTTGCTTGCTCTTTATTGCATCTGTTCATTTCTATCATCCCGAAATTCGACAGCGTGTGACTTGAAGCGCATTAATCCCTGGTTAATAGCGCGCTTGACGCTGTTTTTTGCGCATGTTATGATGACTTTCTATGAATGCAAATTACGAAAAAGGCGTTCCATCGGACCGTGAAGAGAAAAGTGCATCAGAACCACGCGCCAGGGAAAAACAAAGCGAGGAAAACCGCAATTGGCTTGATTTTTTGGCCCAACTGGGTCTGGGCCAAACCATTGCACGCATAGGGACAACGGTCCTGACGTTTGCCTTGGTTTTCTTGGTCGTGTGGCTATTGCGTCTGTTTTACGAATCGGAAGCCTTGGCTGCCCCTGCTGGAGGCGAAGCGGTCATTCAACCGACCTCCACTCCGCCTATACTTCTGGAACAATGGCCGCAAAACCCTGTAGAGACAGATGGCATTGAACGCAAAGCTTTGCTCCATACCACCATCCCTTCGCGCCCGCGCCAGGAGGTAGTCAAATACACGGTTCAACCAGGCGATACGGTGTTTGGGATTGCGGAAAAATGGGGGCTCAAACCACAGACGATTTTGTGGGCTAATTATTACACCTTGCGTGATGACCCGCACAACCTTCAGCCAGACCAGAAACTAAACATTCTACCTGTTGATGGGGCATACTATGAATGGCAACCTGGTGATGGGTTGAACACGGTTGCTCGTTTCTTCGGCGTCAAGCCGGAAGATATCATCAACTATCCGTTGAATGGCCTAGACCCGGATACGATTGGCGATTATGCCAATCCCAACATCAAAGCCGGCACTTGGCTGGTTGTGCCAGGGGGGACACGGCCTTTCATTAGCTGGTCGGCTCCCATTGGTGTGACGCGCGACAATCCCGGCATTGCCCGTCAAATGGGACCGGGCGCATGTGGCGTAGTCAAAGATGGTGCGGTAGGTTTTGGCTCGTTTATTTGGCCTAGCACGCGGCACTACCTCTCCGGGTTTGATTATTCTCCTGAAACCAACCATCGTGGCATTGATATTGCGGGCAGCCCCACCGAAGGCGCTTATGCTGCGGATGCCGGTGTGATTGTCTATGCGGGCTGGAATGATTGGGGATATGGAAATATGGTCGTAGTCGATCATGGGAACGGTTGGCAAACGCTATATGCGCATCTAAGCACCATCAGTGTCACCTGTGGCATGAGCGTTGGTCAAGGAGCCATGCTTGGGCTGATAGGGAGTACAGGTCGTTCCTCTGGGCCCCATTTACACTTTGAAATGATGCACACCCAGTATGGCAAGGTCAATCCCTGGTCCTATCTCCCTCCACCTTAAAACTATTGTCAAGCGGGGCATTCGCCTTTATAATCCCCGCAATCTCTTTGCATTGGAGCAATTCGGTTATGATTGATGTACAGGACGCCCTGAACGGGCAAGGGGGCCGCGAGGACCAATTCCAGGTTGAAAACAATCACGAAACAATGGAAAGCCTCATGCGGTCCGAAACAGCCGGGTTGGAGTTTCCCAGCCAAGGCGAAATCCGCAAGGGCGTAATCGCCAGCATTTCACCCACCCAGATTTTGGTCAGCGTAGGGTCGAAGTCCGAAGGCGTAATTACCGGTCGGGAATTGGAGCAAATTCCCACCTCCGAACGCGAATCGCTCACGGTTGGGCAGGAAATACCGGTGTATGTTCTCGACCCCGAAGATAAGAACGGCAACATCGTCCTCTCTTACGTTCGCGCGCGCGAGGCGATGGGCTGGGAATTGGTTGAAGCGATGCAGGCCAGCGGTGAAACCTTCGAGGGGAAAATCGAGGGTTACAACAAAGGCGGTCTCATCGTCTTGGTTCATGGCTTGCGTGGCTTCATCCCTGCTTCGCAAATCAGCATGAGCCGCCGCAACCAGGTTCAGGGTGACACCCCCGATCGCTGGGCGAAAATGATTGGTGAACCGATTAGCGTGCGTGTCATTGAAGTAGACCGCGCCCGCCGCCGTTTAATTCTCTCTGAGCGCGCAGCCAATCCTGAAACGCGCCAATCGCTCAAAGAGCGCGTGATCGAAGAACTGCAAGAAGGCCAAGTTTACACCGGTCGTGTGACTTCAGTCGCTGAGTTCGGGGCTTTTGTCAACGTCAACGGTGCCGATGGCCTGGTTCACCTGTCCGAAATTTCTTGGGAACGCATTCAACATCCCGGGGAAGTGCTCTCGGTGGGGCAGGAAGTCAAAGTCAAGGTTATCAGTGTTGACAAAGAAAAGAAACGCATTGGCCTGTCCATTCGCGCCTTGCAGGGTGACCCTTGGCAGCAGAAAGTGGAACACTTTAAAGTTGGACAATTGGTGGAAGGCACCATCACCCGCCTGACCAAATTCGGTGCGTTTGCCCGGTTGGAAGGTGACATCGAAGGCCTGATTCACATCTCCGAGTTGAGCGAAAACCGCATCAACCACCCCAAAGAAGCCGTCAAAGAAGGCGATGTGCTAACCCTGCGCGTCATCCGCATTGACGCCGACCAGCGGCGCATTGGCCTGAGCCTGCGCAAAGTAGATTCGGGTGCTTATGCTGACCTCGACATGAAAGCGCTCGCGGCAGAACTCAGCAAGGACGACGAAGAAGAATAACGTTTTCTATCGAGAGCGCGCCAGCCCGGCGCGCTCTTTTCGTTTTCCAGATTCCTAATTCCTCTACTTCTTCAACACGTTTGTAGAGTATTGGTAAACTCATTCTTTATCGTTTTTGTGGTAAAAACAACCTATGTCTTACTTAATCGTTGATGCCCACCAGGATTTAGCCTGGAACATGCTAACCTTTGGACGTGATTACACTCTTTCTGTAGAAGAAATTCGCCAGCGCGAAGTCTCCCACCCGTATATCCGTCAAAATAATGGTGATACTGTTTTAAGTTGGCAAGCCTATCAGCAGGGGCGTGTCGCAATTATCTTTGCCACCCTCTTTGCCGCTCCTTTACGTGCCAAGATGGGTGCATGGGATACGCAAGTGTATAGCACCCCCGCCCAGGCGCGTGAACTGTATTTACGGCAAATGGACGCCTACCAACAGCTCTTTGACCGTCACCCGGATAAATTTCGTCCCATTCCTGACCGCCAAAGCCTTGATACGTTCTTGAAAAACTGGAATCAGCCCGATACGGCGCATCCGCTAGGGCGTCCTAGCGGTATTGTCACGTTAATGGAGGGTGCTGAGGCCATTGGTCAGATGGATGAGCTGGCGGAATGGTGGGAACGCGGTGTGCGTATCATCGGCCCAGCCTGGATGGGCACGCGCTTTTGTGGCGGCACGCGCGAACCCGGGCCGCTCACCCGCGAAGGCCGTCAGTTGTTAGATGCCATGGCCGATTTCGGTTTTACCCTAGATTTGAGTCACATGGCGTGGGAGGCTGCCCGCCAAGCGCTCGACTGCTACGAAGGCCCGCTCATCGCTAGCCATTCCAACCCGCTCAAAATGGTCAAGCATGGCGAGAGTAACCGCTTTTTGCCGGATGACATTGTGGATGGGATTATCGAGCGTGATGGCGTGATTGGTATTGTTCCCTTCAACCGCTTTCTGATTCAAGATTGGAAAAATTCTGACCCGCGTGCGGCTTGCTCGCTGGATATGGTGGCTGCTCACATAGACTACATCTGTCAACGCGCAGGCGATGCGCTCCATGTGGGACTTGGTACCGATTTTGACGGTGGCTTTGGCCTCCAACACATCCCCCCGGAGCTAGATACTATCGCCGACCTGCAAAAACTGGCTCCCCTTCTGGCTGCGCGTGGTTATTCAGAGACAGACATTGCTGCTATTTTTGGAGAAAATTGGCTCACTCATCTACGGAGAACTTTACCAGCATGACAACTCCGACCGGTATCTCAGAAACAAATGGACGTATCCCGCGCGACCGCGTGTATTTTGGGCTGTTGATAGCCGTTCTTGGGTTTATCGTCTTTCTCTTTGGCGCTAAACCCGATTGGTTCGGACAAGACCGCAGCCCGGTGGTTGGATTTGTGCAAATCACCGTCTTCTTGATTGGTTTGGCTTTTATTTGTTTGGGTGGATATTTGGGACTGGCGGCCTTATGGGCAGGACAAGAAAAAAGCATCGCTGCTGACATCGGCTTGCGGTTGATTAGCACCGGTTATGTCATCGCCGTCTTTACCGGCATGGCCGACATCTTTGGCGCCACCATTGCCGATACACCCAAAGTGCCGTTCTTTGGCCCTTGGCAGGCAGTTGGTGTGCAAATTGGCATGGGATTGATTGCGCTGGGCATGATTCTGGTTGTGCCGCCCAGTCAGACCCAAAAAACGGAAACAGAATAAGCCCCAGCCCAGGGGCTTTGTTTTTGGGTTGCAGTTGCATGTGGGAAACGCGTTTGCCTTTGCCAGCGCTCCTCCGCATCTAATTGGGAAACTATTACCATGGCTGGGAATGCAAACGATTCAACCTGACTGCTGCGTTGAGCAATACGTTCCCAAACATCTTCAAACCCTTGTGGTTTAGCCGTAAAGTCAATGACTTTGCCTGGCTTGGTCTTGCAGAGGCTGCATCTTCTGCAGTGTGCCTTCCCCCAGCAGCCAAAGGAGTAATTTTCGGCTGTGTTTCATCATGCGCCTGCCCAGGCGCTTCCAGGGGCGGATGAGCGAGAAGTTTTCGTTGAAGGGGAGTTTAGAAAACAACCAGTAAAACGGCGCCATTACCATCAGCATGAACACTGAGAAAATGCTCAACAACAGCCAAAACAACGTGCTGGCCAGCACAGGCAAAAAAAGCAACGGGGAAAAAATGAAAATAAGCGTGTAGAGATTGGTACGTCTGTGCAGCACAACGCCCAACCGGGTAATCGAACGGGGACGCCTGAGCCGCTCCAGGTAAGCCGGCAACAGCAAGAAGTACATTCCCCCACAATATAAAAGGGTGGTGAGCATCACCGCAAAGAGCAGGTTTTCCGTTTTCCAAAATTCGCTTTCCATAGACCCTCCCATAAAAAATTATACGATAGAGAGGGCGCAAATCAATACACACTCGCCTTTCTTTTTTGTAACTACCTACTTGCTCTTACCCCTCACTCTGACCTATTCTCCCACCAGGAGAGGGGAGAAGAAGAGAAAGCCTTGTTGTTTGCGGCAGCGAAATCCGTTTTTTCATTTCTATCCTCCTATGGGAGAGTGCAGGCAGTTACCTTTTCTCCTATGAGAAGAAGCTCTTGTAGTTTTGCCAAAATCTCGCGGCGGGATGTACAATTGGGGCATGAATTCATCCCCCTTCCGCCTCGAACATGATTTACTCGGCGAGCGGTCAGTCCCCGCCGAAGCCTATTACGGCATTCACACATTGCGTGCCCTGGAAAACTTCCCCATCAGCGGCGTGCCTATTTCCAGTCACCCTAGCCTGATTCGCGCACTGGCGTTTGTCAAGCAGGCCTGTGCCCGTGCCAATCACGCCCTAGGCTTGCTCGATGAGCGCAAGACGCGCGCCATTGAGCAGGCCTGTGAAGAAATTCGCGCCGGCAAACTCCACGACCAGTTCGTGGTAGATGTGATTCAGGGCGGCGCGGGCACTTCCACCAACATGAACGCCAACGAGGTGATTGCCAATCGTGCGCTAGAGATTCTCGGCCTGCCGCGCGGCCAATACAGCGAAATTCACCCGCTGGAACACGTTAACCTGAGCCAAAGCACCAACGATGTATATCCCACCGCTGTAAAATTGGCCTTGCGCTTTGAAATCGAAAACCTGCTCGAAGCGATGGGCATCCTGCGCGCCGATTTCGAGGCCAAAGCCGTCGAGTTCGCCGATATTCTCAAAATGGGGCGCACCCAGTTGCAAGAAGCCGTGCCGATGACGCTCGGACAGGAATTCAGCACCTATGCCGTGATGTTGGAAGAAGACCAGCAGCGCCTGCGCGAGGCTGCCCTGCTCATTCAAGAAATCAACCTGGGCGCCACGGCCATTGGCACCGGCATCAACGCCCCGCCCGGCTATGCCGACCTGGCCCGCAAGCACCTGACCGAATTGACCGCTATTCCCTTCGTCACTGCCAGCAATTTGGTGGAAGCCACCCAAGACGCCGGCGCGTTCGTGCAACTTTCGGGTGTGCTTAAGCGCATTGCCGTCAAACTCTCCAAAACCAGCAACGACCTGCGCCTGCTTTCCTCCGGGCCGCGCGCTGGCTTGGCTGAAATCAACTTGCCCGCCGTCCAGGCTGGCTCATCCATTATGCCCGGCAAAGTCAACCCGGTCATTCCCGAGGTGGTCAACCAGATTGCCTTCGAGGTGATTGGCAACGACATTACCGTTTCTTTCGCAGCGGAGGCTGGGCAGTTGCAACTCAACGCGTTCGAGCCAATCATTGCCCATAACCTGCTCAACAGCCTGCTCTACCTGCGGCAGGGCTGCCTGACCCTAGCCGAGCGTTGCGTGCGCGGCATCACCGCCAACCGCGAACGTCTGCGGCAAATTGTAGAGCATTCGATTGGTATCGTCACCGCCCTCAACCCGTATATTGGCTACGAAAATGCCACCGCCGTTGCCAAAGAAGCGCATGAAACCGGCAAGAGCGTGCGCCAAGTGGTGCTAGAACACGACCTGCTCACCCCTGAACGCCTGGACGAGATTTTGCGCCCAGAATTGCTCACCCGCCCAAGACCACTCTAACCTCTGGTTTGATATTTGTGGATGACAGTCCCTCGGTTGGCCGGGGGACTGTCCGTTTTCCCCCAACCTTTTGACATACAATTCGGTATTACAGATGTGAGACTCACACCCAACGGAGCAGCGCATGGAAGAAGATGACCTCGCCGCCATTCGCCGCCTGAAAGCGGGCGACCTGGGCGGGCTGGAAACGCTGGTAAAACGCTATCAACTCAGGGCGGCGCGCGCAGCCTTCCTGGTCTTGCGCGATGCGCAGGCTGCCGAAGACGTGACGCAGGAGACCTTCCTAAAAGTGGCACGGCTTATCGGGCGTTTCGATGAAACCCGACCCTTTGGGCCGTATTTCCTGCGCAGCGTGGTCAATGCCGCGCTAGAGGCGGCCTCCTGCGCCTCGCAACGGGAGCAGGATTCGGTGGAGATGGAGTCCGTTGAAGCGCGGCTGGCTGCCGCCGAAACGGTGGAAAGCCAGGCCGAGTGGAATGCTCTGAAACGGGACATCCACCATGCGCTTGACCAACTCTCCCCTCGTCAGCGCGCCGCCGTTGTCATGCGCTACTATCTCGACCTGAGCGAAAAGGAAATGGCCGAGCGGTTGGAAACCCGCCCCGGCACGGTGAAATGGCTGCTGAACGAAGCCCGCGCCCGCCTGCGTGGCTTGCTGGAAAGGAGCGTGAGATGACCGACCGAACCGCCTCGCGCCTGTTGGATGAACTGGCCGCCCAAGCCATCCCCGATTCGCTCGACCTGACGCCGAAAATGATTGCTTCCCTCACCCCTGACCCCTCTCCCATAGGGAGAGGGGAACAAGGAAAATATCCCCCCTCTCCCATCGGAACAGGGGTAACTGACCAGTATCCCCCCTCTCCCATCGGAACAGGGGTAACTGACCAGTATCCCCCCTCTCCCATCGGAACAGGGGTAACTGACCAGTATCCCCC